>JAZSNB010000100.1:0-42385 GCA_045536195.1 Acutalibacteraceae bacterium
AAATTCCTTGAAGGCAGTTCGATGATAAGGCTGTTGGAGGCGTTGCCCGAAACATTTAAGGCTTTTGGAAAATCAGAGCTAATGGATGAGTTTCAGCGAGCTGTTATAGATTACAGTCCTGCAAGAATCTTCGCTTTTTACGGATATGTAGTTGGTGGAATTATGCTTCTTATTGTTACAGTATTCGTAGCGAGCATATTTGCAAAAGTACTTGAGAATAAGAGTAAAATGAAACCACTTATGTTAGTTGCTGCAGCTGTTTTTTCGGCACAGTTTTTCGCTTCTGTATTTGTCAATTGTGGAGTACTGTGTGGCATAGATGTAAATATGCCTTTTGTTTCGGACGGTTCTGTAGGTTATTTTTTGAACGGAATTTTACTTGGCTTGATTTTTACTCACAGCAATACTGAATACACTGAAGAATATGATGAAGATTATTATGAAGAATGCGAGGCGGAAGACAAACAATGGAAAACAAAGATTATAAAATTAAGCGATTTTACTATGAGCACAAACTGAACTATGACACGGCACTCAGAGAAATAAAAAAAGAGAGAAAACTTACCCATTGGATATGGTATGTTTTTCCTCAGTTGAAGGTTTTAGGTAGTAGTGACAAGGCGATATATTATGGAATAGAAAATGCCGAAGAGGCAAAAGCATACTATGACGATCCTTATCTTGGCGAAAAATTCAGGGAAATCTGTCAGGCTCTTTTAGAGTGTAAATCAAGTAATCCACTTGAAGTTATGGGGTATCCGGACAATATGAAGCTTCAGTCGAGCATGACTCTGTTTTATATTGCTACAGGTGATGAAATGTTTAAAATGGTGCTTGATAAGTTTTATGGCGGAAGAGAGGATCCGCAGACCATAGGCTGTTTATATATAATGGGCTAAGTTTTGTTGCAAACAACTTTTTCAAGTAAGTTGAATCATTCATTTCCTCTTACTTACAAGCTACCGCAACTTTGCTGCGTTTACCATTTTATGGTTGTTGCGGTATTCCGTTAGAAATTGCACTTTTCCCGTATTAAGTATAGTAGAGAAGGAAACATTGAGCCTTGTTGCGGATTTTAACTTTTGACCGTTGCGGTATTTTGGGTGATTTTGAAAAAGTGCCCTAATATTATAGAGAAGCTTTTTGATTATATAATAACTGCCCCCACTAACATATTTTTCAGAAAAGAAAATGTAAGATTTTGATATATGTATACTGCGTTAGATTTTTATAAGATGTAATTCTTTTAAAATCAGGAACAATTTCATATTTCTTATTCCCATTACTATATAGAGGTATAAATTATATTGAACTCGTCAGCTTTTGACGGGTGTTTTTTATACCCAAAATCCTAAATTCCGGCATATAAACACTGCGTCACATTTTTCGCAGTTAAATATAAAATTTTATAAGAGGAGAATGTACGTTTAATATTCCTGATGTTTCAAACTTCACCAAAGAACAGAAGATAGCCTTTGACCAGATGATAGATTTCCTTGCGGATATGATCGAGAAATACGGTGATAAGATACCGAAAGGTGAAGCAGAAGCTATAAAACAACCAAATAAGAAAACAGCTTAAATCGTTGTAGGGCAGGTTTAGTCTGCCTCACACATTTGTCGAATATGCGAAAGAAAAATATAATCAAAATGAAAAATTATAAGGAGTTGAAAAAGTATGAAACGATTAAATTGCTATATCTATACCCGTGTTTCAACATCAATGCAGGTGGAAGGCTTCAGCCTTGAAGCACATAGAGAAAAGCTCCGCAAATATGCCGAGTATCAGGAGATCTCAAATGGATACCCTTGATGTTACAGACAGGCATTATGATAAAAGTATCAGGATATGCAAAACAGACTTTATGATTTCTATGATGAGATAGAGGCTGCAGAGGAACAAATAACGGAATTGCAGTCCCGTATAGCAAATATAAAAGAAGAAAAAATATCAGGTGAAAATGTCTATCTTTTTCTGCATTATTATGGTACAATGTATAAAGAGTTTACTGATGCTGAGAAAAAGAGGTTTCTTAATACCTTTATTGAAAGCATTGAAATATTCAAAGAAGAACAGCAGGGCGGCAGATTGTTAAAGTGTATCAACTTCAAATTCCCCGTCTTTTTTGACGGGGATGAGAATGTGACACATATCCGTTGGGACAGTGAAACAACAGTCGAGACGGTTGTTCTTTTGTCCCGACAGAATAAAGATACGTCGGTTAATATAAAAAGCGTCGCGGTTAATATATGCCGGATGAAAAATATACGATAAGGAAAAAAGTTATGAACTCATTAAAGAATTTTTTTGATCAGACTGCAAGTAAGGCTATTACATCTGCTTTCGGATTGTTATTTACCTGCTCGCATATAAAAAATCCCGGTAAAGGTAAGGTTATTAATGTACCTGCCGATTTCAAGCCTGTTCTTCGTTTTGTTGTATGCAGTGACATTCATCTTGACGGTGAGGAAAATCAGGAGTCTGCCGTAAGATTCGGAACTCTATTTGATGATATGTATGAATATTCAGAAAAAAACAGCTATTCAAAGCTTGATGCGGTTATGGTAGCAGGTGACTTTTCGGGCGGAGGTGCCGAAAAGCAGTATGAAATGTATAAAAAGATTACCGGAGAAAAGCTCAGAAGCGGAACAAAGCTTCTCACCGTGATAGGAAATCACGAATTTATCGATTACCGTGATGTTGATGCTACTGTTGGGTATACCGTATATAAAAAGCATATAAGCGAGGAAATGGATACTGATGTTGTAATCAACGGCTATCATTTTATCGGCGTTGCTTATGACGATAACGGCAAAACTTTCAAGACAAAGATTTCCTGGCTTAAAGAAAGACTTGATAAGGCAACTGCTGAGAATCCCGATATGCCGGTTTTTGTGTATCAGCATCCCCACCCGTTTCTCACTGTTTACGGCAGCGTAAACTGGGGAGATATTGATATCAGAAAACTATTGAGCAAATATCCGCAGGTCGTAGATTTTTCAGGTCACTCTCATTATTGTCCCGCTGATCCGCGTTCTGTATGGCAGGGGGCATTTACGGCAATTGGCTGCGGCTCACTTGCTGCATTGATGGGCAATCTTAATTATATTGAGGGAGATAAGGATGCACCCGGAAAATCAGGCAGTGCATGGCTAGCGGAGTGTGACAGTAAGGGTAACATTCACTTACAGCTTTATGATATTGAAAACCGTCAGTTTTTCCCTGGGGTTCGGTATTATTTTACAGAGCTTAATAAAAAATCAAAAAGAACATATACCTGGCACAAGCAGAAATCTCTTGATACCGCACCTGTTTTTTCTTCATCGGCAAAGATTGTAAGCACGGTGAATGAAGCAGGGGAGACCGAGATATCATTCCCTGACGCAAAAGGCTTTTATTATGCAGAAAACTATAAGATATCAGTGAAGGATGCTTCCGATAAATGTATATTCGCAAAAACGGTTATTTCAGATTATGTAAGGGCAGCTGAAAACGGTGTAATTGTAAATCTCGGAAAGCTTGATAATGGCGGATACAGTGTTAAAATAACGGCATATAGCCCCTATGCAAAGAAAGGCGCAAAGCTTAAAGGAAAAATATCTGTAAAGGAGAAATAAATATGAACGGAATGACAAGACGCGAAAGACAGGTTACCGATATTAATGAGATTATTAAAATTCTTGACAAATCAAAAGTGCTTCATCTTGGTCTTGTAGACGGCGATGAGCCATATGTTGTGCCGATGAATTACGGATATGAATTGATTGACGGTAAGCTGACTATTTATCTTCACGGTGCAAGAAGAGGCAGAAAGCTCGATGTTATTAGAGCAAACAATAAGGTTTTTATTGAAATGGATTGTGATATTGTTCCTTTTGAGGGAGAGGTCGCCTGTAAATACGGAATAGCTTATGCCTCTCTTATGGGCAGAGGCACAGCAACGATAACCGAGGATGTGCAGGAAAAAATTCACGCTTTAGAGGTGCTCATGAAAACACAGACAGGAAAAGATTTTACCTTTGATGAAAAGCTTGTAAGTGTTGTAAGTGTAATAAGAATTGATATTGATGAGTTTACGGCAAAGCACAGACCGATGCCTGAAAAAAGATAATAATAACAGGATGTTCTGATTATTGTTCAGAGCATCCTGTTTCATTTTGTCTGAAAGACATGTTATATGTATTAGCTATTGCTGTTTATCATTAAAAACGGAGGTCAGAGAAATCAACAGGGGAAATATAATCTTTGTATAAAGAAACTTTCCTGTCAGCTTGTCATAAAACCCGTCCGTGATTCATACAGATTAACGAAACAGAAAAAAATCGGAGGAATGATTATGACAAGCACAAATATTTATAAGGATATTGCTCTGAGGACAGGCGGAGATATTTATATAGGAGTTGTAGGACCTGTGAGAACAGGTAAATCCACTTTTATAAAAAGATTCTGCGAAACATTGGTGCTCCCCAATGTTCCTGCAGATTATGCGAGAGAACGGATGATAGATGAGCTTCCTCAGTCCTCAGCCGGAAGAACAATAATGACAACAGAGCCGAAGTTTATTCCCGAGCGCGGAATTAATGTGTCGCTTGAAGGAAATATTGATCTTAAGGTGCGGCTTGTTGATTGTGTCGGTTATATAGTTCCCTCATCATTGGGATATATAGAAAATGAGGAGCCAAGGATGGTTAAAACTCCTTGGTTTGAGGAGGAAATTCCTTTTAATATGGCAGCAGAAATCGGAACGAAAAAGGTAATATCCGAACACGCTACCATAGGACTTGTTATAACAACAGATGCAAGCATCAGTGAAATCCCCAGAGAGGAATATGAAGAGGCAGAAGAACGTGTTATCAATGAACTGAAAGAGATAAACAAGCCGTTCGTTGTGCTTCTTAACTGTATGTTCCCGGAAAGTCTTTCATCCGTAAGTCTTGCCCATGAGCTATCGCAGAAATACTCAGTTCCTGTTATGCCGGTTAATTGTCTTGAAATGACAGAAGAGGAAGTACGCAGTATTCTTGCTAATGTTCTCTATGAATTTCCTCTGAAGAAGGTAGAGATAAGTCTTCCTCTGTGGTTAAAGAATCCTGAGAAAGAAAATGTTTTTACCGAAAAATTTACGGAATATGTCCGAACAATAGGAAGCGGTATTACAAATCTGCGCCAGATAAATCAGTTTACCGGACAGCTGAATGATTTTGAATGTGTGACTCATGCTGAGACTCAGCAGATTCTCCCGGGCGAGGGAAGTGTTTTTATCCGTGCTGAAATTGATAACGCTATATTTTATGATATTTTATCCGGGGTGTCAGGATGTGATATTCATGATGATGCCGAGCTTATTCTTGCTATGAAGAATTTTGCAGATATCAGAAAAAAATACCGAAAGATTGAGGATGCCCTTGAACAGGTGAATTCCACAGGTTACGGAATAGTTATGCCGACTATAGATGAAATGTCTCTTGAGGAACCTGAAATAATGAAACAGGGCAGCAGGTACGGTGTAAGGCTTAAAGCCAGCGCTCCTTCCATACATATGCTGAAGGCAGATATAAAAACAGAGGTTGCACCTATTGTAGGCAGCGAAAAGCAGAGTGAGGATCTTATAAAATATCTTCTTGACGGCTTTGAGGATGATCCTTCGAGAATATGGGAATCAAATATTTTTGGGAAATCTCTGGATGACCTTGTTAATGAGGGACTTAAAACAAAGCTTATGCATATGCCGTCGGAAGCAAGAATGAAGCTTCAGCAGACTCTTGAAAGAGTTATCAATGAGGGTTGTAACGGTCTTATATGCATAATAATCTGATTTTTGCCGGCATATGACAAAGCGACTTCGGCGAAATAAGGAAAAAAACAATCCGTAAAGAAAATGCCGTCATTTCAAAGAGCACTTTGAATGGCGGCAATATTTACATTATTTTTTTGTATTCATTAACAGCAATTGCGTCACACTGTTCATTATACGGATGCCCGGCATGGCCTTTTATCCATTGAAAGGATACATTGTGAATCTGAAGAAGAGAATGTAATTCCTGCCACAGCTCAGGGTTTAGAACAGGTTTACCGTCACTTTTTCTCCAACCCTTTTTTATCCAGTTTGTGAGCCATTGCTGATTAATTGCATCACATACATATTTGGAGTCCGAAACAACTGTTACCTCACAACTGCGCTTCAGAGCTTTAAGTCCTTCTATTACAGCTTTTAGTTCCATTCTGTTGTTAGTTGTTTCTTTTTCTGCTCCTGATATAGTTTTTGTGTGTTCACCGGCCTTCAGAATGGCGCAATATCCGCCCGGCCCCGGATTCCCTGAGCATGCGCCGTCTGTATAAAGCATAACTTTATCCATTTTATATTTATACTCCCGAATAATATGTTGATACTCTGATTATTTACTGAACGAATTCAATTCTAACATTTATTATTAAAGAAATCAATCTTTAATGACTAATTCTGCCATTGTAGGTTCATAATAATTTTAAGAAACAGGAAAGGAAGATATTAATGAAAGCTGTAATTATGTGCGGTGGATTGGGAACACGGCTGAAGCCTCTGACAGAAAGTCAGCCTAAGCCGATGCTTAAGCTTCTTAACAGACCTGTAATTGATATTGTTATTGAAAAACTTATTGATAGCGGGATAAAAGAAATATACGTGTCATTGGGATATATGGCAGATGAGCTGACCGAATACTGCGAAGGCAGAAAATATAATGCCGACATAGTTTTCAGAGAAGAAAAAAGACCGCTCGGTACGGCAGGCGGGGTGAAAAATTGTATTCCCGATACTGATGATGATATTCTGGTAGTGAGCGGAGATAATGTCTTTGATTTTGATATAGAAAAAATCAGTAATTTTCATTATGCCAGCGATGCTGATGTGACCGTGTGCGGAATAACGGTAAATGATCCGCGTGAATACGGAGTAATTATAAAAGATGATGATTGTTCGATAAGTGCTTTTGTTGAAAAACCGACATGGGAGCAGGCTCAGAGCTTTCTTGCAAATACCGGCATTTATCTTATTAAGGGAGAGGTCCTTGATATGATCCCTTCTGATAGTTTTTATGATTTTGCCGATGACCTGTTTCCCTTGTTGTTCAGAAGCGAAAAACGTTTTATGTGCTGTCATCTTGATGGCTTCTGGGGAGATATGGGAGAGTTTCCCGCTTATCTTCAGGTGACCCGTGATATTCTGGACGGCAGGTTCAGAAATTTTAATTTCAGAGGCTCTTTATTTAATGAAGATGCAATTCTTGAAAATGATGTTCAGATAAAAGCCCCTTGTCTTCTGGGCCGTAATATTACATTAGGCGGTTCGTGTGTTATAGGACCTTACTGTGTTATAGGAGATAACAGTTCTGTTGACAAAAACTGTATAATTACAGATTCAATTATAGGAGAAGATTGTTCGATATCGGAAAACTCAGAAATCAAGGGTTCTGTTGTCAGTGATTTTGTCAGAATTGCGGATAACTGTCTTATTGATGAAAATACTGTTCTCGGATATGCATCAATAATCGGAAGATTTTCACATATTCTTAAAAACTGTAAAATATGGCCGGGCAGAAGAATATACAAAGAATCTGTAGTGTCAAAAGATATGCACTATGAAACTCCCTCAAAAATCGATTTTGATATTTTCGGACTGTCGGGCAGGGTTGATTCACAGATTACCGCAGCAGACGCGGTTGAGCTTGGTCAGGCTATAGCATCCTGCACAAGTAATATAAAAGCGGGAATAAGCTGTGACGGAAAAAAATGCTCCGAAAATTATAAAAACCTCGTTTTTTCAGGAATCAGAACCTGCGGCGGCATTATATATGACTTTGGTGAATCGGCAAAAATACAATCATATTTTTATTCAGCATATTGTAATCTGGATATCTATATTTATATATCACTGAACGGTGATATAGTGAGCTTTTCTTTTTTCGGAAAAAACGGAATGCCCGTAAACGGCAAAACAGCAAGAAAAATCAACAATAATTATAAGTTTTCCGCATATAACTATTGTACTCCCGAAAAATATCAGGATGTTTTCAATATGCATCTGTTTCCGACGGTTTATAAGACATATTTCAATAAGCTGTTGGGAGAAAATCCGCTTCTTTATAATGTGAATGTGGAATGTGACAATCCTTTTCTGAAGAGCTTTCTGTCTTCGGTTTTTTCTGAGAGAAAAACGGCATCTGCCGAAAGATCAGTTCAGCTTCTGGTAAACTATGACGGAACGGAAATTTATCTTGCTGAAAATGACAGGTTTTATTCAACCGAAAGAATTCTTCTTCTGTTATGTGAGCTTGCCTTTGCAGGAAACAAGGATGTGATAATTCCGGAAGAGGCTCCGAGCATTATTGAAGAAAAGGCAAAAATATATAAGCGTAATGCTATAAGGCAGTATGCAGGTTCCAAAAGCGGACTTGTATATCCCAATGATGTAATTCTTGATAATATCTGGTGTTTTGATCCTTTGCTTATGTGTGCGAAGCTTTTCGGTATTATTTCGGAATCACGTGAAAGACTTGAGCAGCTTTTTGAATTTCAGAATGATTTTGCTCTCAGAAAAAGTATTTTTGAGTATAGCGATACACCATCGGAAATAAGAAAAATGATTGAAGCAAGCGGTGCTGAAAAATATGATGATACGCATTATATTATTAACTCAAGAAAAGGCAGAGCACGTATAAGACAATTGGGCAACAGTGCCCGCATACGTGTGCTTGCCGAGGCATCTGATATGGAGACAGCAAAGGAATTGTCGGTATTTGTCGCTGAAAAAATAAAAAGCGGCGATATTGACAAAGTATATTAAAAATAGTATTATAAAGTGATAACATTTGCAGATTTGCAATTATACCTCATCCGTTTCTTACGGATGTTTACATATAAAAAATATAAAAGGAGAAATTATGCAGAATATTACACAAAAAGCCGGCAGAAAAAACAACTCTGCCAAGGCAACTTCAGGTAAAAATGCTGCAAAAACTAAAAAAGATAATAAATCCAAAGCCAAGAATGTTCAGAATAAAGAACAGAAAAATGAACATAAAAATACAAAAAAACAGCCTGTAAAGAAAACTTATAATAAAAAAAATGCAGCAAAAAAACCTTTTGAAATGGGCTTGTATGAATCCATTTCGCCTAAAAATATTAAAAAGCCTGCCTCAGTAAAAATCAAGTTTCTGGGCGGTATAAATGAAATCGGTAAGAATCTTACTCTTTTTGAATTCAATGATGAAATGATCATAATTGATTGCGGTATGTCTTTTCCCGATGCGGATATGCCCGGAATTGATTACGTGCTGCCTGATATCACTTATGTTGAAAGGAATAAAAACAAGATAAAAGCAGTTTTTATAACTCACGGACATGAGGATCATATAGGCGGATTGCCATATCTTCTCAAGACAGTAAATGTGCCCGTATACTGCACCTGTCTTACGGCAGGGCTTATTCAGGGAAAGCTCAAAGAACACAGAATGCTCAACAAATGCAGAATTGAGGTTATAAAACCGGGAGATTTTGTGAATGTAGGTGAGTTCAGTGTCGAAGCAATACATGTAAATCACTCTATTCCCGATGCTCTCGCATTTGCAGTAAAATGTGCTGCCGGTGTTATTGTTCATACAGGAGATTTTAAGATTGATAATACTCCTATTGACGGTGGGGTTATTGATCTTCCTAAATTTGCTCAATTGGGTAATGAGGGCGTGCTGGCACTGCTTTCCGACTCCACAAACTCTGAACGTGCAGGATATACTCCCAGTGAAAAAAATGTGGGAGAAACTCTTGAAATGCTTTTCAGAAAAGCAGAAGGAAAGAGAATAATTGTAGCTTCATTTGCTTCTAATATCCATCGTATTCAGCAGATTGTAGACTCTTCCGCAAAGATGAACAGAAAAATATTCCTCTCGGGAAGAAGTCTTGAAAATGCAACAAAAATCAGTATGGAACTGGGATATCTGAATGTCCCCGACGGACTCATACTGTCAATTGATAAGCTGAAAAACTACCGTGATGAGGATGTTGTTATTATTACAACAGGCAGTCAGGGTGAGCCTATGTCGGCATTATCAAGAATGTCTCTCGGAGATCACAAAAAGGTTTCTATCGACAGCAACGATTTTGTTATAATATCTGCAAATCCTATCCCCGGCAATGAAAAGATGGTTGCCAATACTATCAATGAATTGATGAAGCTTGGTGCGGAAGTTATATATGAAAAGAGCCTCGGAATTCATGTATCCGGACATGCAGCGCAGGAAGAACAGAAACTGATTCTCAATCTTTTAAGACCCAGATATTTCATTCCTGTTCACGGAGAACAGAAACATCTCAGAAGACATGAGCTTACAGCACAGAGTGTCGGTATTCCGAAGGAGAATATTATTGTTCCGGAGCTTGGCTCGGTTATTGAGCTTTCTGAGAAGTATATAGATGCCTCTGCAAGTGTTCCGGTGGGCAGGGTTTATGTTGACGGTACCGGTGTGTGTGATGTAGGAAAAACAATACTCAAGGACAGAAAAAATCTTTCCACAGACGGAATTGTTATAGTCACTGCTGTTACCGATGCCTATTCCGGAGAGCTTGTAGTTCCCGTTGAAGTTCAGTCAAAGGGATTTGCTTTTGACAGCACTTCAAAAGAGCTTACTTCTTTTGTAAGCGGCGTGTGCGATAAAGTGTTTTATGATTATGTCAGAAGTGTCAATATGGATGTTTATGCTTTGAAAACAAAACTGAAAGACAGTATAGCCAAAGCAATAGCAGACAAAACAAGAAGAAATCCTATAATTATTGTTACCGTGATGACAGTCTGATAGCGATATTATGTTGATTTTAAGGTGTGTATGATGAAATTCAGGGATATTCTGCGAAATAATCCGTTTACAATTGCATTGATCCTGGTATCTACGCTTATTTGCGGCATAACTTTTGTTTTTTCAGAGGTGCTTGCAATAGCGGAGCTTGTTGTTGTTTTGTTTATAGTGGTCTTTGCGATTAAATGGATATCTAAGTCTGCATTGAGAAAAAAGGAGTTTCTGCGCAGTGTCGAAGCAAATCTCAGCGAAAGCGGTGAAAGCGGAAGATTAACAGGCTCATTTCCTTTTCCTTTGCTTCTTGTGAATAATAAAGGCGATATTCAATGGTTCAATTCGGCTTTTCATCAGCTTATTGACGGTTTTGAAGACAGTTACAGTGATAATGTCTTCAGCTTTTTGCCTGTTTCACAGGATATTTTAAGTAAAACCGAATATGATTCTTTTGAAATCAGCACCTCAGAAAAGAAGTATACCGTGTGGTTATCAAGAGTAGAAGATGAACTTGTCGCTATGTATTTTGTAGATGATACTGTTCTTAAGGATATCAGAACTCAGTTTACTCTTACAAGACCGTCAGTTCTTCTTGTAAATATCGATTCTCTTGAGCATACCGAAGAGGCTTTTGATCATGCAGACTACTATTCGGTCGTTTCGGATGTAGAAAAAATAATTACTAAATGGCTCGTTGACAATAAATGTGTTTTCAGAAAATCTGCAGAAGGAAAGTTTTTTGCCCTCACTGAAAGCAAGAATCTTGATGAAATGATCAAGCGTAATTTTGAAATTCTTGACAAAATAAGAAACTTCAGATTCAATGAGCAGGAACTTGATATTACTTTATCCGTAGGTGTCGGAAGAGAAAAAATGTTTTCCGAATGTGAAGTCAGCGCCAGACAGGCACTTGATATGGCAAGAGGCCGCGGCGGTGATCAGGTTGCCGTAAAATGCGGAGAAAACTATGAGTTCTTTGGCGGGCACACAAGCAGAAAGGAAAAACGCGGTAAAATTAAATCACGAATTATATCTGCAGCCTTATATGAATATATTGAAAAATGTGACACTGTATTTGTTATGGGGCATACATATTCTGACTTTGATGCAGTGGGTGCTGCAGTGGGAATTGCGGCAATTGCACGTTCTTGTTCAAAGAAGGCTTATGTTGTTGTCAACAGAAAGCTTACCCTGGCAAGACCTCTGATTGAGCTTATTGAAAACAGTGAAAACAACAGAATCAGGATTATAAGCCCCGAAAAAGCGGAAGAGTTATTCAGCGAGAATTCACTTCTTGTAATAACCGATACAATGCGTTCCCGCCTTGTTGAGGCACCTGAGCTTCTTAAGAGGGCTGAGAACATTATTCTTATAGACCATCACAGAAAAACTGTTGATTATATAGATAATGCGGTTCTGGCTTTCCATGAGCCTTATGCGTCATCTGCCTGTGAAATGGTTACTGAGCTTGCTCAGTATTCTCCTTCAGCTGTAAAGCTTACACCTTGCGAGGCACAGGCGCTTCTTTCCGGCATTATACTTGATACAAAGAATTTTGCTTTACGTGTCGGTGTCAGAACCTTTGAGGCAGCAGCATACCTTAAAGACTGCAAGGCTGATACCGTTAAGGTGAAAAAGCTGTTTTCAGGTACGGTGGATGAAAATGTCAGCGTAAGTAAGCTTATAGCTTCAGCCTCATTTTATGATCATTACGCTGTTACGGTTGCTTCGGCCGATGATAATGTTTCCAGACTTATCACTTCAAAAACCGCAGACGAACTTCTTAATATCGAAGGCGTTGATGCTTCATTTGTTGTCAGCTCAAATAATGAAACGGTATTTATTTCCGCAAGGAGTCTCGGACTTATCAATGTTCAGCTGATAATGGAAGAATTTGGCGGTGGCGGACATCAGAGTATGGCAGCCTGTCAGATTCCGGGAGACAATGTTGATGATGCAGTACAAAAACTTCATAATGTTGTAAAAAAATATATAGAAAAGAATTTATCTTGATTAAGGGAGGTTTTATTATGAAGGTTATTCTTAATAAAGATGTAAAAGATCTCGGCAAAAAAGGCGAACTTGTAAATGTTTCTGACGGTTATGCCAAAAACTTTCTGATTCCGAGAAAAATTGCTGTTATTGCAGATGCAACTGCTATGAATGAGCTCAAAAACAGAGAAATGTCAAAGGCTCATCATCTTGCTGTGGAAAAGGCAAATGCTGAAGCTGCTGCAAAAACTCTTGAAGGAAAGAGTCTGAAGATATCTGCAAAAGCCGGTGCCAACGGCAGACTTTTCGGTTCTGTTACTTCCAAGGAAATTGCAGAACAGATCAAAAATGTATACGGTATTGAAATTGATAAGAAAAAGCTTGTTGTCGATGACATAAGAAGCTTCGGTACATATGAATGTACCGCAAAGGTTTATACAGGCATTTCTGCTAAGCTCTTTATTGTTGTCGGCGAATAAAATTTTTGAGGTGCTCCGATGAAAAAAAATGATTCGGCTGCTGTTGAAGCAGGCTCAAGTAAATCATTTTCACTGGAAGCGGAACAGGCTGTTCTGGGCTGTGTACTTACGGATCCGTCCTGTTTTTCCACAGTATCCATGCTTGTACGTCCTGATTATTTCTATATGCCGCAGCATAAAGCCATATATGCAGCTATGCTTTCTATTGACGCTGCCGGCTCAGGCTCTATTGATCCCTTGCTTATTCTTGAAATGCTGAGAGTTGAAAAGGTGTTTTCAAATGATGAAGACGGGAAGACATATTTGTTTCAGCTTGCTCAGATAGTTCCTGCTACTGCAAATGTTGAAGCATACTGTAAAATAATTAAGGACAAGTTCTATATCCGTACGCTTGTGAATGTTTCCAATGAAATAATAGATCTCGCTGAGAATTCGGGTGAAGATGCTGATATAATACTTGATAATGCAGAACAGCGTATTTATGATATCAGACAGGGAAAAACTGTTTCGGGTCCCGCAAAACTGAGCGATGTTATTGCAAATGTATACGATACTCTTTATAAGCTGAATTCGGAGGACAAAGAGCAATTTAAAGGTCTTCCTACAGGCTTTCCCGATTTTGATAAAATGGCGACCGGACTCAACAAGTCTGACCTTGTTCTTATCGGTGCAAGACCTGCTATGGGTAAAACCAGTTTTGCACTCAATATGGCAAGAAATGTTGCTGTGAAATCAGGCAAGCGCGTATTGTTTTTTTCACTTGAAATGTCAAAGGAACAGCTTGCACAGAGAGTTATTTCAACGGAAGCAAGAATTCCCAGCCAGAAAATGCGAACAGGTGAGCTTACACCTAAGGAATGGGAAAGTCTCAGTGCGGCTTGTGTTTTTCTTGCAGATGTTAATCTGTATTTTGATGATACTGCAAATATCACGGTGCCTGAAATGAAGGCACGTTGCAGACGGCTTAAGAATGTTGACGCTGTATTTATTGATTATCTTCAGCTTATGCAGTCTGCTAAGAAAACAGAAAACCGTGTGCAGGAAGTTTCCGATATCACGAGAAGCCTTAAGCTTATGGCAAAGGACCTTATGATTCCTGTTGTTGTATGTGCACAGCTTTCCCGAGGAACTGAAGGAAGAGGCTCTTCCCATAAGCCTCAGCTTGCAGACCTTCGAGAGTCAGGTTCAATCGAACAGGATGCCGATATTGTTGTTATGCTTTACAGAGAGGATTACTATAAAAATGAAAAGGATAATCCGGAAGCGGTTGAAGTAAATACGGCAGAGCTTCTTGTGCAGAAAAACAGACATGGTCCCACGGGTTCGGTTAAAATGGCATGGAATCCCCAGTTTACTTTGTATACCTGTGTAGAAAATAATAAAACGGATGATGGTTAAGTTTTTTGACGCTGTAAAAAAGCATAATATGTTTTCACCCGGGCAGAAGGTTCTGGTCGGGCTCTCCGGCGGTGCTGATTCAATGTGCCTTGTTTCTTTGCTTGTTGAATATGCAGGGCAGTTCGGTATTTTGGTAGAAGCAGCACATGTTAACCATTGCATCCGCGGAGAAGAAGCTTTGCGGGATGAAAGATTTGTGCGTCGGTTTTGTGATGAAAAGGGAATCCCCCTTCATGTTCTGACAGCAGATATTCCTGCAATAGCGAAGGAAACGGGTGAAAGCACTGAATTGTGTGCAAGGCGCATAAGGTACGAATTTTTTGCTTCTCTTGAGCCTGATGTGATTGCTACCGCCCATACGGGAAGTGACCGCATAGAAACAATGCTTATGAATCTTTCGCGGGGCGCATCACTTTCCGGACTGTGTTCGATTCCTCCTGTCAGAGGGAACATCGTGCGCCCGCTTATAGGTTTGCTTCGCAGCGAAATCGAGCAATACTGCACAGAGAAAAACATAGATTATATTACAGACAGCACTAATCTTTCAGATGATTATACAAGAAATAAATTCCGTCATAATGTTGTTGCTGAATTAGTGAAGATTAATCCTGCCTTTGAAAAAAATGCTCTCAGATGTATTGAAAGTATTAATGAGGAAGAGAAGTTTTTTGTTGCTTCTGCTGACGGATTATATAAGCAATATCTGAAAGCGGACGGCAGCCTGGATATTTCGGAATTACATTTTGCGGATACTGCGCTGTGCCGCAGAATTATTAAGCAGTATATCATATCAAATTCCGATTCGGATTTTGAAATGAAACATATTGACAGTGTGATTGACAGATTGGGAAGCTGTTTTTCGGTTGTTCTTCCCGGAAATGTTATTCTTTCCGGTGACAAAAACAGAATATTTTTCAAGGAAAACATAAAGAAAAGCCTGAGTATTGAAGACATCGTGCTGAAAAAAGGACAGCAGGCGGAAATTTCTCAAGGAGAAAAAACTCTTATTGTCCGATGGAGCGAAGCTCTTCCCGCAAATACAGAGAACCTGTATTATGCCGATGCAGCTAAAGTATGTGATGAAATATGCATCAGAGCAAGAAGACCCGGCGATGTTTTTAATCTGGGTAAAAGACGATGCTCAAAAACATTAAAAAAGCTTTTCAATGAAATGAAGATTCCCGCAGAAAAAAGAGACAGCCTTTTTGTGGTTGCGGATGAAAATGGCCTTATCTTCGCGGAAGAAATCGGCATAGACTCAAAACGTTCAATTAATAAATATACTCAAGGATTTTTGATTATAAAAACGGAGGGTGGCAAGAATAATGAATAATGATATAGAAAAAGTATTGATCTCAGAAGAAGAGCTCGCTTCGATTGTTGCACAGCTCGGCGCGAAGATCAGTGAAGATTATAAAGATAAAAATTTGCTTATGGTAAGCGTTCTTAAGGGATCTGTTGTATTTATGAGTGATCTTATGAGAGCGGTTGATATACACTGTGAAATTGATTTTATGTCAGTTTCAAGCTACGGCGATAAGACAAAGTCAAGCGGTACTGTCAGAATACTCAAGGATTTGGACCGTGATATTTCCGGTTATGATGTTCTTCTTGTTGAAGACATTCTTGACAGCGGTAAAACTCTCAGTTATCTTATGGAGCTTCTTTATGCGAGAAATCCTGCCAGCATCCGTATATGCACTTTGTTCGATAAGCCTGAAAGAAGGGAAGTTGATATCTTTGCGGATTATAAAGGTATTTCTGTCCCCGATGAATTTATCGTAGGGTACGGACTTGATTATGCGGAAAAATATCGTAACCTTCCGTATATAGGAGTTCTTAAGAAAGAAAAGCAATAAACCGGGAGGAAAAGAGAATTGTCAAATAACAGTAATGCAGGGAAGATAAAACAACTTCTTCCGTATATAATGCTGCCCGTAATAATGATTCTTGTTATGTCTGTTTTTTCTTTGAATAGCACGGACAAAAAGAAAATGACTTATTATGAAGTTGTGGACATGTTCCACAATAATGAGATTGAGGTATACACTCTCAATCTGGGCAACGGTGTGCTTGATTACAAAAAGCGCGATGATGATCAGAAATATAAATATACTGTTCCGAATATCAATATGTTCAATCAGGATATTCATACTTATGTTATGGAATATAACGAAACCCATGATGACGATATTATCTATAATTATAAATCAGGTAATTCCAATTCATGGCTTCTGAGTCTTCTTCCATCGGTTGTTCTTATCGGTGTTATTGCTCTTGTGATGTTTGTAATGATGCGTAAGATGAATCAGAGCTTAATGAGTGAAAATAACAGAACAATTTCATTCGGAAAAGCAAGGATAAAAATGCCGAAGGATGATAAACGCAGAACAACTTTTGAAGATGTTGCAGGCGCAGAGGAAGAAAAAGCAGAGCTTGCGGAAATAGTTGATTTCCTCAAGAATCCTCAGAAATACAATGAGCTTGGTGCAAGAGTTCCGAAGGGTGTGCTTCTCGTCGGCCCTCCAGGTACAGGTAAAACCTTACTTGCCCGTGCCGTTGCAGGAGAGGCAAATGCTCCTTTCCTTTCAATATCCGGCTCGGATTTCCTTGAAATGTATGTTGGTGTGGGTGCTTCCAGGGTAAGAGACCTGTTCGAACAGGCTAAGAAAAATGCTCCCGCAATTATATTTATTGATGAGATTGATGCAGTCGGCAGACACAGAGGTGCCGGCATGGGCGGCGGGCACGATGAAAGAGAACAGACCCTCAATCAGATGCTTGTTGAAATGGACGGATTTGTAGGCAATGAGAGTGTTATTGTGCTTGCTGCAACAAACCGTCTTGATATACTTGATCCTGCACTTTTACGTCCCGGCCGTTTTGACAGACAGATCACAATGGGTTATCCTGATATAAAAGGCAGATGGGATATTCTTAAAGTGCATGCAAAGAATAAGCCTCTCGGTCCTGATGTAGATCTTGAAAAAATAGCAAAATCCACCGTGGGCTTCACCGGTGCTGATCTTGAGAATCTTCTCAATGAAGCTGCTTTGCTTACGGCTCGTAAGGGCCTGAAGGCTATAACTTCAGCTGAAATTGATGAAGCTACGATAAAAACCGTTGTGGGTACAGAAAAGAAATCCCACAAGATTTCAGACGAGGAGAAGAAGCTTACTGCTTATCATGAAGCAGGTCATGCGGTTTCTGCACATTTTCTCGGCGGACAGGATCCTGTTCATCAGGTTTCAATCATTCCCACAGGTATGGCAGGCGGCTTTACAATGCACAGACCTACCGAGGATAAAATGTATCGTTCCAAAAAGAAAATGGAAGAAGAAATTGTTACACTTCTGGGCGGCAGAGTTGCAGAAAAGATTATTATCGGAGATATCTCCACAGGTGCATCCAACGATATTCAGCGTGCAACAGAGATTGCCCGTAATATGGTAACAAAATACGGTATGAGTGAAAATCTCGGTCCGATTAATTTCGGTACAGGGGAAACAGAGGTATTCCTCGGTAAGGATTATAATACTGTCCGTAACTATTCTGAAGAAATTGCAAAAGATATAGATGAAGAAATCAGAAGAATTGTTACAACAGGCTATGACAGATGTGAAGCTATTCTTAATGAACACATTGATAAGCTTCATGAGCTTGCTGATTATCTTATTAAAAATGAAAAGATTGACGGTGAGCAGTTTATTAAACTTATGAACGGTGAACTTGAAATGATTGAAGATACCGTTAATGAAAATGCAGCTTCTGAAAACGAATCTGCAGAAGAGGAATGATTATGAAAAAAATAATTTCTTTGATTCTTACAGTTTTTCTTATATGTGCAGTTTTCTGCGGCTGCGGTTCAACCGAAAAGGATGAGTCTGTAAGCACGACTTCATCTTCCGAGCATGATTATGAACTCACTGAATCTGCAAGCATGACTTCTGCTTCCGAGGATGATTATGAGCTCACTGATCCTGCTAACCCGGTTGCAACCATAACAATGGACGACGGTTCAGTTATGCTTATAGAGCTGTTTTATGATACTGCTCCCAATACCGTTAAAAATTTTATAGCTCTTGCTGACAGCGGTTTTTATGACGGACTTATCTTCCATAGAGTTATTCCCGGCTTTATGATTCAGGGCGGTGACCCTGCCGGAAACGGAACAGGCGGTCCCGGCTACAATATAGTAGGTGAGTTTTCCAATAACGGCATTGAAAATGACAAATCTCATCTCAGAGGATATGTTTCCATGGCAAGAAGGGGAAATCCCTATGACCCTGAATCCTGCTATAATACTGCAGGTTCTCAGTTCTTTATAGTTGTTGATGACTCTGCTGCATCTTCCCTTGACGGTGATTATGCTGTTTTCGGCTATTGCTTTGAAGGTATGGATGTTGCTGATTCAATTGTCTCCCAGAAGAGAGATGCTAATGATAAGCCTCTCAAGGATCAGGTTATCAAATCTGTAAGAGTTGATACAGGTGATACGGTATTTGAAGAGCCTGAGACCATTTTGTAAACTTGTTTCGACTTTGTAAACAAATTATGTCTTTCCTAAATTTGTCTTGCAATTGTTTTTTTGATATGTTATAAATTAATTGTAAAATTATTTTATAGGAGGATATACTAATGAAGTGGATTTTAAAGAAACTTATCGTTGTTCTCGTTGAAGCTCTCGTTGTTATGGGTCTTCTTGATGCTCTCGGAATTGACCTTGAAGGTCTTCTTGGCGGTCTTCTCGGTGAAGAAGAAACAACAGCTCCTGAAGAAACAACAGCTGCTGAAGAAGAAACAACAGTTGCTTAATTCAATTTGTTAAGATAGATGTCCGCTATGTGCGGACATTTATTTTTTTGCCGATGGTTTTCGCTATATACCGTTTTATTATTTAATAATATTTAACAGGAGTGCCGATATGAAAGAATACTCAATATCCCGGGAACTTAAAAAAATTTACGGGATGCTTGAAAATACCACACCGGTTTTATCGGATTGCGGAAAAATCTGCAACGGTAAGTGCTGCAAGGGTGACAGCACAGACGGGATGCTTCTTTTTCCGGGAGAGAAGGAGCTTTTTGAAAACAAAGAAGGCTTCAATGTATATTATGATGAGAGATACGCCTGCTATGCAGTAAGCTGTAACGGCAGCTGCGACAGGAAAATCCGTCCGCTATCCTGCAGAATTTTTCCGTACTTTATATACATAAAAGATGAAAAGTCTGCACCTGTTGTCGCTCCTGATGTCAGAGCGGCAGACTATTGTCCCTTGCTAAAAGACGGGTGGCAGATTGACAGAAAATTCTTGCGTGCTATGAGAATCAGTGCTGCGTTGGCAGAACAAAATCATGATATTAAAGAGTTTCTTATTTATATCACGGGACTTTTAACTGATTTCAACAGTCTTTAACATAATTAACTGTTGATTTATTCTGTTAAAAGTAATATAATAATTATGTTTGAATAAATTGCTTTATCACAGCAAGGAGATGTTGGATATGTGTTATGATGTTGCTATTGTAGGTGCCGGAGTTATAGGTGCTCTTACTGCACGTGAACTCTCAAAGTACAATCTGAAAACAGTACTTCTCGAAGCATCTAATGATGTAGCTATGGGCGCAAGTAAGGCAAACAGCGGTATTGTTCATGGAGGTTTTGATGCAAAACCCGGCACATTAAAGGCAGAGCTTAATGTTCGCGGATGTGCTATGATGGGTGAGGTTTGTGCTGATCTTAGCGTTCCTTACAAAAAGAACGGCTCTCTCGTTGTTGCTTTTTCTGAAGAAGAAATGGAAACTGTCAAGGAGCTTTATGACAGAGGTATTGCAAACGGTGTGCCTGATATGAAAATTCTGAATAAGGAAGAGCTTAAAGCTCTTGAACCCAATCTTTCAGATGAGGTATTCGGTGCTCTTGATGCTGAAAGCGCAGGTATCGTTTGTCCTTATGAACTCACTATTGCTGCTACTGAAAATGCTGTTGTGAACGGTGTTGAATTTATCAGAAACTTCAGAGTTGAAAAAATAGACTTTGACGGCAGCGTGTTCACCGTTAAAGCTTCAGATTCGGAAATTAAAACCAAATATATTATTAATGCTGCAGGTGCACATTCTGACGATGTTGCACGAATGATAGGCGATGATTGTGTCAAGCTTGTTATGCGCCGCGGTGAGTATTTTATTCTCGATAAGGCCGTAGGTAATATGGTGTCTCACACAATATTCCAATGTCCCACAAAAATGGGTAAGGGTATACTTGTTTCCCCCACAGTTGACGGCAATCTTCTTATCGGCCCCACAGCCGAAGATGTTGACTGTAAGGATGATACCTGCACCACATCGACAGGTCTTAACACAATTAAAACTTTTGCTGTTAAAAGCTGCCCTGCAGTTTCTGCAAGAAACGCAATCACTTCCTTTACAGGGCTCCGTGCTCATCCTGTCAATGATGACTTTATTCTCGGACCGAGCAAAGTAAACAGTCAGTTTATCCATGCTTCAGGTATTGAATCTCCCGGTCTTACTTCAGCTCCCGCTATTGCAGAATATCTTACCGATATTATCATTAAGGCTATTGGCAATGTGGAAGCAAATGAGCAGTTCAACGGTAAAAGAGAAGATGTCTTCCGTTTCAGACATGCTACCGATGCCGAGAAAGAAGCTGCTATTGCAAAGAATCCTGCATACGGAAGAATTATATGCAGATGCGAAACAATCACCGAAGGTGAAATTATAGATGCCATCAAGGCTCCTGCAGGTGCCCGCGATGTTGATGGTGTAAAGAGACGCACAAGAGCCGGAATGGGTCGCTGTCAGGGTGGCTTCTGCGGTTCAAAGGTTGTTGAAATATTGGCAAGAGAGCTTGGCTGTGAGGTTAATGAAATAACAAAATTCGGCGGCTCTTCAAATATTCTTTTTGATAAAACTAAGTAATGGGGGTAGATGTCATGTTGAATTATGATCTTGTTGTAGTAGGCGGCGGTCCTGCAGGCATGGCTGCTGCTCTTAAGGCAAAAGAATGCGGAGTAGAGAAAATTATTGTACTTGAAAGAGCAGAAACACTCGGCGGCATTCTTGAACAGTGCATTCATACCGGATTTGGTCTTCATTATTTCGGAGAAGAGTTATCGGGTCCCGAATATGCTGCAAAATTTATTGAACAGGTTGAAAATACAGATATAACGGTAAAAACCGATACAATGGTTCTTGATATCAGTAATGACAATGTTGTTACTGCAGTAAACAAAGCAGACGGTCTTCTTAAAATTCAGGCAAAGGCTGTTATTCTTGCTATGGGTTGCCGTGAAAGACCCCGTGGTGCTCTCGAAATCTCAGGAACCCGTGCATCGGGAATAATGACAGCAGGTACTGCTCAGAAATACGTAAATATAGACGGATATATGCCCGGTAAAAAGGTTGTTATCCTTGGTTCCGGTGATATCGGACTTATTATGGCAAGAAGAATGACTCTTGAAGGTGCAGAGGTAAAGGTTGTATGTGAACTTATGCCTTATTCCGGCGGTCTTACAAGAAATATTGTTCAGTGCCTTGATGATTTCGGAATTCCCCTCAGACTCAGCACTACTGTTGTTGAAACCCATGGTAAGGACAGACTTGAGGGTGTTACAATTGCTCAGGTTGATGATAAACTTCAGCCTATTGAGGAAACAAAAGAATATATTGAATGCGATACACTGATGCTTTCAGTCGGTCTTATTCCCGAAAACGAGCTCACAAAGAATGTAGGCATCGGTATCGACAGAATAACAAGCGGCGCTGTTGTTGATGAAATGCGTCAGACAGACCATAAGGGTGTTTTTGCCTGCGGTAATGTTCTTCATGTTCATGACCTTGTAGACTATGTTACACTTGAGTCTCAGATAGCAGGTAGAGGTGCTGCCGATTACATACTCGGAAAGAGTGATGAAAATCCTGTTTATGTCAATACAACAACAGGAAATGGTGTGAGATACCTTGTACCTCAGAGAGTAAATATAAATAATAAAGAGGATATCAAGCTCTATTTCCGTGTGGGACGGATATTCAAGAATGCAAAAGTAGTGCTTGAATGTGACGGAAAGGTTATTTCGTCAAAGAAAAAGGTTAAGCTTGCCCCCGGTGAAATGGAAAATGTCGTTATTCCGTCAGATGTTCTGGCCGGTATGACTTCAGACAGCAGCATTGTTGTCAGAGTGGAGGAATAAATATGAAAAGAGAACTTACCTGTGTTGCTTGTCCTTTAGGCTGCAGTGTAACCGTAGAATATAACGAGAACGAAATTCTTTCAGTTACGGGTAATACCTGTAAGCGCGGCGAGGCATATGCAAAAACTGAAATTACAAACCCTACCCGTTCACTGACTTCATCAGTAAAGGTTAACGGGGGTGTTCATCCCGTTGTTCCGGTAAAATCAAGCAAGCCGGTTCCTAAGACAATGCTTTTTGATTGCATGAAGGTTATTAATTCCGTAAGTGTTGATGCTCCTGTTTCTCTCGGACAAGTTATTATAGAGAATATTCTTGATACCGGAGCAGATATCGTTGCAACAAATATTGACTGAAAGGGTTTTGCCTGATGGAAAAAGGTTATAAAAATACTGTCAGTGTTGTGCCCTCAAAAAGACAGATCGAATGGCAGAAGACAGAATTTTACGGACTGATAAGCTATGGTATGCCTGTTTTTACAGGTAAACAATACGGTGACGGTTTTACTCCTCCCACTGTTTTCTGGCCTGAAGAAATGAATACTGATTCCTGGTGTTCGCTTGCCAAAACTGCAGGAATGAAAGGTCTTGTTCTTACCTGTAAGCACTATGACGGATTTTGCCTCTGGCCCACCGGGCACACTGATTACAGTATAAAAAATTCCAATTGGCTTGACGGAGAAGGCGACCTTGTAAAAATGGTCGCAGATTCCTGCCGTAAATACGGTCTTAAGTTCGGTATATACATTGCTCCCTGGGACAGACACGAAGAATCCTACGGAAACGGAAAAGAGTATGATGATTTCTTCTGCGGTTTGTTAGAAGAGCTTCTGACAGGATATGGAGATATTTTCTGCGTATGGCTCGATGCGGTGTGCGGTGAAAATGAAACGCGTATACAGAAGCACGATTGGGGGCGTTATTATAAGCTTATAAGAAAATTACAGCCTGATGCGGTAATTTCCTTCAGAGGACCCGATGTGCGCTGGAGCGGCAATGAAAGAGGAGTTACACGGGCTGAGGAGTGGAGCGTTGTTCCCGGACACCTCGGTGTGAATGTTGATGGAACCGAAGTCAGTGCTTCTTCAAAAAAAGCGGTGCGCAGCTTTGATCTTGATATCGGAAGCCGTAAGGCAATAAAAAGAGAAACCGATTTTATTTGGTATCCTTGTGAAGTATCTCTGCCTATGAGAAGCCATTGGTTTTTTGAAGAAGATGATAAGTATTCAATAAAAACCAAAGATAAGCTTATAAAGCTTTATTATAATACTGTCGGAAATAATTCATGTCTTATGCTCGGTCTTTCTCCGAATAAAAGAGGTGAGATCGATGATACCGACACTCAGATTCTCACAGCTCTCGGTTGTGAGCTTCGGTTGTATTTCGGATATAATCTTCTCTCAAAATCACAGAATATATATGCTTCCAGCGAATGCAAGGATGCAAAAGCAATAAATACGGTTAATTCAGAAAATGATGATTACTGGCGTCCTAAAGCAAGTGATAAAAAGCCTGAGATTGTGTTTGATGTTGATCCTGAAGAGTTTTTTGACAAAATAACTTTATCCGAGAATATTGCACACGGTCAGCACGTTGAAGAGTTTGAAGTTCACTGCTTTGATGATGATAAAAAGAAATGGCGAAAAACAGCTAAGTGCAGCACTATCGGTTATAAGCGTATCCTTAATATCAAGCCGGGAAAGTATTCTAAGATTAAATTTGTTTTTACCGGTTATCGTGATTTCTTTGAAATTTCATATATTGCTGTAAATTAAAGCTTAAAGGCAGTTTCTTTTTTTCGAAACTGCCTTTAAATTTCCGTAAAACCGTTTACATATCAGATAATTTTTATTATAATATTTTTATTCGGAATGGGTGAAAAATATGAATTATAATGAATATATGCCCGTGCGTGTTATATCGGGCAAAAACTGTCTTACAGAAAATGCAGATATTCTTCTTAAATACGGAAAAAAGTGTTTTATTGTTACGGGAAGATCCTCTGCATTAAAATGCGGCTGTTTGTCTCAGGTTACCGGTATTTTTGAAAAAAATGCTGTAAACTACACTGTTTTTAATGAAGTTGAACAGAATCCTCTTACGTCAACCTGTAAAAAAGCAGGGGAGCAGGCACGAGAATACGGCGCAGACTATATTCTTGCAATAGGCGGCGGTTCGGTGCTTGACGCAGCCAAGGCTATTGCAATTTTTGCAAAAAATCCTTTTTTTTCTCATTCTGATATTTACGGGAGAGCAATTCCCTCAGAGCATCTTCCTGTTATTCTTGTCGGAACTACGGCAGGCACGGGCAGTGAGGTTACGGGTGTCAGTGTGCTTACTAATGCGGATACAGGTATTAAAAAGAGTATCTCAGGTGCAGATTGCTATGCCGATATTTCATTCTGTGATTATTCATACACAAAAAGCACCAATACTGAAATACGTGTATCAACGGCTCTTGATGCATTTTGTCATGCAGTGGAGGCTTATCTTGCCTCGTCTGCAAATGAAAATGTATTTTTATACTCAGAAAAAGCTGTAAGACTTATGGGCAGCTATATTCTAAGCGGCAATTTTGAAGTTTTTTCAGATGAAGATTTTGAAAAAATGTATGCCGGATCAATATATGCCGGTCTTGCAATAAATATCGCAGGAACTGATTTTCCGCATACAGTAGGCTACTATCTTACCGAACAGCACGGAATTCCCCACGGAAAGGCCTGTGCCGTTTTTATGCCTTTGCTGCTTGAAAGAGCAAAAAAATATTGCCCCGAAAAGCTCGGAGCAATTCTTGAAGTTATGGGATGCGGATATGATGAACTTTGCAATGCGGTAAAAGCTCTTGCTGATGTAAAGATATCTGCTTCTGAAGATGAAATCAGAAAAGTTGCCCTGAGATGGAAAAATCCCATTAAAAACTTTGATCGTTCTCCGGGCGGTTTTTCCTGTGAAGATGCAGCACAAGCACTGATTTCGCTTATTTCCTGAAAAGCTTTTTCTTTTGCTTGTTTTCGGTTGAAACAATATTTTTGAACAATGCTGTATGTGATTCGGATATGAATTTATCTATGTGCATACTTCCGAAATACCAATTTTTGAATTCACATTGCTGAGACAGTTCGTCCAGATATGCACCGAGTGCGGTTACGCGAAGGGTTTTATTTTCTGACAGAAGCAGAAAATCTCTTATTTTCGCAGGCGGCTCGTGTGTAATTATATAGTCAACCTTATAGCCGTGTCTTTCCATGTTGGATACACCTGTAAGCATTTCCTGTGCGGTGGGAATCTCTTTCCTGAGAGTAAGGTCATCGTTTTCCTGCAGATCAAGCTCGGGGTCTTCGCCTCCGCCCATTGTGAACACTTTTTTTCCTTGGATTTCATATATCTGACCGCGCATCAGATGGTATATATTATTTCTTATTTTATGCGCTCTGCCCCCGTTCCACATAACAACGGGCATATTGTTCAGAATGTCAAAATTTTCGTGTGTTCCGTCAATAAAGCAGATTGTATATTTTCTTTTTTCAAGTCGGTTAAGAAACTGTTTTTCTTTTTTGTCATCGT
The DNA here is from genome assembly GCA_045536195.1 of Acutalibacteraceae bacterium. Classification (GTDB taxonomy): domain Bacteria; phylum Bacillota; class Clostridia; order Oscillospirales; family Acutalibacteraceae; genus RUG806. The sequence goes on from JAZSNB010000100.1 coordinate 26,463, forward strand.
TCCATATGAAACCAAAGTCACCGCATATAATAAGAGTATCAGAGGCGGTGAGCATGCTCAGTTCTGTTTTGCTGAGTCTTTCAGTATCTCCGTGAATGTCTCCGGTAATATATATCATGTTTTTTCCTCCGGAATTTTTTTGTTCTTTTATATAATACAACAAGAAGTCGGTGTTGTCTATGAAAAAATTAATTATTTTTATAATATCTTGTGTTGTTCTTCTGTCCTCGTTTATTTTTCCTGCATCTGCCACATATACGGATTCTGTTGAGATTGATGCTCCGGTTGTATATATGGTGAGTGCAGATGATGCTGCAGCGGTAATTTATAATAAATCTTCTCTTGAAAAATGTGATCCCGGTGAATTGGTTAAGATTGTAACCGGAATAATTGTAATTGAGAACAGTCCTGATCTGCAGACAAAGGTTACTGCTTCCGGAGATGCTGTTTCGTATGTTGAGTTCCGCGGAGGTACTACGGCGGGTATCCTTGTCGGGGAAACTATGACCGTTGAAGAATTGCTGTACTGTATGCTTGTGTATAATGCTGCAGATGCTTCGGTTGTTCTCTCAGAGCATATTGCAGGCTCAAGAGAAGCTTTTGTAACAATGATGAATGATTTTGTAAAAGAGCTTGGACTCAGTGATACTAATTTCACTAATCCTTCGGGATATAATGACCCTGAACAGTATACTACGGCTGTTGATATGGCTGCTATTTTTAATTATTGTATTAAAAATCCCACCTTTTCTCAGATATTATCAACGTCATTATATGAGATGCCTGCAACAAACAAATATTCGTCAACAAGATATCTTAAAAACACCAATAATCTTATCAACAGCGGAATTGCCGATTATTATTTCAAATATGTAAAGTGCGGAAAATCCGGCTATACCGCGTCAAAAAACTGTAATTCCGTATCGGTTGCTTCAAAAGACGGTTATAATTATATTTGTGTCATTATGAATGCCGAAAGCAAAGATTTTGATTCGGACGGTGTTTCAGAAAATATGTCTTTCGTCTGTGCAAAGCAGCTTTTTAAGTGGGTTTTTGACAATATCAAGCTGCGTGTAGTTTGCAATACCTCCACCTATGTTTGCGAAGTAAAGGTAAGGCTCTCAAATGAATATGATTATGTAAGCCTTGTACCTGCCGAAAATGTTAGTGCACTTGTGCCGGCAGGCGTTAATGCAGAAAGTGTCTATATTGAGCCAATTGAAGGTCAGTTGCCTGAATCTGTTGATGCTCCGGTAAAAAAAGGAGACAGAGTAGGCCGTGCAGCTATAAAATATGCAGGCTCTACTGTTGCTGAGGTTGATCTTGTTGCAGATTTTGATGTTAAGGTCAGTGTAATTAAATTTATCGGAAATACAGTATTAAACATAATTACCCATTGGGTGTTTATTGTAATCGTTGCCATAATTGCAGTTGTGGTTTTACCCCTTCTGTTTATATCATACAGAAATAAACAAAAAAATCATCGCCGCCAAAAGGCAAAGGAACTGCAAAATAATAAAAAGAGAGGATAAATTATGGATTCAAGAATTAAATATGCTATGCTCATAGGCCTTGGCACAGCTTTGGCATCAGTGCCTGTAAAAGCTTTTTTCTACAAGCCTGAAAAAATTTCTGCTGAAAAATTACCTGACGAAAAGGTTGATCTTGACAGATTCAGAAAAAACCTTTCTGATGCTATTAAAATTCCCACAATAGCAAACAAGGATCCTGAACTCACAGACTGGTCGAATTTTGATGTGTTCCATGCATTTTTGCGTGAACGCTATCCTTTGATTCATGAAAAGCTTGAGATAATCGACGTGTGCAAGGGTTCTCTGCTTTACAGATGGAAGGGCAGTGATTCTTCTCTTGATCCCATTGCATTACTGTCTCATCAGGACGTAGTACCCATTTCTGAAGGTACATATGATGATTGGACCTATGCTCCTTTTGACGGTGTGGATGACGGAGAATATATCTGGGGCAGAGGTGCTCTTGATATGAAAAACCATCTGATCGGTGTTATGGAAAGTGTTGAGGATCTGCTGAGCGAAGGCTTTGAACCTGTCAGAGATGTTTATATCTGTCTCGGTCACAACGAAGAGGTAATGAGCTCGGAATTTTCCGGTGCTGTCAGTATGTGCAGATATTTTTCTGAAAATAATATTCATCTTGACTGTGTGCTCGATGAAGGAGGAGCTATTCTCCCCGTAAATGTTAAAGGCGTGCTTAATAAGAACCTTGCAGGTATCGGTATTGCAGAAAAGGGTTATGCTGATTTTGAAGTTGCAGTAACAGCAAAGGGCGGTCATTCCTCTCAGTCGCCCAATCATACCGCATTGGGACATCTTGCAGATGTCATAAAGGATATTGAAAATAATCAGTTCAAGGCTGAGCTTTCACCTATGATGATGCAGCTGTTTGATAAAATAGGCAGAAATTGCTCATATCCCGTGCGTCTTGTTACCTGTAATCTTAAGCTTCTCAAGCCTCTTATTACAAAGGTCATGACATATATTCCCCCCGCAGCAAGTCTTATAAGAACTACTCAGGGAGTTACAATGGCAGCAGGAAGCCCCGCCCCCAATGTGTTGCCTCAGCGTGCAAGCATAAATGTCAATGTTCGTATTTACCCCGGAGAAACAGTTGAAGATGCAAAGAATCATCTCAGAAAAGTTATCAGAAATAAAAAGGCTGAAATTACCGTTAAGCCGGGTTGGAAGAATCCTTCCAAGCTTTCTCCGACAGATTCCAGATGCTTTAAGGCTATAGAAGACATCTGTATGCGGACCGATTCCGATAATATAGTTGCTCCGTATCTTGTAATGGGCGGAACGGATGCCTGCCACTATGAGGATGTGTGTGAAAATATTTACAGGTATTCTCCCTTCCTTGTAAGCACATCCCTTCTTCTTACAACTCACGGAACTAATGAAAGAATTCCCGTAAGCTCGATGGCTGACGGTATTGTATTCTTCAAGAGATATATTCGCCGTCTTTCTGACAGATAAAAAAGAAGAGATTCAATTCGGATATTTCCCGAAATGAATCTCTTTTTTTGTTATAATCAAGAGGAGGGGTAAAGTGAAAAAATAAAGCCCCGCTAAGCCGCAGACAGCAATAATAACCTGCTCTCAATAGCAGGTGGGTATCCTCCCATCCGGTTCACGCTCCCTTCGTCCGGCCAAAGCCGGGAGGTCTGCAATCCGCGGACGGAGTATCAGGATTCCCTTAAAAAGTGTGTTGGGTTAATATTGGCTGTCATTTTAATCGCACAAAGCAGGGTGATTCTTAATAATTATCAGTTATCAAATTCGAAAAATTCGGATAAGCGTTCTTCAAATACAGAAGCAATTTCATCAAATTCCTCTTCGCTTTCGATCGGTTCAAGAACGGTATCCCCGTCGTCATCGCAGACTCTGAGAATGATAAGCTCTCCGCTGTCGTCATCGTTTTCATTATCAGCGGGAATAAGGGCAATATAATGCTGTCCGTCTTCTGTTTCGATTCTGTCCAACTCTTCAAATATATGCTCATTGCCGTCATCGTCAATGACCGTTACAAGATTCTCAAAATCGTCCATAGTATACTCCTTTTATTTGTACAAGATAATTTTAATATTTTTATGCTCGGTTGTCAACTGTTAATCAACAAAAACAGCTTCCCAGGTGAAATTGAAAATATCCATTGCACTGAGTTTATTGATTGCCTCTTTTTCAGAAAAATCATTTTTCTTTTCAAATGAATCATTCACACCGTACCATGGCTCAATGCAGACATAGGGAGCTCCGGGTTTTGCCCATATGCCGAGGTAAGGAGAGTTACCCATATCAAAAACAACAGTATGCTTATTATCATTATGTTTAAGAGTGATATGCTTTGATTTGATATCGTGAAGAATAAGCGCATCCTCATTGAAAATATCTTTAGTTATAGTAATCTCGCGGCTGTTTTCGAGAACAGGGAATGTTTCGGGAAGTCTTAATGAATTTACAAGGTCGATTTTTTCTGTTCTGAGAGTTTCATTTTCGTCGAAAATGAGTTTATCACCGATACTGCAATTGAATCCGGGATGAGCACCGAGGGAGAAATACATATCACCTTCATTTTTGTTTACAACACAGTGATTAACAGTCAGCTTGTTTTCTTCTATAGTATATGTAACAATCAGATCAAATGCATATGGAAAAATTTTCAGAGTTTCATCTGATTCTGAAAGAATAAAAGACAATGAGTCTGCTTCTTTTTCAAGAAGAGTCCATTGGTTTTTTCTTGCAAAGCCGTGCTTCGGCATATTGTAGCTTACGTTATCGAGAGTGTAAGTGTCATCAATGAGACGGCCGACAATAGGGAAAAGAATAGGGGACTGACCGTACCAGATGCTTTCATCTCCTTGCCATAGGTATTCGAAATTGTCTTTCTTCGAATATACACTGGTAAGTTCACAGCCGTATTCCTTTACACCTACTCTTATAAATTCATTTTCAATAAAATGTACCATTACTTGATTCCTCCGTTGCGGTAAAAATATATCGGATTGCAGCCGGCATCTGCTGATGTCTGCAGCAGATATTAAAGCAGATAAACACCTGATTCAAGAATAACAAATTCGTTGGAATCTACTTTTACATATTTATATACAGGCTCATCGAATTCCTTATATTCTTCAACAGTAAAGTTGCTGAGCTTTATTCTGTTGATTTTCTTTGAGTTTTTATTGCACACATAAAGATAGCCGTCATATTCATCAACAGAAACAGGGTGTGAGAACGTGGATGATTTTTCTCCGCCGATTCTCATAACAATTCTGCTCTGATTGATGGAATATTTTATTATAAGATTCTGTTCGGGTACAACACTCCAGATGAAATCATTATCAACAGCAACATCGCGTGCAGGAAAGTTTTTATATTTAAGATCAGCAGTTTTGATAAGATTGCCCTGTTCGTCAAAAATTCCTGTTTCTCCGGTAGAATATATAACAAAGATATTGCCGTTCCAGAGCTTTGCCGTATCACAGGAAACATAGTCGCCGAGCTGACGGGCGATCGGAGCATAAGAACTGCCGAATTTTGTGAGAAGATATGCATTTTTTGTGACCGTAGCGATTGATTTGGTAGCGGTATCGAAACTGTAAAATGATACCTTCACAGCGTCATTGTCCTGGTTTTCTTTAAGGACAAATAATATTCCTGAGGGAAAACCTATAAGATCAAGAATATCAAGGCTGACAACTTTAATCATTTTTTATTCTCCGGTTTCATTGTTTTTTATTATAAAAGAGAGCGTCATAAGGGAGTCACTCAGATGAACATTTGCGACATTAAGCTCAGGATATTTTCTGTGTATATCATAATGAGAAAAATTCCAGAAACTTTTAATTCCCGTTGCAACGAGAGTATCTACCATTTCAGGAGCCTTATCTGCGGGAAGACACAAAACAGCCATATCAGGTTTGTGTTCTGCACAGAAGCTTTCTATGCTATCGTCAGCAGATATAGGAATATCCCTGATTTTCATGCCTTTATATAAAGGATCGCAATCAAAGATTCCTATCAGCTTGAAGCCTTTGTCTTCAAAAGACATCTGACTTGCAACGGCACGTCCGAGGTTTCCTGCTCCTATGAGAATAGCAGTTTTCAGTTCGTTGAGACCGAGAATGCCTGCAAATTCACCGATGAGCTGTTCGATATTATATCCGTAACCCTGCTGACCGAATCCTCCGAAGCAGTTAAAATCCTGTCGTACCTGTGAGGCGGTAAATCCCATAATTTCAGCCAGTTCTTTTGATGATATTCTCTTTTTTCCGTTCGAATAAAGATCACAAAGGAATCTGTAATACCGGGGAAGTCTGGATATTACAGATGATGAGATCTCGTTCGGTGATTTCATTATATATCAGATCCTATCAGAAGTTATTTTAACAAGAGTATCCATTACAAAATTGCCGAATTCACTGCATGTGCAACCGTTATCGCGTCCGGTAATTTTCATACTTTCATCAGCCATACAAATATCAAGAGCTTTGTCGAGATTAACACTTTCTTCTGTATAACCGATATGAGCAAGAAGCATAGCTGCAGCTCTGAGCATTGAACAAGGATCAGCATACTGAGCTCTGCCTTCTTTAACCATTCTGGGTGCAGAGCCGTGAATTGCTTCGAACATAGCATAGCGCTTACCGATATTTGCGCTTCCTGCAGTGCCTACACCGCCTTGGAATTCAGCTGCTTCATCGGTGATGATATCTCCGTAGAGATTAGGAAGAACAAATACCTTGAAATCTGTTCTTCTTTTTTTATCAATAAGCTTTGCCGTACAGATATCAATATACCATTCATCTGTGATTATTTCAGGATATTCCTTTGCGATTTCACGGCAGATATTAAGGAATTTGCCGTCGGTTGTCTTAATTACGTTTGCTTTCTGAATAATGGAAACGCGTTCCTTTTTGTTATTTCGTGCATAGTTGTAAGCAAGTCTTGCAATTCTTTCAGTACCTTCTGTTGTGGTAACGACAAAGTCCATAGCAAGCTCATCAGTAACATTCACACCCTTTGAGCCTACTGCATATGCTCCTTCAGTGTTTTCACGGAAGAAAGTCCAGTCAATTCCTTCTTCGGGAATTCTTACGGGACGAAGATTTGCAAAAAGGTCGAGAGCCTTTCTCATGGCAACATTGGCACTTTCAATGTTGGGAAGTCCGTCACCTGCCTGAGGTGTGGTTGTGGGACCTTTGAGGATAACATGACATTTTTTGAGCTCTTCCATTACATCATCGGGAATCGGCTGCATTTTTGCAATTCTGTTTTCGATTGTAAGACCTTCAATTGTGCGGAACTCAATTTTTCCGGCATCAACATCTTTTTTAAGAAGGAATTCAAGCACTCTTGCTGCCTCTGAAGTTATAACGGGGCCGATACCGTCACCGCCGCAAACACCGATTATTATTTTTTCAAGGGAAGCGTAATCAACAAAATCCTTGGTTTCTTTAATTTTTTCATTTCTTTCAAGCTGTTCTCTTAAAAGCTTTTCGTATGCGCTGAGAGCAGCTGCGATTTTTTCTTCGTACATTTTTATTCACTGCCTTTATCAGTTATTTGCTGTATAGTTAAGCATTCCGCCTGCAAGAAGAATCTGTCTTGCTCTGTCGGATAAATCAAAGTCAACAACATAGCTTTCGCCTGTTGTTACATTCTTGAGCTGAGCCTCTGAGCCTTCTGTAATTGCTTTTTTTATATCGCAAAGTATCAGTTCATCGCCCTGAGAAATTTTGTCATAGTCGTCAGCATTATTGAATGTAAGAGGAATAATTCCGGAATTTATAAGATTTGCTTTGTGCATTCTTGCAAAGGACTTTGCTATAACTGCTTTTATACCGAGATATAAGGGAACTAAAGCTGCGTGTTCACGGGAAGAGCCCTGACCGTAGTTTGCACCGCCTATTACAAAGCCGCCGCCTTCTTTGAGGCATCTGTCGGGGAATTCAGTGTCGCATACACCGAAACAGAACTTTGAGAGATAGGGGACGTTGGAGCGGTAGGGAAGAATCTTTGCTCCTGCAGGCATGATATGGTCGGTTGTGATGTTATCTCCCGTTTTAAGCATTACTTTTGCTTTGATCTCAGAACCGAGCGGCTTACCTGTGGGAACTGATTTGATATTGGGGCCGTACTTGACGGTTACATTCTTTGCTTCATCAGCAGCGGAGGGAAGAATTACCATATTATCATTGATGGTAAATTTATCGGGCATTGTAATTTCAGGCATTTCACCGAGTGTTCGCGGATCAGTCAGTTTACCTGTGATTGCAGAAGCAGCGGCAACCTCAGGGCTTACAAGATAAACGCCTGCGTCAGCAGTTCCCGAACGGCCTTCAAAGTTTCTGTTGAATGTTCTGAGTGACACTCCCTTTGAGTTGGGTGACTGTCCCATACCGATACAAGGACCGCATGCACTTTCAAGAATTCTTGCACCGGCAGCTATCATATCAGCAAGTGCACCGTTTGCCGCAAGCATATTGAGAACCTGCTTTGAACCGGGAGCAATAGATAGGCTCACATTTGATGCTACGGTTTTGCCTTTAAGAATAGCAGCAACCTTGAGCATATCGAAAAGTGAAGAGTTTGTACACGAACCTATGCAGACCTGATCAATTGCAATTTCACCGATTTCTTCAACAGCCTTGACATTATCGGGCATATGAGGCATAGCAGCAAGAGGAACAAGTTTATCAAGTTCAATTACAATAGTTTCATCATACTGTGCATCAGCGTCTGCACTGAGCTCAACATAATCGTTTTCTCTTTCCTGTGCCTTGAGGAAAGCTTTTGTTATTTCATCAGAGGGGAATATTGAAGTAGTTGCACCGAGTTCGGCACCCATATTTGTAATGGTTGCCCTTTCGGGCACTGAAAGTGTTTTTACACCTTCTCCGCAGTATTCAATGATTTTTCCGACGCCGCCTTTAACAGACATAATTCTGAGAACCTCAAGAATAATATCCTTTGCTGCAACCCAAGGGCTTAATTTTCCCTTGAGTTCAACCTTAACTATTGAGGGCATCGGAATGTAGTATGTACCTCCGCCCATAGCTACAGCAACATCAAGTCCTCCTGCGCCCATAGCAAGCATACCGATACCGCCGCCCGTGGGAGTGTGGCTGTCTGAACCTAAAAGAGTTTTTCCCGGAATTCCGAAGCGTTCAAGGTGAACCTGATGGCAGATGCCGTTGCCGGGACGGGAATATCTGATACCTCTTTTATTTGCAACAGACTGAATAAACTGATGGTCGTCTGCATTTTCAAAGCCGTTTTGTAGAGTATTGTGATCGATATATGCAACAGAAAGCTCTGTTTTTACGCGCTCGATATTCATTGCTTCAAACTGAAGATAAGCCATTGTTCCCGTTGCATCCTGTGTAAGTGTCTGATCGATTCTCAGACCGATTTCTTTTCCGGGAATCATTTCACCGCAAACAAGGTGATTTTTGATAATTTTTTGTGCAAGTGTTAAACCCATTGTTTTTCTCCTTAATTTAATAAATAATATTTTAATACCCTTTAAGTAAGTTGTCAATTCCATTTATTAAAAATTTGAAAATAATTACTATAATATTATTTTAGTTTGTTATTAATAATATTAATAAGAGGTGAGTGATATCAAAAACAAATTTAATGAAAAATACAAAAGCTTATTATTCGCTGAAGAAAACTTTGAAGATCAGGAAGAATTCGGTGTTGCAGATGATTATGACGGCTATTTCTGTATAAAGCACAAAGGAAAGCTTTTTTGCTGTATGACGATAATTGGTCAGATAGAAGGTCATATTGCATTGCCTTCTCATAACAAAACAACAAAATATGAGCATATGATTCCTCGGATAGCTACTCTTGAAAGTGATGAGAAAATATCAGGACTTTTGTTGATATTAAATACTGTTGGCGGTGATATAGAAGCAGGACTTGCTTTATCAGAGCTTATTTCGGGTCTGAAAAAGCCCACTGTTTCACTTGTCCTCGGAGGAGGACATTCGATTGGAATCCCGCTTGCCGTATCTGCGGACAAATCACTTATTACAAGAACTGCAACTATGACAATTCATCCGGTCCGTATGAACGGACTTGTTATGGGAGTTCCTCAACAGCTTGCTTATTTTCAGAATATGCAGGAGAGGATAGTTAATTTTGTCAGCAGCCACTCGTCAATCGATGCGGACAGATTCAGAAGTATGATGCTGTCATCGGGACAGCTTGTTTCTGATTTCGGAACGGTTCTTGACGGAGAAGGTGCCGTCAGAGAAGGTATAATTCACAGAATCGGATCGCTCAACGATGCATATGATGAGCTATTAAGTCTGTCAGAAAGCAATTAAGTGTTGATTTTTACTCCGAACAGTTGTAAAATATTATAAATAATTATAATTCGGGGAGCGTATCGTTTTGGCACAGCCTTCAAATAAAAAATCATCAAATGCTACAAAAAAGACCTCTGCAAGCTCAAATAAGAAAGCGCCTGCAAAATCACAGGCAAAGAAAAAGTCTTCAAAGTCGAAGCAGCTTACAATGAGTGAAATAATTTTTAAGAAAGAATTCAGTTCCACTGTTACATTTATCGCCGGACTTATTCTTCTTATTGTTGCGCTGTTTTCAGGTGCAGCAGGTTCAGCTTGGAACCGTATTCATTCTATTTATTTTGCTTTGTTCGGAATATGTGCATATTATATTCCTCTTGCAGTTTTGTTTTTCGGTGTTGTTTGTGTGCTTAATAAACAGACCAGAAAGCATTTTATAAAGGGTGCAGAACTGTTTTTTATGTTTATAATTCTGTGCTCATTTTTCCATGTGAATAATTTTGCCGATGCATCTGTAGGCTTTACGGATGCTGTGAAAACTGTATTTTCTCAGTCGTTTGAAGATCCGTTAAGTGCTCTTACCAACGGTGGTGTTGCAGGGGCAGTCTTTGGCGGTGCAATTTTTCAGTTAAGCAAGTCTGTCCTTATATCCGATATTATTCTGATACTTTTGTTTATTGGTGATATAATGCTTTTGTTTGCGATTTCACTGCGCAGAATTTTTGTAAAAATGGAGAAGCCTGCTCATAAAGTCGGCGAGTTTACCGAGGATGTGCTTGAAAAATCCCGTCAGGAGCTGGAGCGTCAGAAAAAAGAACGTGCAGAAGCAAAAACTCAGGAAAAATCCAAAACAAAGGATGTTGATCCTGCCCGTATTGTTAATGACTTTTTCGGTTCAAATGAAGATTCGGATATTGATGAAACCGAACAGGAAAATCTTATTTTTGACGGTTTTGCTAAAAGTAAAAAACGCAAAGAAGATGAAAAACCCCCTGAAAATATTAAAACATTTGTTCCTGAAAATGAACGTAAGCGTGAGATTAAGGCAGAGCATGAAGAAAGCGAACAGAGTATTTTCTCCGTAGCCGATTTTATAAAAAAGCAGGACGAGCCTTCTGATTCCGTGTCAGAACCGATAGCGGAAGCTGAGGTGCCTGCAGCCAGAGAGATTGAAAAGCTTGAGCCCTTATCTGAAAAAGAAACTCAGGCTCTGATGGAATCATTGGATGATGCTGTTATGCAGGTGCAGGAAAAAGAATATGTTCTTCCGCCTCTTGATTGTCTTAACAGACCAAAGTCAGGTGCTTCGGATTACAGCGAGGCGGAGCTTCAGGCAAACGGCGAAAAGCTTATTGCGGCACTTGGAAGTTTTAATGTAAGTGCAAGTATATGCGGTGTTGTTCCCGGACCTACCGTAACAAGATATGAGCTTTCACCTGCCCCCGGTGTTAAAATCAGTAAATTTGTAGGTCTTGCCGATGACCTTGCTTTACATATGGCAGCTCCTGCAGGCCTCAGAATTGAAGCTCCTATTCCGAATAAAGCCGCTATAGGCATAGAAATACCTAACAGAAATAAAACCACGGTTACTTTCCGTGAAATTATTGATACCGATAAATTCAGGGATGCTTCCAGTAAGCTTACCGTTGCTTTAGGTAAGGATATTTCGGGTACGCCTATTTATTCAAATCTTGCAAAAATGCCTCATCTGCTTGTAGCCGGTACTACAGGCTCAGGTAAATCAGTTTGCCTGAACTCAATGATTGTAAGCCTCTTATACAATGCATCTCCCGATGAAGTAAAAATTCTTCTCATTGACCCGAAGCAGGTTGAATTCGGAGTTTATAACGGTTTGCCGCATCTTCTTGTGCCCGTTGTTTCCGATCCGAGAAAAGCATCAGGTGCATTGGGATGGGCGGTGACTGAAATGCTTTCAAGATATAAAACTCTTAATGCAAACGGAGTAAGAGATATCGGAGCATATAACAGTCTTTGCGAAGAACGTGACGATCTTACAAAAATGTCGCACATCGTAATATTTATAGACGAGCTTGCTGACCTTATGACTGTAGCACCCGCTGAGGTTGAAGATGCAATTCAGCGTCTTGCCCAGATGGCACGTGCTGCCGGTATGCATCTTGTTGTCGCAACACAGAGACCCTCTGTTGACGTTATTACCGGTGTTATCAAAGCAAATATTCCCAGCCGTATCGCGCTGACTGTTAAATCACAGGTTGACTCCAGAACAATTATAGATTCTGCAGGTGCAGAAAAGCTTATGGGTAACGGTGATATGCTGTATTATCCCGTAGGTATTCCTAAACCTGTGCGTGTTCAGGGCTGTTACCTTTCTGATTCTGAGATAGAAAACGTTGTTTCGTTTATTAAGGCGAATTCATCGTCAAACTATGATGATGCCGTACAGCAGGAAATAGATAAACAGGCTGCAAGCGAAAAGAAGAAGGCTTCTGAAGAAAATGCTTCGGCAGGTGTTGATGCAAATGATGAATTGCTTATGCGTGCGATTGAACTGTTTGTCGGCACTCCGGAAAAAGCTTCTATTTCCGCCCTGCAAAGACATCTCGGTCTCGGTTTTGCAAAAGCAGGCAGACTTATGGACACGCTTGAGCAAAAGGGTATTGTAGGTCCTCATATGGGAAGTAAACCCAGAAATGTATTGATAACTAAGGCTCAATGGTATGAGATGAATGCAGTTTCATCTGATTCAGCCGTTGCCGTCTCTCCTGAAGAGGCGGTTGAAAGTGCAGCTGCAGAAAAAGTATATGATACTTCGGAGAATCAATAATTATGTTTTTACCTGTTAATAAAGATGATATGCTTGAGCGGGGTTGGCATTATGTGGATTTTGTATATGTAAGCGGCGACGCTTATGTTGACCATCCCAGTTTCGGTGCGGCAATTATTACAAGAGTGTTGGAAAAAGCCGGATACAAAGTCGGTTTCCTGAGCCAACCTTCATGGAATGATCTGAATGACATAAAAACATTCGGAAAGCCCCGCTACGGCTTTTTTGTATCATCGGGAAATATTGATTCAATGGTTGCTCATTATACCGTTGCAAAACGTAAAAGAAGCACGGATGCATATTCACCGGGCGGTATTGCGGGAAAAAGACCCGACAGAGCTGTGGAGGTTTATTGCAAACTGATAAGAGAGGCCTACGGTGATGTTCCTGTTGTTATCGGAGGGCTTGAGGCATCTCTCAGACGTTTTGCTCACTATGATTATTGGGAAGACAAGGTATTGCCCTCAATTCTTGTTTCTTCAGGGGCAGATATTCTTTCATACGGTATGGGGGAAAAACAGACTGTTGAAATTGCCTATGCCCTTTCCCACGGAAACAAAGCTGAGGATATCAGAAAAATCAAAGGTATATGCTATCTTTGCGATGGAAAAGAAACACCCTATACGGGGGTTGAATGCCCCTCTTTTGAAAATGTAACAGAGAATAAAAAAGAATATGCTGTTGCTGCAAGAATTCAGCAGGACGAACAGGACTTTTTCAGAGGAAGAATTGTAAAGCAGAAACACGGGAAAAAGATGCTTGTGCAGAATGTTCCCATGGATCCGTTGACAAGTGAAGAACTTGACAGCATTTATGAACTGCCGTATATGCGTACATGGCATCCTTCATATGAAAAATTGGGAGGTGTACCCGGAATAGAAGAGGTGGAATTCTCTATAACTCACAACAGAGGCTGTTTCGGTGGCTGTAATTTCTGTTCAATTGCTTTTCATCAGGGGCGATATATAACTTCAAGAAGCAGGGAATCCATAATAAAAGAAGCAAAGCTGCTTACAACTCTGCCGGGATTCAAAGGTTATATACACGATGTCGGAGGACCTACTGCTAATTTCAGATTTCCTTCCTGTTCAGGTCAGGAAAGCCGAGGGCTTTGTAAAGGAAAGAAGTGTCTTGCTCCCGTTCCGTGTAAAAACCTTGAATGCGACCACAGTGAATATCTTAGTATATTGCGTGAACTGAGAGCTCTGCCCGGGGTTAAAAAGGTATTTGTCAGATCAGGAATAAGATTTGACTATATGCTTCAGGATAAGTCTGATGCATTCTTTAAAGAGCTTGTCCGTTACCATGTCAGCGGACAGCTTAAGGTCGCTCCCGAGCATTGTTCTGCTGCAGTGCTCGATAAGATGGGTAAACCTCATATTGATGCTTATAAAAAATTTGCTGACAAGTATTTTAACTTTACGAAAAGCATCGGAAAAGAGCAGTATATTGTGCCGTATCTGATGTCTTCACATCCCGGTTCCACACTGAATGACGCTATAGAGCTCGCTTTGTTTATCAAACAGCAGAAGCTCCGCCCCGAGCAGGTACAGGATTTTTATCCTACACCCGGGACTATATCAACGGCAATGTTTTATACAGAGCTTGATCCTTACACAATGGAGAAGGTTTATGTTGCCAAAACAAGTGAAGAAAAAGCTATGCAACGGGCATTGATGCGCTATTTTGCACCGGAAAGTAAAGCACTCGTTCTTAAGGCTTTGAAAATGGCACGCCGTTTTGATCTTATCGGAGACAGTGAAAAATGTCTTGTAAAGGATTTTGCTTCAAACGATAAAAAATCTGCCGCTGTAAAAAAGAAGACGGGCAGAAGGGAGAATCATTATGCGAAAAAGAAAAAATAATGTAAAAATGGCAGTTTTATATGCTGCATTATTTGTAGTGTCACTTGTTCTGATTGCTGTTTTTGCTCCTCAGCTTATCGGTGTTACCTTTAATAATGACGAAAATCTTGAATACTATCAATCGCCTTTTTGTGTAAGCTTTATTGATGTCGGACAGGGAGATTGCAGCTTGTTATCCTGTAACGGAGTCAATATCCTTGTTGACGGCGGCGAGGCAGAATATGCAGGCACGGTTTTGTCATATCTTGATAGCGTGGATGTTGATAAAATAGATTGCTACGTTATGTCGCATCCTCATTCTGATCATATCGGAGCAAGTGCTGAAATTATCAGCAGTATTCCCGTTGATAAGATTTTTGTGACTCATTTCAGTGAATTCAATATACCTACAACAAATACATATGAAAATGTCCTTGATGCAATTGATGCTTCAACGGCTGAATTGGTAGAGGTTACGGCAGGTGATACATTTACTTTCGGTGATCTCAAGCTTAATATAATTGCACCTTTTGAAGAATCTGATGACTATAATGATATGTCAATTGTGTTTACAGCTTCTTATAAAGACACATCTGTGCTTCTTACGGGAGATACTACAAAAAAGGTAGAAAAACAGATTTTATCCGCCGGTTCAGAGCTTGATTGTGATGTTCTTAAGATTGCTCACCACGGCAGCTCAACATCAAGCTCAGCAGAATTCATTGATGCTGTTTCTCCTGAACTTTCGGTTATTTCCTGCGGAAAAGATAATTCATACAGTCATCCCCATAATGAGATTCTCGAATTGTTTGCAAACCGCGGACTTAAGTTTATGCGCACTGACGAAATGGGTACAATTGTATATTACGGCGACGGAAAAATTATGAAAGCAGAGGCACTGGGATGAAATATACCGTAGACAGAATTGAAGAGGAAATTGCCGTTCTTCAATGTGAAGACGGTGTATTTATCAATGTATCTCTTTCACTGCTGCCTGAAGACATAAGAGACGGAAGTATACTGCAGCTTGTAAACGGTTGTTACACAAAAGATTTTTCGGCAGAAGAAAAAAGAAGAGCCGAAATGTATGCAAAGCAGCAGCGTCTTCTCAAAAAAAATAAAAATAATTGAAAATTTTGAATTTCATACTTGACAAACCATATTTGTTCTGCTATAATTTGTCACGTTCCCGATAAATGCGAGAGTGGCGGAATCGGCAGACGCGCACGTTTGAGGGGCGTGTGGTAATCCCGTACGGGTTCAAGTCCCGTCTCTCGCACCAAAAAAATCGACAATCTTCGACAGAAGGTTGTCGATTTTTTTATCCAATCCGAAGGATTGGTATGTAATCGCCGTCAGGCGTATGTAATCACGCGGAGCGTGTATGGCATCACCGCAAGTGCATGTCTCCTTCGGATTG
>JAZSNB010000015.1:0-11783 GCA_045536195.1 Acutalibacteraceae bacterium
GAAGCGTGCCGCCGCCGGTGGCGGATAAAGGCACGCGGATGAATTGAGGAAATACAGAGTCTCACGACCGCTCCAAGGGAGTGAGACGACAATATTTCCGAGGGTCGTCCCCTACAAAGAAAAGGTTAATTTTATGGGTCTCGGGAAATTATATCATACCGATAAATTTTGATTTTTTTTCAAAAATTTTTTCCGGCTGTGTAATTACATCTCCAGAATTTTCTTTATTGAGCCGTTGTTTTCCATTATATCCGAATAAAACTCGTGTGCCCAGATGTTGTGTCTGGGACCCTTTTTGCTGTCAAATGCAAAATATACTCTGCCGTTGCAGGCAAGCTTTGCAGCTGCCCAGAAGGAAGGCATAAACTCCTCCTGCATTTCGAAGGGTATGCTTATTTCCTTCTCCTCAAAGGCACGAAGCACCTGAGAGGATGCAAAATCCTTTATTTCGCCCAGACGGTTTTCGCCGGGGATAATGCTGCCCCAGGTTTCAAAGGGCGAGGCGATATAAAGGGAAGTGTGTAAGTCTTCCTTTGTGGGATTTCTGAGGGTACAAACGATTTCTTTTTCTTTTATCTCCAATGAAACCGACGGCTCAAAATAACCGATTTCGTATACATCATAAAATCTTATTCCCTCAAAATCATAGAATATCTTTATCTGTCCTTCTGTGTCTTTGCCGGAAAGCTCTATGTCAAGGGGGATTCTTCTGAAGCCGCCCTTTTCAATATCGATACTGAGCTTATTTTTTGCAGGCACAATACCCTCGGAGCAGATAACGTCAATTTCCGCTGTGATATCACGGCTTAAGGAATTATTCACCGCATTGATAAAGAGAGTTCTGTGTGCCGAATCAGCCTCGGGAAGTCTTTCAATGGTTGCCGCGAAGGTGAGATTGCCCATAGGCATGCTGCCCATATCGTGATCCCAGCTTCTTATAAATACCTCTTCGGTGATTTCCTTTTCAGTTCCCGTACTTCCGGTTCCTGTTTTCTTTGCCTCAGGTGTCTTTATAAGTGCGGTTTCAATGCTGTGGGGAGAGACAGAAAAGCTTATGCTGTCATTTCCTGTCTTGAGAGGAGTTCCGTTTTCATCCAGTAAATCCGTGCCTGCGGCTCCGAAAACATCAAAGCCTGTTTTAACGGTAATCTTTTTTGCCGCGCCCTCGTTTTCAAAGCCTCTGAGAGTAAAGCCTCTTTTTGAGGGAGACTCCGGCTCGTCCTTAAGATTTGCATAGGGATAGCCCTTTGCCTTGAAGGCTGTGAGAGTGAAGGAGGACGGCACCTTAAGGAAAGCCTTTTCCTCGGGAAGATAAGCGTGTTCGCTTTCTTTTATGTCTGAAATTCCGAAGGGGGGATCGTTGAAGCAGTCTGCCTTGTTATACACACCGCCCTCACGGTAAGAGCCCTTGTGAGGATATAGGGCATAGGTGAATATATGGGTTTTTTGCTCGGGAACCATTTCCTTTCCGCCTGTTACCTTACCCATATTTCCGTAGAAGGAGGCTGTGTGGAAGAGCATCATATTGAGAGTGCCCTTTCCCTCAACGCTGGAGGCGGGAGTGCCGTTATTGATAAGTGCTATGCCGTATTCATCTGCCATACCGGGGGAGGAAAGGCAGATGGCATCTCTGAAATTCAGCTTATAGCCGGATGAGAGAGCTGCTTCAAGAACTGAAGTGAATTTATCAAGTGCCTTGTATTCTGCACCTGTGATAAGAAGCACATCAATGTCTTTTTTATAAATGTTGTCCCTGTCCTTCAGATAAACGACGGCAATACCCTGCTTTTCAATATTCTTACGGTATTTTTCAAGCTCCTTTTTATTAAGAGAGGAAAGAAGCTTTTCTTTATATTCATTGCTGTCGCCCTCAAGAGAAACAACGATTCTTGTGTCCGTTGAATATACATCCTCATTATAATGTATGATTTTCATTCCGCCGTGCTGTTCTTTGTCGCTGTATAATGTCACGGGAACGGCTTTTTTTGTGAGTGCAAAAAGAATTCTGTCGGAAATATCCGAAACCTCTTTCTTTTCTTCTCTGATAATGGCAGTCATTCCGAAATTGAAGGATGAATCCTTACCCACCGAGGCAGTAACCGTGGGGGATAAGCCGAACCAACGGTTTGCGGGAAGCACTCTGCAGCCGGAGAAGGATGCATACTGATGAGTCTGGAAGGACATATATTTTTTTGAGCGTGTGGAAACGTGGGGTGCGAAACGGTCGTCAAACACAACCGCACCGCCCTTTATTGTTGTGGGGAAGGTGACCGTAAACAGGTCATCCTCCGCCTGATAGTCTTCAACAACGGTTCTGAAATCTATTGTGTCGGAATTTTTATAAAGTGTAATTTCCTGAATAAGATTTGCCGCTGTATCAAGCTTTACTTTTATTTTAAGCCTCTGATAAAGGGCACATTTTTCACTTTTTACACTTGCTTCAAATTCACTTGAAAGCATCTTGTGGCCTGTGGTATAAAGCTCGTGCTGTGTTTCCATACGGTCATGTATTTCCTTCAGCACATAAACGGTGTTGCCGGGGGCGGGAGCTTCTTTATCTATAAGCTCCTTTTTCTCCTTTTTATCATAAAGAGAAATTATTGTGCCGCCTCTTAAGGGGTCTGTTTCGATACGGAACTTTGAATTTTCAATAACCGTGTCATTTCCTTTTATAATTGAAATAGCCTCCGCTTTTCTGATTCTGAAAATGCTGTAGCCCATTGCGGGAAGCCTTTCCGCAATAAACATACCCGTGCTGCCGTCAAGCACTGCGGTATATTCCTTGCCCTTTATGTCCGTAAGCACCGCATCGGCTTCGCCGCGGAATGCTGCGGGAACATTAAAATAACATTTTCCGCCTCTTTCAAAGGGAAGAGGATTGAAAACGAATACACATTCCTCTCTTCTTTCCGTTTTTATACCGCCTGCAATAAATGAGCAGGCCTTTTCGATGATGTCCGTAAGAAGACAGGCACATTCACGGTATTCTATCATAAGGTCAACAAAGGATATTTCGTTGTTTGTGCCTGTAATTGAATCGTGGTGCTGGGCGCAGAGAAGCTGACGCTGAGCCTTGTCGAGCGCCTTGTCGGGATAAGAAGCACCGTACATAAAAGCAATCGCTGCAAATTTTTCAGCAGTGACAAGAAGATTTTCACAGAGTCTGTTTGCCTGCTTGAAATCAGTTCTTGTGAGTATTACTCCCGAATGGTGCTGTGTGATATCTCTTGAGCAGTAGTCGGGCAGGGCTTTTCCCTCTTTTATATTACGCCTTACGCTTTCGTTTACGTTTTTTGCAAGATCAGAAAAAACGGAGAAGGAGGCTTGGGAAACTGTTTTTTTCATCCAGGAGGTGTCGCCCTCTCTGGGGAAAGGATCAATATAGGATAAGGCCTCAGATGATTCATCGCAACCTGTTACACCCAGTCGAGAGGCTGCGGCTCTGTTCATTCCTTTATCGTGAAGAAGGCTTGTTCCGTCGGGGGATACGTGACGGAAGAGGCTGTCAACACCCATCATCATTTTGCCCCATTTAATATAGTCACAGCCGCCTTTTTTACAAACCTGTGTTATCTGCGAGAAATGTCCGAAAACATCACCCGGCTGATAGGTCGTGTTCATTCTTCCCAATACATCTCTGTGGTAAAGCTGACCGTAAACAAGGTTCCTTACAAATGCCTCGCCCGAAGATGTGAGATCATTGGGCTGATTATAGAAGCAGTCCGCTTCGGCTCTGCCCTCGGTGAAAAACTGCTTCAGAGCCTGTCTGTGGGCGGGATAAAGGGAATAGTAGGGATGAAGATAATCGATTTCTGAAAGAGTTGCCTTGAAATCAGGGTTTGAAATAAGCCTTTCAATTATTGATTTTGTTATATGGAAAGCACCGAGAGCATAGGTTCTCTGCTCCTGATGGTAGGTTGTGTCAAAATGGAAATCCGAATAGACATGCTCGTGTCCCTCATAGCCGTCATAGGGAGTTACGGGGAAGAAATAGTCCTGAACCCCTGAACCGATTGAAACAGCAGCCTTGAGCACCTGCTCTTTTTTTGCGGGAATTTCAAAGCGCACAGGCATTACCCCGCCCTTTTCCATAGGAGGGATATTTATTTTTCCGAAGGTATAGTCAAGAGTAATTTCTTTTGTGTCTTCTGCCGCTGCGGCAAAAAGAGGAAATACCTGCTTTTCATTGCCCTTTTCTCCCGTGTAGGCAGCAGTGATTGAGGGGGTTGTGAGACAAAGCCCGTTTTCTGAAAGCATTATGGGGAAAACGGAGCAGTATGATAGTGCAATATCCATACTGTCTGCAATATATCCGGGTCGGATTTTGAACATTACGGTATTAAGACCTTTTCTGAGCTTTATAAGACACTGATAACCGAAGCCCCAAAGCCCCTTCACTCTTCCGAAGGGTCTGAAATCCGCCTGCTCACCGTTCACAAAAAGTGCCGAGCCTGAATTTTCGTAGGATATAACAGCCGTAGTGTCTTCCTTGCAGTTTATATAAAACGCTGCATAGTAAACGGCATTTCTCTGCTGAGTAGCATATAAGGCGGGATCGCAGGCATCCGCATCGGTATCAAAGCGAAGACAGTTCCACTTTATAAAGCCTTTTTTCCAGTAAAGATATTCGTCGCCGTAATATTTATTTGTAACCTTTTCTCCCAATACGGGGATGATGTTTTTTTCTCCGCCGTCGTGAATAAGATAATCGTGGTTCAGTATTTTTTCTCTTTCATACATATGCTCAGCCTCAAAGGAGCCGTGAGTTCTGAGAACAAAGGGTCCTACGGTGAGAAAATCAAGTATGCGGTTATCGGGGAAGGGTGTATTGTCACAAGGTATAAAGGATTCGAATTCATATACGGGGATTATCCCCTTTTCATTTTTTATAAATGCCATTTTCGGTCACCTCGCAGACTAATATATCATAAAGACTTACTAAAAGTAAATATATATAATTTTATTCTGAAAATATACTTGATTTTTTAGCTAAATTTTTACTTGCATATGAAAATGATAGTGCTATAATGAGTTTAATGAAAGAGGTGATGCTTATGGAGAATAATTTTGTCGGAGCGTTTCTTGCATTTGCCGCAGGTGCAGTGATATCCTTCGGAAATTTCAAGCTTTCCGAACTTTTTCTGTCCCGCTGCCGTGAGAAGTTTGCTTCGGTGTCTCTGATACGTCAGCTTGTTCAGGTGGCATATGTTCTGATTCTGTTTTTCTGTGCGGGATATACACCCTGGGACAGAACGTATCTTCTTACAGGCGGTGTGCTGGGAGTAACCGTTCCCATGCTTTTCTTTACAATAAAGCTTCTTAAGCAGAACAATGCCTTGGCGCAACAGGAAAAAAAGGAGGATGATAATAATGGGTGAACCCTCTGCCGTTCTTTTCAGTATTTTCGGAATACTGGATGTTACGGGTGAAGTGGTTATGATGTGGATAATTCTGGGAATTATCACCGTGATATCACTGATAATAAAGCTTACCCTTAAGGAACGCCCCGGAGTCTTTCAGAATATGATTGAAACGGGTGTTGAGGCTCTTGATAACTTTTTCTCGGGTCTCTTAGGTGAAAAATCAAGAAAATATTTCACATTTCTTGCCTCACTTTTCATATTTATAATTTTTGCAAACTATTCGGGTCTTATCCCCGGTGTGGGATTTTCGGACTTTGTGAAGGCACCCACCGCTTCTTTGTCGGTGACGGCAGGTCTCGGTGTGCTCACCTTTATATTCCTGCAGGGTTCGGGGCTCAGGCACTCTGTGAAGCACTATTTCAAGCATTTTGTAAGTCCGATTTTTATAATGCTTCCCCTGCTTCTTCTCGACGAGATAATAAAGCCCGCATCCCTTGCTCTGCGTCTTTTCGGTAATGTTTTCGGTGAAGAAATGGTAACCCACCAGCTTTATGAAATCTTCCCCATAGGTGTTCCCGTTGTAATGATGGTATTATCCCTCTTGTTCTGCGCACTGCAGGCAATGGTTTATACAATGCTCGTTTCAATTTATCTTGATGAAATGACAGAATAAATATAAAAAGGAGAATTCAGTTATGACAAATTCAGCATTCATCGCAATTGCAGCAGCAATAGCAATTGCAGTCAGCACAATCGCACCCGCTATAGCACAGGGTCTTACCGCAAAATCCGCTATGGAAAGCATTGCACGTCAGCCCGATGCTGCAAAGGACATCCGTTCCACACTCATCATAGCACTTGCTCTTATGGAAGCTCTTACCATTTACGGACTTCTTATTGCATTTATGCTTATCTCAAAAATCTGAGGGTGAAATAATATGAACATACAGTTTTCCGTTTTAATATGGACTGTAATATGTTTTCTCCTGATGATGGTTGTGCTTAAGTTTCTTCTTTTTAAGCCCGTGCTGGAGCTTCTTGATAACAGAAAGAAGAAAATAGCAGCGGCACAGGCAAAAAAGGAAGAAATCCGTCTTCTTGAAGAGGAGCACGGAAAAAGACTTGAGCTTTTAGCCGAGGATGCAAAAATCCAGAGAGAAAACCTGATAAAAAGCGAACTTGAACTTATAAGAGTAAAAAGCAAGCAGGATACGGAAGAGGCAAGAGCCGTGCGTCTTGTTCATACTGATGAATACAGATGCAAGGCGGAAAAAGAGAAGGACGAAATCAAAAAGAATTTTGCCCTTTCCTCAGAAGAAATTGCAAAGACCTTTGCCGAAAGACTTGTATCCCGCTGAATTTACCCTGCAACGAAGTGAGGCTTCCTTGCAACGGAGGTAAAAGATGGAAATACAATATGTTATTATAAATTTTCTGATACTGCTTGTTATTCTGGTTGTTGCAGGCAGAAAGACAGTAAAGCGGATATTCGGGGACAGAAGACAGCGTATTTTAAGAGAGCTTGATGAAGCTGATGCTGCAGAAAAAGAGCCTCTGCCGGTTTTTTCCGAGGAGGATGTGTCTTCCGGTACAGATGAAATACCCGAAGAAATTCTTGCCGAAAGGGAAGCGGCTGAAAAAAAGCTCAGCTCAATATATGCCTTTGAGGAGAGAGAAATAAGGGAAATTCACCGTCTTATGGTGGAAAAAACCAAAAAAGAGCTGATGTGCGATTTCACATCGGCTGTGAAGGATGTTTTCTCAAAAGAGCCATATTACAGCAGAATGAGAGCTGTAGAAGGAAAGCTTATTGATGAAATCCTTTCTCAGATAAAGCTCACACCCGGCGATATGGCATATCTTAAGCACCACGATGTGCTTTATGTTACTCTTATGTCCGCCTTCCCCCTTGATAAGGAGCTTGTTGATAAGGTAGATAAGGCTACCACGGCACTTCTTGATACCGTAAACGGAAAAACCTCGCTGTGGGTAAAGGAGGAGCCCTCCTTTATCGGCGGTCTTCGTCTTCGTATCGGTGACACTGTGTATGACGGCACCGTGTCAGAGGAGCTTTATCATTTTGAAAGAAGACTTAACCGCGTACAGCTTATCACCGATGATGCCGTAAAGGAAATCACCGATGATTTTATGAAGACTGCAGAAAGCTTCAAGCCGGCAATCAATGTTTATCAGCTCGGAAGGGTGCTTACCGTTTCCGACGGTATATGCTGGCTCGACGGTCTTGCCGATATTATGTACGGTGAGGTTATAGAATTCGAATGCGGTGAAAGAGGTATGATTCTCGATATTCAGCCGGACAGAATAGGCTGTGTTATCTTCGGTGAATTTGAGCATATCGAAAGCGGCAGCAAGGTAAGAAGAGTAGGCAGAATAGCCTCTGTGCCCGTAGGCGAAAAGCTTCTCGGAAGAGTTGTGAATGCCATAGGCACACCCGTTGACGGTGAAGGCTTTATTGAAGCTTCCGACAGAAGACCTATAGAGGTTTCCGCTCCCGCAATACTTGACCGTGCTCCCGTAAATACCCCTCTTCTTACAGGTATCAAGGCAATTGATGCGCTTGTGCCCATAGGAAAGGGTCAGCGTGAGCTGATTATAGGCGACAGACAGACGGGTAAAACCGCTATTGCCATAGATACTATTATAAATCAGAAGGGAAAGGATACACTCTGCGTCTATGTTGCCATAGGTCAGAAGGAATCTCTTGTTTCCGAAATAAAGGAAACTCTCGAAAAGCACGGTGCTATGGAATATACAACAATAGTTTCAGCCCCTGCTTCAGAGTCTGCGGCACTTCAGTATATTGCCCCCTTTGCAGGAACCGCAATGGCTGAATATTTTATGTATGCCGGCAAGGATGTGCTTATTGTTTACGATGATCTTTCAAAGCACGCCGTGGCATACCGTGAGCTTTCGCTTCTTCTGCACCGTCCGTCGGGTAGAGAAGCATATCCCGGTGATATATTCTACCTTCATTCCCGTCTTCTTGAACGCTCGGCTCATCTGAGTGAAAAGCTTGGCGGCGGTTCGCTTACGGCTCTCCCCGTAATAGAAACTCTTGCGGGAGACATTTCGGCATATATCCCCACCAATGTTATTTCAATAACCGACGGTCAGATATTCCTTGACAGTGAGCTGTTCCACGAGGGTCAGCGTCCTGCCGTAAATGTCGGTCTTTCCGTTTCCCGAGTAGGCGGCTCTGCCCAGTATAAGCTTATGAAGCAGGTCAGTGCATCCCTGAGAACCAAGCTTGCGCAGTTCAGAGAGCTTCAGGATTTCACACAGTTCGGTACGGATATTGACGATGTTACAAAGAACACACTTGATTCGGGCAGACGGCTTACTGCAATTCTTAAGCAGGGCAGATATCATCCTCTCGACAGCTGGAAGCAATCCCTGATTCTTTTTGCTGTTTCCGAAAATCTTACGGGAAACAGCGATCTTGAGGATGCTGCCTTTGAAAACGGACTTTTCACATATTTTGAAAAAGAAGAAAAAGAGCTTTGCGATGTACTTAAAAAAGGTGCTGCTCTCGGAAAAGACGACCTTGAAAGAGTGCGTGCTGCCGTAAAAGCATACGTTGAGAGGTTCTGATTATGGCTACATTACAGGTGCTGAAGAAAAAGCTGAAAGGCGTTCAGTCCACACAGAAAATAACAAAAGCCATGAAAACGGTGTCATCTGCCAAGTTTTCGCAGATGAACAGAATTTTTGCCGTTCATTCTCAGTACAGTGCCGCGTGCAGTGAGCTTTTCGCAAAATACAGCCGTGATGTTATGGAGTATTTTCCCGATTCCCGTTCCGATGCTCCCGAGGCGGTTTTTGTGATGGCTTCAAACAAGGGTATGTGCGGCGGCTTCAATGCGGAAATTCTGTCCTTTGCGGCAGAAAAAATAAAGGAATTCCCCGAGGGGACGCTGTTTTTTCCCTGCGGTAAAAAGGCTGTGAATTATTTTACGGAAAAGAAAATTCCCTTTGAAAAAGCCTTTGTTTTTGCCGACGTTCCCACTGAGGAGGATGCAGGTATGCTTCTTGAAGATATACTCACCATGAGAGAAAAGGGTATGTTTTCAAGGGTTACGGTTATTTATCCCCGTTATAAAAACGTTATGAGGCAGATTCCCGTATGTGAGGAGCTTTTTCCCCGTATCGAAGCAGATGAAACCGAGGAAGACGATTCCGGAGTTCTTTTTGTTCCCGACAGAAGAACCGTTATGCATAGTATTGCAAAAAATGTTATTCTTACGGCAGTTTACCGTATTGTGCTTGAAACCGCTCTGGGCTCACAGGCGGCAACCCTCACCGCGATGCGCTCTGCATACGACACGGCAACAGCTTACTGCGGTGTGCTTGAAACTCAGATAAACCGCAAAAGGCAGAGTGAGGTTACTGCAGATGTTATCGAAACTGCAGTTGAACGTGAATAGCTTTAATTTCAGGAGGTTAAGCCATGGCTAAAGATTCAAAGGGCATGGTAATGCGTGTTACGGGTCCTGTTGTTGATATATTATTTCCCTTTAATGAAATTCCCGATATTTTTCACGCAGTAACAATAGAAAAGGATTCCCACACCTTTGTGCTTGAGGTTTCTCAGCATCTGGGCGAGGGAATGGTGCGCTGTATTTCAATGCATCCCACCGACGGACTTTCAAGAGGTCTTACGGCGATTGATACGGGTGAGCCCATAGAGGTTCCCGTAGGTGAGAATACTCTCGGCAGAATGGTAAATGTGCTGGGTCTCCCCATTGATAACGGCGAAGAGATAAAAACAGAAAAAAAATGGTCCATACACCACCCCGCACCTGCATTTTCGGATATTGTGGCATCCGATGAAATGCTTGAAACGGGTATAAAGGTAATTGACCTTATGACACCTTATGTAAAGGGCGGAAAAATCGGTCTTTTCGGCGGTGCCGGTGTAGGAAAAACAGTTCTTATAATGGAGCTTATCAGAAATGTTGCCTTTGAGCACGACGGCTACTCTGTTTTTGCAGGTGTAGGCGAGCGTTCAAGAGAGGGTAATGACCTGTGGAACGAAATGAAGCAGTCGGGTGTTATCGACAAAACTGCTCTTGTTTTCGGTCAGATGAATGAAACTGCAGGCGCAAGACTGAGAGTCCCCCTTGTAGGTCTTACCATGGCAGAGTATTTCAGAGAAAACTCCCATAAGGACGTGCTTTTGTTCATAGATAATATTTTCAGATTCTCACAGGCAGGAAGCGAGGTTTCCGCACTTCTCGGAAGAATGCCCTCTGCCGTAGGCTATCAGCCGACCCTTGCCAGTGAAATGGGTAAGCTCCAGGAGCGTATTGTTTCAACGGGTAACGGCTCTATCACCTCTGTTCAGGCAGTTTATGTGCCTGCCGATGACCTTACCGACCCTGCTCCCGCAACCACCTTCTCCCACCTTGATGCCACAACGGTTCTTTCAAGAAAAATCGTGGAGCTGGGTATTTATCCCGCAGTTGACCCGCTTGAATCCTCTTCGAGAATTCTTCTTCCCGATCTTGTGGGTGAAAGGCATTATAAGGCAGCAAAGGAAACCCAGAGAATCCTTCAGAAATATAATGAGCTTCAGGATATCATTGCGATTCTCGGTATGGAGGATCTTTCTCCTGAGGACAAGCAGGCTGTAAAGCGTGCAAGACGTGTTCAGCGATTCTTAAGCCAGCCTCTTCACGTGGCTGAATCCTTCAACGGTATTCCCGGTGTTTATGTGCCTGTTGAAAAAACAATTTCAAGCATGGAATACATTCTCGGCGGCGAATGCGACAGCATCCCCGAGCAGCATTTCCTCAATGCGGGTACCATTGAAGATGTGTATAAGAGAACCAAGTAAAATTATTTGTAAAGCGTGGTGACAAAATGCCGTCAGACAGCTCACTTCCCATAACTCTCAGAATAATGAGTCCATCCATAGCCCATCCCGATATTTTCTGCGACAGCGTAAGGCTTACCGTGGCAGATAATGAAAAAGGCAGAGGGGGCGGCAGCTGCGGCATAAAAAAAGGCCATGCCCCGGCGCTTATTGCACTGTCTGAAGGCAAGGTCAGCGCATACATAGGCAATGAAGAGATCTTCTCCCGCCAAACAAAAGGCGGCTTTGCCTCGGTTGAAAATAACATCGTAACACTGATAATAGCATAAATCATAATTTATCGATGTGCCGGCTGCATAAAAATCAGAATTTCTGATGTTTGTAGCCTTCTTATCCTGTAGGGGACGACGCCCCCGGCGTCCCGGCACAGGAACGTGCGAAGCACCTGTAACAGAATAAAAAAGAGGCTGATTTGAGGATATTTATAAGCGATACAAACATATTTATTTTCGTGGCAAAACGGGACGCCGAGGGCGTCGTCCCCTACAGGATAAAGAGGCGGCAAAAACAAAATATTATGATTT
>JAZSNB010000120.1:0-3695 GCA_045536195.1 Acutalibacteraceae bacterium
CTTGGCCGTGCAGAGGTAAGACGCGTATTCAAGCTGTCATCTGCAGGTACAATTGCGGGCTCTTACATTCTCAACGGTAAGGTTTCAAGAAATGCAAAGATAAGAGTTGTGCGCGACGGTATTGTTATTGCAGAAGACTCCATAGCTTCTCTTAAGCGTGAAAAGGATGACGCAAAAGAGGTTATGTCAGGCTACGAATGCGGTATCGGTCTTGATAAATATAATGATATCAAGGAAGGCGACATCCTTGAGGCTTATCTTGTAGAGGAATACAGAGACTGATAAAAAATCTGTATCAGCAAAATTTAATCATTAAAGGAGTACTACAGTATAATGGGCTATCGTTCCGATCGTACTGCCGAAGATATAAAAAGAGAAATTACTGCTCTCGTGAGAGAGCTTAAGGACCCCAGAGTTACTTCTGTTATGCTCACTGTTGTAAGAGTTGAAGTGGCTCACGATCTTTCCTTTGCAAAGGTATTTATAAGCTCCCTCGGCGGCATTGAGGAAGCTAAAGAGGCCTGCAAGGCTCTTAACGGAAATGCAAAAGGTTATATAAGAAAGGAAGTCGGTCTGAGACTTTCTCTCAGAAAAACTCCCGATCTGCGCTTTATTCCCGATGACTCAATTGAAAAGGGAATTGAAATGTTCAGAGCTCTTAACAGTCAGAAAAGGAAGGACGAGGAAGAATGAATGTAACACATAAGGAAGCATTCGATCTTCTTGACAGTAAAGATAATATTCTTATACTCACTCACCGCAACCCCGACGGGGATGCGGTGGGTAGTATGTTTGCACTTTATTATGCCCTTAAGGAAGAGGGAAAGAATGTAAGATGCATTATTGATACGGTTTCTCCCGCACTTTCTTTCCCGGTATGCGAAGATGCCTTCTGCGAATTCCGGGAGGATATTGTTGTAAGTGTGGATGTGGCAGATAAACAGCTTCTTACCGAGGAAACGCTTTCTTTATACGGAGATAAGGTGTTTCTTTCAATCGACCATCACGAAATGAACAGACCCTTTGCCGAGAATCTGCTTCTTGATTCCGGAGCTTCTGCCGCTTGTGAAGTGATTTATGATATGCTGACTGCTGCCGGCAGGGAAATCAGCAGAAATACGGCAAATGCTTTATATCTCGGAATTGCAACCGATACAGGCTGCTTCAGATATCCGAATACTTCTTCACACACCCTTGCCGCGGCATCGGTACTTGTTGAAAAGGGTGCGGATAACGGCAGAATAAACAGGGATGTTTTTGAAACAAAAACAAAAGAATATGTGCATTTCGAAACTATGTGTATGAATAATCTCAGAACATATTTTGACGGAAAATGTGCTGTTATAGTTATAACTCAGGATATGTATCAGCGTACAGGCACTACCGAAGCCGATACACACAGCATTGCGGCACTTCCCAGGCAGATTGAGGGTGTGCTTGCAGGTGTGGTGATAAAAGAGAAAAAAGACGGCAGCTATAAGATTTCCGTGCGCACCAATGACCCTGTCAGTGCAGCCGGCATATGTGCTGTTTTCGGGGGCGGCGGACACCGCCTTGCTGCAGGCTGTGAAATTTCGGGCAGCAGAACTGAGGTTGTGAATCTTATTCTTAAGGCAGTGGCGGAGGCACTTGAAGAAGTATGAACGGTTTTGTGATACTTGACAAGGGTGAGGGTGTTACTTCATTCAGAGCTGCTGCTATGCTCAGACGCATATATAACGAAAAAAAGACAGGTCACACAGGTACGCTTGACCCTATGGCAACGGGAGTGCTGCCCGTTGCATTGGGAAAAGCCACTCGTTTTATAGATTTTATTCCCCACACGGATAAGGGCTACAGGGCGCGCTTCCGATTCGGTACGGTAACAGACACCCTTGATATCACAGGCACGGTACTGAGCACAAAAAAAGCCGATATATCAAGACAGCAGGTGGAGGAGGTGCTTTCCTTTTTCAGAGGGAATATTATGCAGCTGCCTCCTATGTATTCTGCTATTTCAAAAGACGGTGTGAGGCTTTACGAGCTTGCCAGAAAGGGCATTGAGGTAGAACGCGAAAAACGAGCTGTTACCATAAAAAAGCTTGAATTGACAGAATATGAAAATGACGGTGAGTTTGAAATAGATGTGCTTTGCACAAAGGGTACATATATACGCTCACTTATATCTGATATCGGTGAAAAAACAGGCTTTGGCGCAGTTATGACCTCACTTGACAGAACTCTTGCAAACGGTTTTGATAAAAGCGTGGCAAAAACTATTGAAGAAATAGAAAAAGAAGGGGAGAGTGCAGTGCTCGGCACGGATTTTCCGTTTATGTGCTATCCCCGGGTCAGCGTGACCTACAATCAGGCCAAAAGATTTCTCAACGGCGGTGAATTATCCTCTGACCGCCTTCGCACAGATATTTCTGTATCCTTATACAGAGTTTATTCTCCCGACGGCAGATTTCTGGGACTGGGAGAAATAAAAGAAGAGGATATGTCTACTCTTATTGTAAAAAGGGTTATGGGTAATGAACAGTAACAGCAGAAAATACGCAATTGCATTAGGATATTTTGACGGTCTCCACCTTGCACATATGTCCGTTATAAATAAAGCTGTCGGTTATGCTGCCGACGGCCTTATTCCTGCTGTTCTTCTTTTTGATAAGCATCCCTCAGAGGTTATTTCGGGAAAAAAAGTGCCTCTGCTTCTTCAGAATGAAAAGAGGGATGAGCTTCTCAGAGAAAAGGGCATCCTGCCTATATATATAGGTTTTAATAATATAAAGGATATGTCTCCTGAGGAGTTTGTGAAAGAAATACTGGTCCGTAAGCTTAATGCGGGTGCGGTCATATGCGGATATAATTATCATTTCGGCAAAAATTCGGCAGGTGACGCCTCTTTACTTGGAGAGCTTTCGGAAAAATATAATATCAGGCTTACGGTATGTCCGCCTTTTTCTCTTAACGGGGAAGAGGTGAGCTCCACAAAAATCAGAAAAGCAGTCGCCAACGGGGATATTGAAAAGGCAAACGCAATGCTCGGCTTTCCCTTTATGTTTTCTTCTGAAATTTTTACGGGCGACAGAAGAGGAAGACTTCTCGGTGCACCTACAATAAATCAGTATCTTCCCGAGGGACTCACAGTGCCCCGTTTCGGAGTGTATGCTTCAGAAGTGTTTTTTGAGGGCAGAAAATATACGGGTGTTACCAATATAGGCTCCCGTCCTACCTTTGACGGCGGAAGCTTCAGAAGTGAAACCTACATTATAGGCTTTTGTGGTGATCTTTACGGAAAAAATGTTGAAGTGCATCTTCACGCCTTTATCCGTCCCGAGAGAAAATTTCCCGATGCGGATTCGCTGAAAAAGCAGATATCGGAGGATGTAAAAGCCGCAGAAAAAACATTTTTGAAAAAAAATAAAAAAAATTAAAAAAAAGTGTTGACAAATCGGTTTTTATCCCCTATAATAGCATTCGTTGCCCGACCAATACTCAGTCGGCGGGAAAGTAGATGGCGGGATAGCTCAGTTGGCTAGAGCATTCGGTTCATACCCGAAGTGTCGTTGGTTCAAATCCTACTCCCGCTACCAAAAACGGCCCGGTGGTCAAGCGGTCAAGACACCGCCCTTTCACGGCGGTAACACGAGTTCGATTCTCGTCCGGGTCACCACAGAAGAGCAGGCTCGGCCTGTTCTTCTTTTTTATTTACC
>JAZSNB010000101.1:0-5197 GCA_045536195.1 Acutalibacteraceae bacterium
GGGGACGACGCCCCCGGCGTCCCGGGACAGGAACGTGCGAAGCACCACCATATCACAATAAAGATTACCTGTATCACAATAAAAAAGAGGCTGATTTGAGGATATTTATAAGCGATACAAACATATTTATTTTTGTGGCAAAACGGGACGCCGAGGGCGTCGTCCCCTACAAAGGAAGAGGATAATTTTGCGGTTCTCGGGATAATTCATCAGACCAATAAATTATGATTTTCATGGATACAAAAACAACGCAAGCTTTTTTGCCTGCGTTGTCTTTTTTTGTTTTATTGCATTGCAAGTCCTTTTCTTTTGAGGTAGGTTTTTGCGGAATACTGCTTTCTCTTGCTTGTAAATAAATACTGTATAAAGGATTTCGGTGCTTTTGTGAGAGAAAGCTCGGAAAGAATTCTCGGGTCGAGGGGGGTGGGGTCCTTAACATTTATGGTCACACCCTTTGCCTCGGCACGTGCCTTTGCAAAAAAGCCCTCATCGGGAAGCACAATGATATTCTCCGCACTTCTCCATCTTTCGGGGAATGAGGGATCCTCTGCGGCACTCTTTCTTATAAACAGCTCAAAGAAGGGGAATTTCTGAATATAAAGAGAATTTATAAATTCATCAAGCTGACTGTAATCGGTGATGTCTGCTAAAATACTGAAAAGAGGAAGAGAAGCAGCATCATTTCTTGTGATATACATACCGGGGAAACGAAGATCCTTGAATTCGTCATTCAGCTTATTTCGTCTGTCCTCAGTGAGAAGGGCGGATATTTCCTCATACTTATTTCTGATTATTTCCAGAGTGTCATCGGAAAGATACCAGAAATAACGGTAAAACTTATTGGTGATCTCAGAAAAATAAACAGTAAGAATTTCCTGAATTGTAAATTCATCGCCGTCAACGGCTCCTGTTTCCTCTTCTATAATACTCTTTATATTTTCGTATGCTCTGTCAAAAACAGACATAAGAATCTGAAGATTCTGAGTGTTGGGCTCACCCCTTTCAGGGAATCCGTCTTTATAAACACCGGTTCTTCTGGCATAAATCGCACCTGATACACCTGATATCTTCGCTCCGCAACCTAAAACACAGTCGAGAAGGAATGCTGTATTATAGCAGACAGGCGTTGAGGGGAATTTAAGAGAATAGAGATCAAAAAATTTCTTTCTGAACACCTTACCGTCAAAATCAAGAACATTAAGAAGCGCTCTGTCAAAACGGTCTATATCAGGCACAACAACGAGCAGGTCTGTCCATCTGTCATAAAACGGCTCATTTTCACCTGAGGAATAGTATCTGGGGATAAATATATCTGCCTTTGTTTCCTCAGCCATATCAAGAATTGACTGCACGGAATCGGGAGAAATATAGTCGCCGCCGTCGATAAAATACACAAGCTCTCCCTTTGCATGCTTTACACCTTCGTTTCGTGCGTCCGGTACAAGGCAATGGGGAAT
Organism: Acutalibacteraceae bacterium; assembly: GCA_045536195.1. Lineage (GTDB taxonomy): Bacteria > Bacillota > Clostridia > Oscillospirales > Acutalibacteraceae > RUG806. Next base: position 1,458 of record JAZSNB010000101.1, read on the forward strand.
TTCAACATACTTAAAGCCTACATATTCATCACAGTACTCTTTAATGAGTGCCTTTGTTTCAGTATTGCAGCCTGTATCCACAACAACAACGTCGAACTCCTCCGTTGTCTGCTCCACAAGTCCTTCAAGGGTATATTTTATATTGTCTTTGTTATTATATGCTGTAACAATAGCGGTAAGTGTAGCCATAAATTTCTCCCGTCAGCTGAAATATTGTTTTATTATACTTCCTGCCGCAGTTATGTCGTCAGGATAAGTAATTTTGATATTATAGTTTTCGCCCTTCACAATATATACCTTTTCTCCGTAGTAGGTATATACCGAGCAGCCGTCTGTAAGCTTTACAAAATCCTCAGGGGGCATATTCTCAATAAGCTCACAGAGTCTGTCTGCCTGAAAGCTCTGAGGAGTCTGTGCATGATAAAGAGTATGTCTTTCAGGCACACAGGAAATAAACTCCCCGTCCTCACTCACTAAAATGGTGTCCACTGCAGGTACACAGGTATTGCAGGCACCGTATTTTTTGGCAGCCTCAATATTTTCGTTTATGATTCTGTCTGTGATAAAGGGTCTCACTGCATCGTGAGTAAGCACTATGCTGCCATCAAGAATTCCTTTTTCTTTCATAAATAAAAGCACGGAATAAAGCGTGTCGCTTCTGGTTTTTCCGCCCTCTGTCACAAAAACCTCTTTATCCGTTTTTATAAAATCTGCAATAAGCTTTTTTGTATATTCAATATAGTCCGCCGATACGCTTACTATCACGGCATCCACTAAGGGATTATCAATAAAAGCTTTGATGCTTCTGATAATAACGGGAAGTCCGTCTATATCAAGAAACTGCTTCGGAAAACCAAGTCCCATTCTTGTGCCGCTGCCTCCGGCAAGCACAGCTGCTGCAACCATATTCTTCACCCTTTAAAAATTTGTATCTATTCTATCATAAATTTTGCTTTTACACAAGGAATAAATATATGTTATCCCAGCTTATCTCCGTTTTTTATTTCTCTGTCGGGCACGGCAAGTACAACGCCGCCCTCCGAATAAGTGCCAAGTACAAGCACCTCGGACATAAAATCTGCAATCTGCCTTGGCGGAAAATTCACAACAGCAAGCACCTGCTTACCTATGAGCTCCTGAGGGGTATAAAAATCGGTTATCTGCGCAGAGGATTTTTTTATGCCTGTTTCTTCACCGAAATCAATTTCAAGCTTATATGCAGGCTTTTTTGCTTTTTTGAAAACTTCAGCTCCTATTATTGTGCCTGCCCTTATATCAAGAGATAAGAAATTGCTGAAATCTGCCACAAAAACCACCCTGTCTGCTTTTTTATATAATATAGCATAAATTCATTTTAATTACAACAAAAGCATAAATTTGTAATTTATCTGTAAAACATATAGAAAACCGATTACCGATATGATAGAATAATATCAAATCAAAAAAGGAGGGATAAAAATGAGCTTCTCCGATTACCTGAAAAAGGCTTCACTTGCTCCCGAGGAAGGCGACATAATTGAATATATGACCATACGCGACCGGCTCACAAGCAATGTGCTTGTAAACTCCCAGCGAGAAATCCCCGGTACTGCCTGCAGTATGGATATGGATGTTACCGCCTTATATAATGAATTTGTGAGACTTAAGCAAAATTCAGATTATACGCTTACCTTCAATACACTTTTGCTGAAAATTCTTGTTGAGGGCTTAAAGGCTGCTCCCAGGCTCAATGCACATTTTGAATACAACCACCGTTCAACCAGCGGAAGGCTTATTATAAAAAAGCATATTGATGTTGCCCTTGCAGTCTGTCTCGATTCGGGAGAAACCTTCCAGGTGAAGCTTGCGCATCTTGAGGATAAAAGCCTTGAGGAAACAGCATTTCTTGCAGAGGAAACAAAAAGAAAACTTCTGAACACAAATCTGAAAAGAGTTATGTTCAAGGTAGGCGGACAAAGAATGCTGGGACTTGCATATAAAGGAAAAATCGGCTCTACCTTCGCTCAGTTCAGAAGCGCATATTTCGGAAAAGCAAAAATAGCAAAATTCTCAAAGCTGTTCAAAAAGAAATATAAAACTCTTAATACTACGAATAAGCCCTACGACGGACTGAAGCCCGATGATTTTACCGAGGGTACCGTATGCTTCACAAACTGGGGAACGCTTTATAATAAGCTTGATGTAAATATCACATATATCCCCCCTTTGTACCCTCAGGTTTTCTTATTTGCAGCAGGCAGAGTTAAGGACACCGAATATGCCTATAAGGACGAAACCGGTGCCGTGCAGCTGGGAACGAAAAAAATTCTTCCCGTAACACTTGTTTTTGACCACAAAATCGGCGGCGCAAACGACATTATCCCCTTTATAAAAAAACTGGATGAAATCACGGAAAATCCCGGGATTATACACAGCTGGTAAAAAAACTTACAAAACAAAAAAGAAAGTGTGATAAATCATGAAAAAATTTACCGGATTATTAAGTCTTATTGCCTCAATCGTATCTGCAGTTTTATCGATAGTATTATTCAATATGGAAACAGGCTCATACGAATCCCCTCTTTATTACGGCGGTGATGCCTACACGGGAATTCAGCAGGCCGCGGCACAGTCGGCGAACAATACTATTGCACTCGCAGAAATCTGCAGCACAGGCTTCGGTGCAATATGTCTTATTGCTGCATTTGCCTTTTTTATGCTTGCTCTTTTATTATTCTCTTCAAAAAATCAGAAGAATAAAAAGCCTCAGTATGCTCCCCCTGCTCCTCCTCTTAATAACCCCGTAATGTATCCTTCAGTACCCTTTGAGCAGGAAAGAGCAATGAACCATGCACCCGTTCAGACCGGCACTCCCCCTCATTATAATCCTCCTCAGGATATCCCCCCTCAGAACACAAATAATCCCTATGTCTTTCACAGAACATAACCACTGAAACAAAACAGACGCGGTTCACAACGGAGATACTTCGTAAAGAAGCAGTCTCCGTTTTTTCTTTGTATGGAAAAAATGACACTTTCAGTTTTTGAAAGTGTCATAGTGAATTACATACTTTGAAAAAGGTAAAAACTTGCCGAAAATAAGCAAATGTTTTTCAATGTGTAAGGAATGATATATCTCTGCCGAGATATGATATACAGCTTTGCCGTACGATATATTTTCACTTCGTGAAAATATGATATAATATCCGTTCCTTAATATGCCGCAGGCATATATCATCACTCGAAGAGCTATATCATACCAAAGGTATATCACACGTTCCGCAAAGGAACGGATATCATTGAGGCACACTTCCTTACGGAGTGTGCCTCAAGTCTGCGTCTTCTTTTATCAAGCTGATTATTTTGTACCGAAAAGTCTGTCACCGGCATCGCCGAGACCGGGGAGGATATAGCCGTTTTCATTGAGGCATCTGTCGAGAGTTGATACAAAGATTGTTACATCCGGGTGAGCTGTTGCAACTCTTTCAACCCCCTCGGGAGCACCGATAACAGCCATAAACTTGATATGCTTGCAGCCTCTTTTTTTAAGAGAATTTATGGCATCGCAGGCACTGCCGCCTGTGGCAAGCATGGGGTCAACAAGAAGCACAAGCTTGTCTTCTATTCCGTCGGGAAGCTTGCAATAGTATTCACAGGGCTGAAGAGTTTCCTCATTACGGTACATACCGATATGTCCTACTCTTGCTGAGGGGAAAAGCACGTGCACACCGTTTACCATACCAAGACCTGCTCTGAGGATG
>JAZSNB010000020.1:0-4121 GCA_045536195.1 Acutalibacteraceae bacterium
TTGTGATACATGAGGAAAGCTTGATGTCTCTCGAGGAAGCACCGACAAGAACATAAAACTCGCCGCTTTCTACCTGAAATTCACCGGAGTAAACATTGAAGAAAGCAAAGTCACGTTTTGACAGAGTAAATGAAATTTCAGTTTCTTCACCTGCGCGAAGAAAAACCTTCTTAAAATGCTTAAGTTCCTTTACAGGTCTGTAAATAGTGGACTCTTTATCAGCAATATAAAGCTGTGTAACTTCAGCGCCGTCAACATTACCTGTGTTTTTAACCTTAAATGTAGCAGTAATGTTGTCTGTATCTTTTGCCTCATCAGCGGAGACCTTAAGATCGCTGTATTCAAACTGTGTGTATGAAAGTCCGAAGCCAAAGGGGAAGAGAACTTCCTTTCTGGCTTTATCATAATAACGGTATCCGATATATACTGATTCTCTGTGCTCACTTGTAACAGGTCCAGCAGGATAGTTACCGTATGTAGGATTATCAGAGTAGGAAAGAGGATAAGTTTCGGACGTTTTACCTGAGGGATTTACAATTCCTGTGAGTATATTTGCTGTTGCACTTCCCGTTGCCTGGCCGCCAAGACCGGAGTTAAGCAATGCTTTTACTTCGTTTAACCAGGGAAGATTGATTACACTTCCGCCTGCAAGAACTACAACGGTATTTTTGTTGACGGCAGCAATTTCAGACACCAGCTTATTGTGAGACGAAGGCATTTCAATGTTGATTCTGTCGTAACCTTCACCCTCAAATTCTTCGGTGAGACCTACAAAGACAACTGCAATTTCTGCTTTTGCTGCAATTTCTTTTGCTGCAGAAAAGAGCTCTTCATTAACTTCATCCTTACTCTTTTCATAGCCTTTAGCATATAAAACATCAACGCCAAGCTTCTGAAGCTCTTCAAGTGCATTGTCAAGTTTTGTGGGATTGATAACAGAAGAACCTGCGCCCTGATATCTGGGGGCAGATGCTAATTCACCGATTACAGCAATTTTTGCACCTTTTCTGAGGGGGAGAATATTATCTTCATTTTTAAGAAGTACCATTGAGCCTTCTGCAACTTTTCTTGCAATTGCGTGATGATCATCAAATGAAAAATCACATTTTTTTTCAAGTGCAGGTTTTGACTTAAGAATAAGATCGACAACGGTGTCAACTCTTTCATTAAGAATATCTTCGGAAAGTACACCGCTATTTACAGCCTCAATAACCTTCTTTGTGTTGTAACCGCCGGAAGAGGGCATTTCAAGGTCAGTGCCGCATTCAAGTCCGGGAATACGATCTACTGATGAACCCCAGTCTGTAACAATAAGACCGTCGAATCCCCATTCATTTCTGAGCACTTTTTCCTGAAGGTATTTATTCTGAGATGCATATTCACCGTTTATTCTGTTATAAGAATTCATAACAGTCCATGGCTTTGCTTCTTTTACACAGATTTCAAAAGCAGCAAGATATAATTCTCTCAAAGCTCTTTCATCAACAACTTCGTCAACAATCATTCTGTATGCTTCCTGTGAATTACATGCAAAATGCTTGAGCGAAGTACCGATGCCTTTTGATTGCACACCTTTGACAAGACCAGCAGCAAGCTTGCCTGTGAGAACAGGATCTTCGCTGAAATATTCAAAGTTTCTGCCGCAAGTCGGAGAACGTTTGATATTCATACCGGGGCCGAGAACGACAGACACATTTTCCTTAAGACATTCTTCACCAAGAGCTTCACCTGCAAGGGACAGGAGCTCAGGATCCCACGAACAAGAAGATGTAGAGGCGGGAGGGAAGCAGGTTGCGGGAACGGAATTGCCGAGTCCTATTCCTTCAGAAGCTTTCTTGTTTTCATTTTTCTTTCTTAAGCCATGAGGGCCGTCTGTAATATTTATCGACGGAAGTCCCAGCTCTTTGTTTCCTTGTGTGTGCCAATAATCAAGTCCGGAAACAAAAGCCGCTTTCTGCTCAAGGGTCATTTTGTTTATTATTTCAGGATGTTTCAAAATAATTCTCCTTCCAAAAATACTTAAGAATAATATACATTAAATTAATGCATTAAGTCAACATTTATTTAAATAACAAAAGTACCGACTTAAAGCCGGTACTCCTTTGTCAGTTTATGAAAATGTCTGTTTCGATATATCTTATGCCCATATCATAAAGCATCTTTGCGTCTCTAAGCTCATTTACAGTCCAGAAGGAACAACCGATTCCCGCGTCAATGGCAAGCTGAATTGATTCTGCAGTGTTTGATTCGAAAGAAGGTGAGAGCCAGCATTCTGAATTAAGTTCAGAAGCCATTGAAATAATCTCAGGTGTGATAGTATCACAAAGATACCATAATTCGATGCCGCTGTTCATTGCATCAACAACCTGAAGCTGTTCATAACTGAAGCTGATAATAATTGCCTGATCTTCCATATTACGAGCCTTGACTGCATCAACTACTTTATAAAGCATATCAAGATTATCGCCTTTGATCTCAATCTGAGGGCGAGTGTCAGAGCCGACAAACACATCAAGATATTCGTCCAGAGAGCAGATTCTGAGATTCTCATATTCCCAGAAATTGGCACCCCATTTATATGAGAACGTTTTTAGTTCTGCAAGTGTGTATTCCGAAATCTCGCCTATTTCACAGAAAAGTGAGCCTGTGTCACTGTTGTGATTGAGAACCCATTCATTGTCTTTTGTAAGCTGAATATCGCATTCTGCAGTATAATATCCGTATTCAACAGCTTTTTCATAGGCAGGAAGGGAATTTTCAGGGGCTTCTGCCCAAACGCCTCTGTGTGCGGTAAGAAAAACCGGATCATCAGGAGAGCCTATTCCGTTTTCACTGAGAGAAATAAGCTCCTTGGGCTGATTGAATATTTTTACAATATGAATGAAGGGGAGAAAAGGGCAAAGATATAAGGGGACAAGGATCAAAGAAACAATTTTATTTAGTATAAATGACATATTTTCACCTTCTTAAATTTTGCGATATTATAACATTTAAAAATTTTTCTGTCAATCGGACTGATAATAATTTGAGAAAATAGCATTCAGACCGATTGACTTATTAAAAAACATATGATAAAATATAAAAAAAATTCGGAGGATTATAAATATGAAAATTCAGACAATTGAAACAAAAAACCTTTGTGAAAGTGCAAAGAACGGCGGTTGCGGCGAATGCCAGACATCTTGTCAGTCTGCTTGCAAAACCAGCTGCGGTATTGCAAATCAGCAGTGCGAGAATAAGGTTGAAGAATAATTTGTTTGTTTAACAGATTTTGCCGCCTTTTGGCGGCATTTTTTGTGATTGGAGAAATTTATATATGATACATTCTTATAAGCTTGGCGGTATGAATATTGTTCTGGATATCTGTTCGGGTTCTGTTCATGTTGTAGATGAAGTAGCCTTTGATATTATAAATATGTATGAATCAACAGACACCGCCGGTATAATCACTGAGATTCTCAGAAAATATCCTGATCGCCCCGAGGTTACAAAAGAAGAAATTGAAGACTGTTTAAGCCAGATTGAAAATCTTAAGTCATCAGGTAAGCTTTTTACTCCTGATAATTTCAGAAATATAGCAGGCGAACTGAAAAGACGCACTTCAGGAGTAGTTAAAGCATTATGTCTTCACATTGCTCATAGCTGTAATCTGAATTGTTCATATTGCTTTGCAAGTCAGGGAAAATATCACGGAGAACGTGCTCTGATGAGTTTTGAGGTCGGAAAACAGGCCCTAGATTTTCTGGTTGAAAATTCAGGAAGCCGAAAGAATCTCGAAGTTGACTTTTTCGGCGGTGAGCCTTTGATGAACTTTTCTGTTGTAAAACAGCTTGTCGAATATGCAAGAAGCATTGAAAAAGAAAAAGGTAAAAACTTCCGATTCACCCTCACGACCAACGGTGTTCTTATTGATGATGACGTTATTGAATTTTCAAATAAAGAAATGAGCAACGTTGTTCTTAGTTTAGACGGTCGAAAAGAAATTCACGATGCTCTTCGTGTTGACTATGCAGGTAAGGGTAGTTTTGATAAAATTGTTCCTAAATTCCAAAAATTTGTTCAGTCAAGAGGCAACAAAAAAAGTCGGAGGCCAAGCGGTCTTAGGAAGACAACACTTGAAA
>JAZSNB010000128.1:0-13278 GCA_045536195.1 Acutalibacteraceae bacterium
TTTGCTATTCTGCCCTGCTTGCCGATAACTCTGCCGATGTCGCCTTCTGCAACATGGAGATGGAAAACCGTAACGCCGTCTTCGTTAACGTCGTCAACGGTAACTGAAACTGCATCGGGTTCGTCAACGAGCCCCTTTGCAATGCCGAGAAGTAAATCTTTCATCAGTTTTGGCCTCCGGAAAGGTGTTATCAGTCAATAACGCCGTTCTTCTTGAGAAGAACCTTAACAGTGTCTGTGGGCTGTGCGCCGTTAGCGATCCACTGCTTTGCCTTTTCACCGTCAACCTTGATAACCTTGGGTTCGGTCATAGGATTGTAGTAGCCGATTTCTTCGATGAATCTGCCGTCACGGGGATATCTTGAATCTGCAACTACGATACGATAGAAGGGAGCCTTCTTTGCGCCCATACGGCGAAGACGAATTTTTACTGCCATTTTAATTTCCTCCAATAAATAATATTTTTTATATGTTAAACAATAGTCCTCAGGGACTTAGTGTCTAATACCGTTATCAGAAACCGGGGAAGCCGCCGGGCATTCCGCCGGGCATATTGCCGAAGCCTCCGGGAGGCATCATACGGCGCATTCTCTTTTTGCTGCCGCCTTTGTTGCCGTTTAATTGCTTGAACATCTTCTGCATCTGCTTATACTGTGAGAGAAGACGGTTTACGTCTTCAACCTGCATTCCGCAGCCTGCAGCAATTCTTCTTTTTCTTGAGGGATTGATAATGTCGGGCTTTGCTCTTTCTTTGGGAGTCATTGAAAGAATTATTGCCTTTGTTTTATCCATAGCTCTTTCGTCGATATCAACATCCTTGATTTTTTTGCCGATGCCGGGAATCATTCCCAGGATATCTCTTATTGAGCCCATTTTTTTCATTTCTTCCATCTGCATAAGAAGATCGTTGAGATCAAACTTGTTCTGGGAAAGCTTCTTTTCAAGTTCTTCTGCTTTTTTCTCATCAAGGGCAGTTTCTGCTTTTTCGATAAGAGAGAGCACGTCGCCCATTCCGAGAATTCTGGAAGCCATTCTGTCGGGATGGAAAACATCAAGGTCGTCAAGCTTTTCACCGATACCCACAAACTTTATGGGCTTGCCCGTAACTGCTCTTGCTGAAAGAGCCGCACCGCCTCTTGTGTCACCGTCGAGCTTTGTGAGAACAAGACCGTCTATTCCAAGTGCATCGTTGAAGGTGGATGCAACATTTACTGCGTCCTGACCTGTCATTGAGTCAACAACAAGGAGAATTTCGTGGGGCTTTACCTCAGATTTTATATTCTTGAGCTCCTGCATGAGCTGCTCGTCGATGTGAAGACGGCCTGCAGTATCAAGAAATACATAGTCGTAGCCCTTATCCTTAGCAAGCTTAACAGCTTCCTTTGCGATGATAACAGGATTTTCGGTGCCCATTTCAAAAACGGGAACACCTGCCTGTTCACCCACAACCTGCAGCTGCTTGATAGCAGCGGGTCTGTAAATATCGCAGGCTGCAAGAAGAGGTCTGTGACCGTCTGCCTTAAGCTTCTTACAGATTTTTGCACTGTGTGTTGTTTTACCTGAACCCTGAAGACCGCACATCATAACAACCGTTGGGGGGTGAGATGCATTTGCAAGTCTTGCCTGAGTTCCGCCCATAAGAGCAGTAAGCTCTTCATTTACTATTTTGATAACCATCTGTGCGGGGGTAAGGCTTTCCATAACCTTTGCACCGATAGCCTTTTCGGTAACACGTGCCGTGAAGTCTTTTGCAACCTTGTAGCTGACGTCTGCTTCAAGAAGAGCAAGGCGGACTTCACGCATAGCCTCTTTGACGTCACCTTCATCAAGTGAACCCTTGCTTCTGAGTTTCTTAAACGCAGAGTCAAGTTTATCGGATAATCCTTCAAAAGCCATAAGGTCACTTCCTTTCAAAAAATGAGTATATTATTCTGACAGAGATAAAGCAATTGATTTGATTCTTACCGAAAGATCGTTGATCTCTCTCGACAGCCCTGTTTTTCTGTTTTCTGCGCTGATTTTTGATGCGCATTCAATTATTTCTTCAAGTCCGCTTTGCACATCCTTGAAGCGGTCAACAAGACCGAGACGCTGTTCCATTTCTATAAGCTGGCATTCAGCTCTTTTGATTGCATCTCTCACACCCTGACGGGTGATGCCCACATTTGCGGCAATTTCCGCAAGTGACAGATCTTCGTTATAATAATAGTCAAGAAATTCGCGCTGTTTCGGGGTAAGCATATCGCCGTAAAAATCAAGAAGAATCGTTATTTCGAGATTCTTTGCCATTTTAGTCAGCATCCCTTTCTTTTCTTCATCATAAACAAAATGCCTGTAAAGTCTGAAACTTTACAGGCGGTATTATATATTAAAAGCGAGGGTTTGTCAATAGTGAATTTCACCAATTAACGTGGCTTTCAGGGAGTGAAATTTGCATCTTCTACACTGCAGACAGTTGTTTCCTCCTCGGATGCGGTGGAAATCTCACCTGCAAGGGCATATTCGGAGTTTTCGGAGGTGTTATTTCCCACTGCACAGGCAAGAGGAACATAAATAATAAAGGAGAATGCACAGAAAATACTCAGAAAAATCTTTTTTGCCTTTGTAAATTCTGCCATGAAAATCCCTCCTGCTACAATATCTGCCGATAATCCCTTTGTTATACTATAATTTTACACAATATTTAGGTAAGTGTCAATAAAAAAATATATTATTTTCCATTAATTTTCATTAATTTTTTTAAAAGTTTTTATGAAAAATCTTTTTTTATGAATAATATATGGTCTGAGGGAAAAAATAGTCGGGATAATTAGTTTTTAAGGCGGAATTTTTATGATAAAAAAACGGAAAAAAGTAAGATTGATATCCTTCCTGACGGCACTCACTCTTGTGCTTTCCCTGAGTGCCCTTACAGGTAATATCAAGGCATATAAGTATAAGCGTGAGGCTGATATTGAAAATCAGCGCTCACTTACCGAGCTGTGCGAATATATGGACAGCATAGAGGTCTCACTTATGAAAAGCATATATGCGTCGTCGGGTATGATGCTGGGCTCGCTTACCAATAAGCTTCAGCGTGATACATCCGGCGCAAAAGAGAGTCTTTCATCTTTGGCAACAGGTGAAAATGAGCTTTTTAACACCTACAGATTTCTTTCTCAGGTGGGTGAATTTACGGCATACCTCGGCAGAAAGGTGAATTCGGGTCAGGGAATTTCTGCAAAGGAAAGGGAAACACTTAAGAAGCTTTCACAGTATGCCGCAGAGCTTTCACTTAAGTTTCAGCATATGGCATCCCTTTTATCCGCGGATTATTTTACCTTTGATGAGGTAAAACAGCAGCTTATGTATGAGGATTCTGCAAGTGAAAGCATGGTATCCTATGCCGACAGCATCGCTGATGCGGAGATGACCTTTGAGGACTATCCCACTCTTATATACGACGGACCGTTTTCCGATAATATTCTTACAAAGGAATCGGTGCTTCTTTCTGAGGCACAGGAGATAACTCTTGAAGAAGCGAAGAAAAAAGCTGCACAGCTTCTCAATACCGACGAACGGTTCTTCGTTGAAGAGGAGAACACAGACGGAAAAACTGCCGCTTATTGCTTCAGGACGGATAAATACAGTATATCGATTACAAAAAAAGGCGGTTATCCCCTTGAAATAATGTCAACGGTTACGGCAGGCGAGGAGAAGCTGACTTCCGCTGAGGCGAAGGAAAAAGCATCCTTGTTTCTCAATGAGTGCGGATATCTTGATATGACTGCTACCTACAGTGCGGCAAATGACGGAATATGTACGGTGAATTTTGCCTGTAAGCAGGGTTCATTTATCTGCTATCCGGATCTTATCAAGGTTTCCGTTTCTCTCACTGACGGCAATATAACCGGACTTGAGGCAACTGACTATATTATGAATCATTATGAGCGTGATATCCCTGACTTTTCAGTTACTCCGGAAGAGGCTGCAAAGGGACTTCCTTCGTCACTCAGGGTAAAAGAGGTATCTGCCGCCGTGATTCCGGCAAACTCAACTGAGGAAAAGTATACCTATGAGCTTTTCTGTGAGGATACCGACGGACAGCATATACTCATATACAAGGATATAACCACGGGAGAGGAAGCTGATATTCTGATACTTCTTTATTCCGATAACGGAACTCTTACAAAGTAGAAAGGACAAAATTATGAGAAAAGTTTGTATTGTTTTTGCCTGTACGGCAATTCTTACTGCGGCGCTTTGTCTTACTGCCTGCAAAAAAGACGGCTCGGCAGACTATACCACAGCAATCCCCGGCACTACCTCCGGCAGAAATGATGATATGACAGAGAGAACAACAGACTCTTTAAGAGATGATCTTTCCGAAGCGGTGTCGGATATGGGAGAAAATATTTCCGACAAGCTTGACGATGCCTCTGAGAAGGTATCGGATAAAATGGATGATGCTTCGGAGAAGGTGTCTGAAAAAGCAGAGGATGCCTCCGAAATGATTTCTGATAAGGCTGAAGAGCTGTCTGAAAAAATATCGGAAAAAAATGAAGATGCAACAGTAAGATAATAGCAGAAAAAATCCTCACAAACCCCGGTGTAACGGCGGCTTGTGAGGATTTTATGCATAAGCGTTATCAGCCTGTGAGGTCTTCTGTATAATTATAGTTTCTTACATATTCAGGCGCATCGTCTTGTGAAAGGAACTTTACGGTGTAGAAGCCGTCGGTGTATTTTACCAGACAGTAGTAACCCTTGTTGAAGGTGTATTCATGCAGCTTCATGAGAGAAGAAAGCTCATTTATCTTATCCTTGTCTGTTATGATGTTTTCGCTTTCGTTGCCTTCAATTTTATATCCATTGTCGAGCTTATATTCATAATATTCAGTTACTCCCGTGGCATATGCAAAGAAATCCAGCACATAGGAGTAGTTGCTGTAGTAATAGAAAAGCTCAGCTGTGTCAAACTCTGCAAAGGATACGGATTCTATAGTAAGCTCACTGCTGAAGCAATCGCTCATACCGAAGGAGGCGAGAGCATTCAGTGTGTTTGTCATATTTTCCGTAATGATAAAATCATATGCACAGCTTTCATGGTCGAATTTTCCGAGACCGTTGTAGGGCCTTAAATATTCATCGGAATAAGGTGAGGGCTCCTCGGGCATTTCTTCCGTGATATCTTCCGGAATTTCGTTTAATTCATCTGACCCGATATCTTCCCCGGGAGTTATCGGTACAGTCTCGGGAACCACAACTGAGGTCATATCTTCTTCGTAGATAATCATGTCTGCGGGTTCATCGAATCGGGAATCATAGCCGTTTACACCGTCAATTCTGTATGCTTTTTCGGTAACCTCAAAGCTCAGAACACCTGTCTGGGCTTTTGTGCTTTCATAATATTCGCCGGATGTGGTGTTCATAATGTCTTTATATACGGCATCCTTGAGAATATTGAACTGTTCCTTTGTAAGCTCCAGGGTTTTTGTTGTGTGAAGATCGGAGCTTCTTGCAGATACCTTTGAATAGTCATAATCAAAGCACAGGGACTCAAGTCTTCCGTCGTCTACATAGTAGGGATAGCTTTCAGCTTCCTTTTTTATATTTTCAATGCGGTTTTCTTCATAGAAAAGCTGCTGAAGCTGTGCACCGTATGCCTTTGTGCCTCTGAGTGCATAAAGGCTTCTCAGCTCTTCTTCTGTGGTAAGAGTATGTTTTCTTTCGTATACTGAGCCTTTTTTAAGATTATATCTTATAACAATGTCACAGGAAAATCCGTCGTCGCCTTCATACCGTACGGCATCGCGGTTGATTTTCTGAACGGCTTCAATGTCTTCAGCTGCCGTCATTACCGGCATAAATGTAAGCCTGTAGGGCTCACTGACACGCTTAAAGCCGGATGCGTTCCAGTCGTAATCAAGTTTTTGAGTGGAAAACTCGGCATAAGAGAAGGGAATTGCAATTTCCGCGGATGCAACCTTTGAAGCATCGGGAATGTAATCCGCGAAGCCGAAAGCACCCGTGGCACAGACAGTGAAAATAATTGCAATCACAGCCATGTGTATAACGAATTTATATAAGGCTTTAAGAATTCTGAGAAGGTTTCTTTTCAGGAAAATTTCTGCAATTATATATAAAGCCAGAGCTGCTGCCGCACCCAGAGCAAGCGGAATTGCATAACCGCTCCAATAGATTTCCGATAAGAAAAGACAGGAGCCGAAAAGACAAAGCTCAAATATGGTGAGGTTGCTGAGAACTTTGTTTGTGTTGAGGAAGCCGCAGTTTTCGGCTTTTATTCTTCTGAAAAGAAGAGAACCGCCGAAGGCTGCCGTAACAGCAACGGCAAACCATATTGCATGGATAAACAGATTCGGAAATTCCCAGCCTGTATCTACGGTAGAAAGCGCCAGACCTGCCGCCTCTTTTTTGCCGCATGCATATTTCAGCAGATCTTCGGCAAAAAACAATACGGGGTTATATGAAGCCGTAGTCTCAAGCAGAGATTCGGAGGAATAGGAATAGTCGTAATGGTTATCGGCAAAATGGTTAAGGTACATATTAAAGGTTGATGAGGGAAGGAATGTACCTATTATCTGCTCGGTGATAAATATTATTATTGTGGGAGCAAAAAGCAGTGCAACGGAATATACCACCGCCTCAGAAACCGTACCTACGCTTGCGAACACCATAGCGGTTATGCTGTAGCATACAAGAAGGAATACGGATATGCCGCAGTAGTAATGGAGAAGCACAAGAGAAAGCTGCCATGAGGCGCCGAGATATATGAGATTTACTATGTAAGAAAATATTACGGCTACACCTGACGCAGCACATAAAAGAAGGGCACCCGATGCATATTTTGACAGGAAAAGAGTTCTTCTTTTAATGCCGAGACTGTAATAAACATTTACCGTTTTTTTGTCGCATATAAAGCTGAATATTCTTACCGCAATTAAAATCGAGAGAATGCCCATGGCTGCGAGAGACATATAAACCAGAGCCATATCGTGGAAATCGGAGGATGCGAAGGTAAGGAATTTGTAAATATCCCTTGAAAGAGCACCCGCACCCGATTTGTTGAATTGGTAGTCTCTGTTTATGAATTCTATTGCGGGAAGAACTGCGAGAATCAGAAGAAGAAACAGTGTTAAAAGCACAGCGGGAACAAAGGAAGCCGAAATGCCGCTGACAAAGGAATATGCGGCGCCCTTTTTCTTACTTAAAGATTTTCGAAAAATCATAATCCACACCCTCCACTTCTTCAAGGAATATTTCTTCCATAGTCATGGGGAAGCGTTCAAGATAAACGGGATTCAGCTCTTCTATCATTGCCTGAGCCTTATCCATTTCCCCTTTTACCGTAATGGTGATAAGTCTGCCGTCTTTTATGAACTTGCTTAAGGGAATACCTGAAAAGTCTTCTTCGGTTTTATCTTCACCCTCAGCGAATGCCATACGGAATTTTGTGTAATCATTTTCAAGGTCTGCCATATTGTGGTCAAGCACAAGCTTTTTGCCGTTGATAAGACCGAAGCGGTCGCACATATCTCCCAGGTCGTGAAGATTGTGGGAGGATATAATAACGTGTGCGCCCCTGTCTTTTACATATTCCGTTACAAGATTTTTTATAATCTGTCTTTTCTGCGGGTCAAGTCCGTCGAAGGACTCGTCGAGAAGCAGAAAATCGGGATTTGTTGCCATGGCAAGCACCAGCTCTGCCTGACGCTGCATGCCCTTTGAAAAGCCGTTCAGATTCTTTTTCGGGTCAAGGCCGAACACATCTGTAAGCTTTCTGAAGGTGGCATAGCTGAAATTGCTGTAGTAGCCGTTATAGAAATCAGCCATCTTATGCATGTTTGCATAGGCTTTGAAATATATGTCATCGGGCACATAAAAAAGACGTGATTTCTGCTTGGCATTATCGTATATGTTTTCACCGTCAAACAGAACCTCGCCGGAATTCGCTTTGTATACACCCGCAACGGTTTTCAGAAGAGTGGTTTTACCCGCACCGTTATATCCGATAAGACCGTAAACACAGCCCTCGTCTACCTTGAAATTCAGCGAATCAAGTGCCTGATATTTTCCGTAGAATTTCGAAAGGTTTTTTACTTCAATCAAAACAAGCCCTCCTTCGGTATGTTTTTTCATATTTATTATACATACAAAAAAACCTTAACACAATACGGTTAAGGTTTTCTTAAAAAATTTATAAATTATTTTTCCGCGAGAAAGCTTTCTATTGTATCAAGATACTCCTCTACGGTTTTGTCTATGCTCATATATATTTCGTGCCTGCAGTCGGTGAATTTTTCAAGTCTGCCGTTTCTGACCTGCTTTATGAACACATCCTCCATCTCCGAAATAACGGAAGAGTCCTCTTCGGGCTGGCATAAAAGCACCTTTGCCGTTATTTTTTCGTTTCGCTTCGGGTCAAGATTAAGATGTGAAACATGGATAGCCTCATTTACCCAGCGGTAGGAGGGGGCAGAGGTCTGAAGGTGAGTGTTTTCAACCCTCTTTTTCTGATAATAGTCAAAGCGTGCCTTACTTGTGTCGTGGCTTTCTTCGTAGGTACGAAGGGGATTGAAGGTTTTGTAGCCCACAACCTTATTCTTTTCTTTTCCGAAGAGAATGAATGTGCGGGATGCAAAGCGTGCAATACCCTCGGGAATGCCTGCTGTTCTTGCTTTTATCATGGGTGCTGAAAGTATTGCCTTTGAAAATACCTTGGGGTGGGTCTGCAGATACTGCACCGTGACGGCACCGCCCATGGAATGTGAATAAATATACATAGGAAGCCCCGGGCATTCCTTCATTACCGTCTTTTTTGTAAAGGTGTGAAGGTCGTCAACATACTGACTGAAGTTTTTAATATGGACTATCTGCAGATCATCGTTGTGACGGTGGGAAAGTCCGTGTCCTCTGTGGTCGAGTGCATAGACATTGAAGCCCATCTTTGCGAAATAATAAGACATTTCAAGGAATTTTTCTGCCGATTCCGTGAAGCCGTGACAGATTACGATATTTGCCTTCGGATTTTCGGGACGGTATGACACATAATGAATCTTTTTACCGTCAAGTGCTTCAAAATATGCATCTGTTTTTATTCCTTCGAGAAAGGGAACCGCAACTGTTTCCATAATTGTGCAGAAGTTTTCTTCGCTGATAAAATAATCACGCTTTTCTTTCATAAATAAAACATCCTTTTTCAATGTTGAAATTATCATAACACATTTTATTGACGGGGTAAATATATTTTTTTCATATGTTGCATTTTTTTACATACTTTGCTATTATTATAAAGTAAATAAACCAAAGAGGTGATTGTGTTATGGTACATTACAGTGATTTTATAGTTAAGTTTATGGATAAATATGATTATCCTGCCGAAGCAGTAGAAACCTTCTCAAGAGTTCTTAAAAGACTTGACAGCGAAAAGGAATTCGGCGATAAGATGGATAAGCTTGTTGAAGGCTATATGTATCCGTGGGCAGATAATATGCAGGAATATCTTAACGGTGTTATTGAGCTTTCAAAGGAATATGACGAAAATGAGTGCACTCTTGATTTCATTTTCCTTCTTCTGTGTGCCCCCATCGTATATGAAAGATATATGGAAAAAGGCCTTTCAGAGCAGCTTTACTGGGACACTATGGCTGATATGAAATATAAGCTTATTGAGTGTATCAAGTGCGAAGAGGTTCCCGGTACATTTGTTGCCGGCTGGTACAACGGCTTTTTCAAGCTTGAAAGATTCTGCTACGGCAGATTCCAGTTTGAAGAAACAGACTATGATTTTAATTTCGATTTCGTTACAAAGGCAGGCTACCGTCTCACAAAGGGTCAGAAGCTCATCGGCTTCCACATTCCTTCATCGGGAGTGCCCCTCACAGATGAGGTAAGACTTGATGCTTACAAAAAGGCATATGAGGCTTATAAGCATCTTTTTCCCGACGGAATTATGTATTTTTGGTGCGGCAGCTGGCTTCTCTATCCCAGACATAAGGAATTTCTCCCCGAAAAGTCCAACATTCTCAAGTTTATGAGCGACTTTGAAACCGTTTCCTGGTCAGAGGCTGAAAACTTCCACGATGCATGGCGTATTTTTGACAAGTATTCCGATCTGCCCGTTGATCAGCTCCCCACAGACACCTCTCTCAGAAAGGCATATGCCGACTGGTTCAAGGCAGGAAACAAGGGCGGAAGTGCCTGCGGTGTTATCGTGTTTGACGGTGAAAAGATTCTGAGATAAAGGAGAAAAGGTATGAAAACAATTGTTTTTCAGGGCGACTCCATAACGGATGCCGGCAGAAACAGAGACAATGACAATGAAAGAGGTATCGGCTATCCTCTTCTCGTTTCCGCAGAGCTGGGCTTTAAGTATCCCGGTGAATATACATTTATAAACGAAGGTGTTTCGGGCAACAGGATAGTTGACCTTTATGCAAGAATAAAGCGCGACATAATTTCAAGAAAGCCCGACTATCTTACAATCCTTATAGGTATCAATGACGTGTGGCACGAAATCAATGAAAGAAACGGCATTGATAACGATAAGTTTTTCAGAGTATACTGCAATCTTATTGAAGAGCTTAAGGCTGTGCTGCCCGGAATAAAGATTTTTATTCTTGAGCCCTTTGTGCTGAAGGCATCTGCGACTGAAAAGAGCTGGAATGTTTTCAGAAGAGAAACAGAAATGAGAGCTGCGAGTGCAAAGGCTGTTGCCGAAAAATTCGGACTCGGATTCATTCCGCTTCAGAAAAAATTCGACGAGGCTGCAGAAAAAGCACCTGCATCCTACTGGCTTCTTGACGGTGTACATCCATCTGCAGCAGGTCATGAGCTTATTGCAAGAGAGCTTATACCCGTGCTCGAAAAAGCAATGACAGAATAAACTCTTGTAATATTAATTATTTTGTGCTAAAATATGCAATTACAAAACATACGGAGGAAAATATTATGAAAAGAATAACCAGAATTATTATCTGTGCAGTTCTTTGTTTCAGCCTTCTTATTCCTTCGGTTTCTGTTGCATTTGCTGCAGAAAACACAGAAGACACATACTCTTCTGTTGCCGAATATGTTGCTGAAGCAAGCGATGATACCGCAGAAGAGCCCGTTGACGGAATGCTTAAGCTCAAGATAGTTCTTGCAAAGCTTCTCAATATGCTGAGCAATCTCTTTATCAATGATATTCTCGGCAATGTGCTCACACTCTTACTTCCCGATTCCGCGGCTGTTCTTGATTATGAGGAATTTGATCTTGAAGGCTATGAAGGCTTTTTGGGCGGTATGGATGAATTTATTGATGAGCCTCAGGGCGATAAGGTATGGAGCCTCGGCTACGGTAAGGCATCTGTTCTTCCCTTTGACTTCGGTGAAAAGTCTTATGCTAAGGGTGCTTATATCCCCTACATTTTCGGCAACGAAATGTATCAGGATGAAGAGGGCGAATATGAAGATCTTATGGCAAGAGCTATTGTAATGGACGACGGCTCAGGCAGAGGTAAGGTTGTTTTTATTGCTCTTGATGCCATGGGCTTTGCAAACGCTGATGTAAGACGTATCCGTGAAGCTCTTAAGGACGTTGCAGCAGCAAACAATATTGTAAGCATCAACGTTTCCTGCACACATATCCACACAGGTATCGACTCACAGGGTGTATGGACCGATCCCGTAGGAAATATTCTTAATAATATAGTAAGCGATGAGGTTCAGTACGGTGTTGACAGAAGCTTTATTGATTCTGTTGTTGAAGGCTCGGTTGCAGCAGTTAATCAGGCTCTCAATGATATGACAACAGGTCAGCTTTATTATTCATCAACCGATATCGAAGACTATGTATGGGACCGTACTGCTCCCATAAGCCTTGATACAAATATGTATAAGCTTGAGTTTGTTCCCTTCGATACAAACGCTGTACCCACAATCGTTGCAACCTTCGGCTGCCATCCCGAATCAGCAAGCTATGACTGGTCCGACGACGGTTCAGGCGGACTTCTTCCCTTTGATAAGAAGTTCTCCGCAGACTTTATCTGGTATACAGAAAAGGTTATGAATGCGGCAGGCTACAACTTTATCTTCATTCAGGGCAACGTTTCAACCGTTACATCAGGCAGAGGAAAGTCCGGTGACGGAATCGACGGCAATGCTCATTATTCAGCAGTCCGCTACGGCTATGAAATCGGTTATATTCTTCTCGGTATGAGCCTCAATGAAGCTCAGAGAATTGCTCTCAATGAAGCTACAGGCGACAGACTTGATGTTGAGCTTTATAAGAATAACGAAGGCTACAGCGTATGGTATGAGGGTCTTCCCACAGTAGCCAAGGTTGAGGTTGAGCCCGTGCTTAACATTAAGAACAAGCAGTTTTTTGTACGCATTGAAAACAATGTTATTGCAACTCTCGGTAAAACATCTGTTGCAGATAATCTTGTTCTCAGAGATGACAACAGACATTATTACACAGTTTCCGAAGTAGGCTACCTTGAAATCGGCGACGAAATGAAGGTTTATATGAGCCCCGGTGAAACATTCGGTGAGCTTCTTTTCGGCGGCAGCGGTGCAGAAGGCTTCCCCCTCACTCCCATCAGAGAGTATACAGGTGAAGACATTATTATTATGGACCTTATGAATGATGCTGCAGGCTATGTTGCTAACGAAGCAAACTATGTAATGGCAGGTCTTCAGTATAACGAAGAAACAGGCGAGTTTGATGATGATACATGGTGTCTTATCTCCTACGGTAAGAGTGCAGGTACAACCTTCATCAGCCACTTCTACGATGTATACGACAGCGTAAAATAATTGAATTCATTTTTCCCCGTCGGTAACGGCGGGTGCTCGTAAAACAGTTAAACTAAAAATTTAACTATTTTACGGCATCTGTCAGACGGGGTTGGCTAAACAAAAGTTAGCGATACTTGGTTTGATAACCGAGTATCGCTTCTTTTTTACCCGTAAAAACGCTTTTTTCGTTGGTATATAGTTGTTTGCAATAACTTCATCTAAAGTAGGTAGCAGTTTTGCGCATGCTATTCTCCTCCGAATATTATCTAAATGCTTTATATTTGAGCAAATCCTTTATGGAATCCATAATTCTCTCGTAAGTAATATCCTTTGCATACGCAAACTGCTTGCGGTACTTATCCCACATCATTTTGAGTTCCGCACTTGTTTCGATGTTGTGCAGGATACCCGGTACATCGGCAATCTGCTCGGCGGTACCTCTGTGTGCCGCAGTTGCGTTCAATGCTTCTGCAAACACCGCTTTATCAAATTTCTGTGT
>JAZSNB010000118.1:0-69061 GCA_045536195.1 Acutalibacteraceae bacterium
TCGGGCATGGGAATATGCTGAAACATCAATGAGGGCAGCGGCTCGCCGCCGTTTTCCTCTCTGAGTTCTCTGCTTACTCTCTTATACCATTCTACGGTTTCAGCCTTTACACCCTCATGGCTGAGACCTGTCTTTTTGTCCTGCCAGGCGGAGTCTATCATCCAGAGATTAAAAAGCTTTCTTTTACCGTCGGAAGAATACAAGGGCAGATTGAAGGTATCAACATCTACACTTTTATCAGGGTTATTGAGCCCGATACACATATTGTATGAACGGTAAATATCCGCCTGCTCTTCCTTTGTCATCATATTTACATCATCGTGATTTCCGTAAATCATTGTGAAAGGAATTTTTCTTTTTTCAAGAGGCTCGCAGATATAAGAGATTGCCTTTTTCATCCTCTTATATTCGCCTTCTTTTGTTTTTACAACCTCTCTCGTACCGAAGCGTGCATCCTTAAGATGATTGCCCAGAATATTATCTCCTGCAAAAACCACAAGGTCAGGCTTTACACTGTCGTATGCTTTATTGAGCATTTTTACCATTGTGCGGCGCACAAAATGAAGGTCCTGTGCATCTGCCACCTGTATTATCACAAATTTTCCGTTTTTATTAAATCTCAGTTTATCCTCTTGACGCATTATTATTACTCTCCATACAACAATCTACAACAAGGATAGCAGCAAGGGCAACCAGTTCATCACGGGGATTGAAGATGCTGATTCTATAGGTATCACCCCAGGTGAGCCATTGCTTTGAAAGCTCTGCAATCACATTGCCGCCGTATTCAACAGTATATTCATGGGCAAAGAAATCACCGTAAATCTTCATATTCCAAGCCGGAATCGTGTATTCATGCTTAAAGAATGTAAAGTTCTTCACAATTTCCACAGTTTCCAGACCTGCAACGGAAATTTCATATTTAGGAAGAAATGTGAGAAGCTTCTGCTTTATATATATAACCTCGTTGTTATTGTTATCGTATACATGAAGCTTCTTTCCCAAAGAGATAAACTCACCTTCTGCTCTGTATTTTATATTTTCATTAAAATCAAAAACATTGAATTTGTCTTTGAGTGAAAAAACCTTCTGCTTGATATAAAGCTCCATTCCAATACCTCCCTTATATTAATAATTATATATTGCCGCATTTTATGTTGTCAACATAAAAATAACGGGCAGACAACTTAATGTCTGCCCGAAAATTATTGATTATTATGCATTACCTGCAAAAAGCTCTGCAAAGAATGTGAAGATTCTTGAAATAAGACATGAGATAAAACCGAGATCGGGGAAAATATATTTGTAGTGATACTTTCCGCAATACTTACAGTATTTGTCGGCTTCTGCTTTATTACCGAGAACTTCTTCAGCCTCTTCGCCTGTAACCTCTGTTTCCTCGCCGCAGATTAAACATACCTTGTATACCTTTTCACCTTCGATTACATATTCATAATCGTGGCCGTGAGCGGGAATAACAGATGTATATGAATAACCGCAATCGCAAGAGAATTCTGCCACACCGTCTTTTGTACAGTCAGGAGCTGCAATAACATTACCTTCACCGCAATCGTGAGCAGCTGCTTCATAAACTGCAACATAAACAGTATTTGCATCTACCTTTGCAATTTCCTTGTTCCAGCCCTTGAATTCATAGTGATATGCACTGTCATATGCCTTTGCGGGAGTTTCGCCTTCATATACAGGTGTGTCACCATAGCCATAGAATTTTTCCTGAAGAACTGTGCCGTCTTCATCAAGGAACTTGATTGTGTATGCAGCAGATACCTTTGAATAAACAGCTGTATAAATAGCATCACCGGTTACGGAAGAAATCTTCTTGTTCCAACCGTTAAATGTATAAACATGAGTATCTGTGGGCTTTACAGGATCTGCTTCTTTGTACTGAACCTCACTGCCGTAAGGAAGAATTTCTTCCTGAAGAACCGTACCGTCATAGTTTACAAACTTAACAGTGTATTCGTTTACGGTAGCTTCAAACTGTGCACGGTATTCTGTTCTTTCTGTGATAGGCTCTAATGCCTTATCCCAGCCTGTGAAAGTATAGCTGTACTGTGCTGATGCCTTTCTTTCGGGAGCCTTGCCCTTATACTCGGCAATTGAACCGTAATCAACAAACTTGGACTCAAGAACATTGCCGTCCCAGTTAAAGAATGTAACAATTATCTGTTTTGTTTCTGCCTGGTACTCTGCTGTATAGGTAGCTTCACCTGTTACGGAAGTAATTTCAGGATCCCAGCCGATAAACTTGTATCTGTAGGAAACGTCCTCGGGCTTCTTGGGCTGTTCTCCCTTGTATTCAGGTGTTTTTCCGTATTCAACAGTTACCTTATAAAGCACTGTGCCGTCATAATTTTCAAATGTAATTTCGTAAGATTTTGTCTGTGTCTTGTAGCCTGCGGTATAAACGGCTTCGCCTGTAACCGCCGCAATATTTTTATCCCACTTATCAAATGTGTAAATATACTGTGCATCTTCATCTCTGACAGGTGTTTCGCCCTTATATGAGGGAACAGTACCGTAATCAAGAGTTTCTTCCTGAAGAACATCTCCGTTATAATTTACGAACTGAACAAGATATGAATTAAGAGTTGTGCTGTAGGTTGCGGTATAGATCTGAGCGCCTTCAACCTGTGTAAACTCGTTATCCCAGCCTGCAAATGTGTATGTAAACTGAGCATCCTTTGCCTTTTCGGGTGTTTCACCCTTATATTCGGGCATACCGAGATAGTCAACCATTTCTTCATAAAGAACAGTGCCGTCATCGTTTACAAACTGAACGAGATAGTCTGCTGTTTCTGAATGGAACTGTGCTACATATTCCTGTGCACCTGTAACAGCTGTGAACTCCTTGTCCCAACCGTCAAATACCCACTTGGTATCTATAGTGCCTTCCTTTACGGGAGTCTCGCCCTTATATTCGGGCATTTCGCCGTAGAGAACATCTGTATTCTGAAGCTCCTCACCGTCGTAGTTTCTGAATACTACGGGATAAGAATTCTGTGACCATACAGCATAAAGAGTGGTATCTTCTGTAATTCCTGTAAGAGCAGCACCGGGAGCATAATCAGCCTTTGTAGCATTCTTATCCTTTGACCAACCTATAAAGCCCCAACCGGTTTCGCTAAGAACATCAGAGGGAATAACAAAGTCTGCAGAACCCTCAACTACCGTATCATCTGCATTGTAGTATTTTACATTTGTGATAGCTGCAGGAGCGGCTGAGCCTCTGCCGTTATTATCAAATGTAACTGTAACGGGAGCAGAATATACTGCACGGAAAACATATGTGATACCGTCTTTTACGGGAACTGTGCCTGTGAATTCAGCCTTATCTGCCGAAGCATCATCACGCCAGCCGACAAATGTAAGAGCATCGTCATTATATGTTACATTGTTTACAGAAGGAGCTGTCACATCTGCTGCAATAGCAGTGTTATAAATTGTGCCTGCACCGGCTTCGGTTTTTACCGTACCGTCATTCTGAAGATACTTGAAGGTTGTGGTAACATCCTTGCCGAAGATAGCATAAAGAGTGTTATTGAAACCAACATTTACGGTTGTTTTTGAACCTGTTGTTGCATCCTTATTTGTGTTCCAGCCGAGGAAGTTCCAATTGCCCTTGGTGGCAGTATAAGATGAAACATCAAAGTTGTATGTGGAATTGGGTCCTATCTTAACGGTAGTAGACTTTGCTGCGGTGGTACCGCCGTTGTTTGAAGCATTGAAATAAAGATTTGTTTCTGCATTATATACAGCAGAATAAAGATCATTATAAGCAGTATTTATAGAAGCCTGTGTGATAGAAGCTGCACCGTACTGATTGAATTTATCAACTATGGGCTTTGCATTGTTATATGCAGTTTCAAGAGCACGGTATGTATCGGATGTATAATTGATTTTGTTGGGAACCATATTCACGGCATAGGGATATACACTCTGAAGAGAAGATGTGCTTACCTGTGTGGAATTATGGGAATAGTGCATATAAAGATCGCTGCCGCCTGCACCTTCATTAAGCTCAGCCTTTGTACCTGTTGCATTAAGCTTTGTACAGGTTATACAGCCGCTTCTTGAAGACTGGTCATTGAAATATATGCCTGTGATGGGAGGACCTGCATTGGGGTCACGGGTGATATATGCATGGATATACTTTCCGCCTGCGTTAGCGTTAAGGTCAATCACGCCGCCGTCCTCAACACTGTTGGGTTCGTAAGTACCGCCGACAAGATAGTAAGTAACCGTTCTGCCGTTCACGGTAAGATTATATGACTGAGGAACTCCGCCGTCATCCGCAACTCTGAATTTGATGTCACGGATAGCGTCAGCTACATTTGTTGAATTTTTCCAACCGCCTGCAATCCAGTCTGAGCCGGTTCCGCAACCATCGTTGAAGTCCCAGTCAAGGGCACTGTAGCCTGCATCTGTAAGCTTTTTTTTAGTACTGTTGAGATTTACAACCCCCCAATAGCCTGAACGGGCAAAAGCAATTGCAGAAACAAAGGTTGTTCCTTCGGGATAATAATACTCAACGGCATACTGAGCAGATGCCATAAGAGGACAAACGCTCATAATCATAAGCACCGAGAGTATCAGAGATAAAATCGCTGATGGCTTTCTGAATTTTTTCTTCACTGCAAATCATCCTTTCTGATATATAGTAATAGCTATACTATTATAAAGATATTATATCATCAACAGTTAATTTTTGGAATGCAAAATTTTAACAATATTCAAACATATTTTTCAACACTTTTTACAAAATTTATACAATTGCCTTACAAACAAATGTCAAAAACTCATATTTAATATAAAAAAACACGGAATCGTAACGACACCGTGTTTATTTTCAGTTTATCTGATTTTTATCCGTTTTCGCCGCCTCAATCATCTTTTCGGCAGACTTCAGATGAACCTCATCCGATGAATTTCCGTAGGTCATACGCACAAGCTCCTTTACACGCAGAGAGTCACTCAGATCCTTTATTCTTGTAAATGTCTTTCCGTCGGAAATTTCCTTATAAATAAACTTGTGACTGTCTGCAAATGCGGCTATCTGTGCCAGATGAGTAATGCAAAGCACCTGAGAGCTTTTTGCCGCTCCCGAAAGCTTGACTGCAATTTTTCCTGCTGCCGAACCGCTGACACCTGCATCCACCTCATCAAATATAAGAGTGTCGGCTCCGCCTGCTTTATGAAGCACATTTTTCATTGCAAGCATAATTCTTGAAAGCTCTCCGCCCGAAGCTACCTTTCCGAGGGATTTAGGCTCTTCACCCGGATTGGCAGAAATGAGAAATTCTACAGCATCGCTTCCCTTTTCGTTCATTTCCGCGGGACTGACGCTTACAACAAAACGGCACGACGGCATATCGAGAAAACCAAGCTCTTCCTGTATCGCGGATGAAAGCTTTTCTGCGGCCGTCTTTCTTGCAGCCGAAAGCTTTCCGGCTTTTTCTTTGCATTCTGTATCAAGCTTATCCTGAAGAATATAAAGCTCCGAAAGCCTTTCATCGGAACTGTTTATACCTTCAAGCTCATTTTTTGCATTTTCAAGAAATGCAAGCATTTCCTCTTCTGTTTCACCGTATTTCTTAGAAAGACGGTAAAGAAGGTCAAGTCTTTCCTCTACCTTGTCAATATCACCGTCCATATCCTCAAGCTGTCTTAAAACATCATCAATAAGCGAAGTGCATTCATCTATATAAGAATTTGCGGTATTGAGCCCCTCAACAAGGGAATCAAGTCCTTTTGCAAGAGACATCACAGATGTCACCTGAGATATTGCACCGTTTATAAGTCCCTCTGCACCGAAGGAGTCACCGTCGCCCGAAAGAGCAAGCAGCGCAGAATGCAGAGCCTCGCAAAGCTTTTTGCTGTTTGTGAGAATATTTTTTTTCTTGGTAAGCTCCTGCTTTTCTCCCACATACAAATCAGCTTCGGAAAGCTCATTTATCTGGTATCTTAATAAATCCGCCTGTCTTTCTTTATAGGCTGAATCAAGACTCAGCTTTCTGATTTCGCTGCTAACTCTCTGAAACTGAATAAAGCTGTCGGCAAAATCCGAAAGCTCATCCGGCATCTGAATAAAGCCGTCGAGAAAATCAATATGCCTTTCACTGTCAAGAAGTGCCTGAGAATCCCTTTGCCCGTGGATATTTATAAGATTTATGCCGATGCTTTTAAGCATTGACACGGTTACGGGGGCACCGTTCACTCTGCAGGCATTCTTTCCGTCCTTAGAAAGCCTTCTTTGCAAAAGCAGAGTTTTATCCTCAGATACGGGAAGCCCCGAAGCATCAAGAATACTCTGTATTTCGTCCGAAACATCCTCAAAAAAAGCACTGACCTCGGCAGAGTCCTCACCTGTTCTTATAAGCTCTCTTGAGGTTTTTTCTCCGGTTACCGCATTTATGGAATCAATAAGAATCGATTTTCCCGCACCGGTTTCACCCGTAAGTATATTAAGCCCGCCGGTAAACTCAACCGAGGCTTTTTCAATTATTGCTATATTTCTTATATCAAGACTTTTTAACATAATTAAAACCCGAGAACACTGTCAAGCTTCTTCTTCACCTTAACTGCTGCTTCCTCGCTGTAGCACAGCACAAAAATGGTGTCATCACCTGCAAGTGTGCCTGCTACACTCTGAAGTCCCATAGAGTCAAGGGCTGCACAGGCTGCCTGCGCCGTACCTACGTGGCATTTAAGAACAACTGTGTTCATTGCAATGTCTGTGCACACAGCCGCACCTATGAGAATTGACATATACTTACTGCTGTTTTCTTCGGGAGCAAGAGTGGGCATACAGTATTTATACTCTCCGGTGGGAGCAGGATGCTTTACGATGTGCATTTCCTTGATATCTCTTGAAACTGTTGCCTGAGTAACATTGACTCCTGCTTCAATGAGCTTTGTGAGAAGATCCTCCTGAGTGCTTATAACATTTTCTTCTATAAGCTTTGCAATAATAGCCTGTCTGTTTTTTTTCATAAATAAGCCTCACTTTTTATTTTCAAGTTTCTTATTAAGTACATCTATAAAATTATCGGTTTTAATAGCTACGAAGGATGCCTTCAATTCCGATTTCCTGATTTTCACCGTAAAACCGGTATTTATCTCAACAGCCTGCTGTCCGTCGCAGGAAAACTGAACACCGTTTTCATCCGAGTCATTTTCCTTTACGCTCACCTCAAACTCCGTGTCCCCTGAAAATACGTAGGGTCTTACTGCAAGAGAATGGGGACAAATGGGTGTCAGGAGAATGGCTTCAAGGGTAGGCTCAACAATTGAACCGCCTGCTGACATTGAATAAGCAGTCGAGCCGGTGGGAGTAGCAAAAATAGCCCCGTCGGCAAGATAATCGGCAATATCTCTGCCGCCTGTTTTTACACTGAGGTCAATAATCCTCGGACTTGCACCGCGATTAAACACAGCATCGTTAAGGCAGAAATCGGAATATATACATTCTTCCCCCCGAAAAACCTTCACATCAAGCATCATACGGCTCTGGACTGTGAATTTTCCTTCCTTTATATATGAAAGAAGATTCATTTCATGAGCGTCAAGTCCGCAAAGATATGCAAGTCTTCCTGCGTTGATTCCCAGAATATATTTATTCTCTTTTGCAGCCAGCTTTGCTGCACGAAGCATCGAGCCGTCACCGCCGACGGAAATCACCATGTCTGAATTTTTAATAAATTCCGTATTTTTTTCAAAAATATTGTCTGAAAACTCCGGAAAAAAATCTCTCTGCTCTTCAGAAAAGGAATAGGCTATATCAAGCTCATCCAGTCTGAGACAAAGCTCTTTTGTAACCGCAGCTGCAGTTTTTCTTGTAAGATTGGGAATGAGTGCTATTTTCAAGTAAAACACCCGCCTTATTTATCAAGTTCACCGTGTGATGCATTCACGACTTCTTCAGGGAATACATCTGCATTTTCACCCTGTTCTTTAGATATGTATAACAAATATTCAATATTACCTTCAGGTCCTTTTATAGGGGAGAAATCAAGTCCTTTTACCGTAAAACCTGTTTCTTCAGCAAATGCAACTATTTTTTCAACAACCTCTATGTGTGTGCTTTTCTCTCTGACCACACCTTTTTTTCCGACCTTTTCTCTGCCTGCCTCAAACTGAGGCTTGATAAGAGCCACACATTCACCTGTATCCGAAAGAAGCTCATATACCTTGGGAAGCACAAGACAAAGTGAAATAAAAGAAACGTCAATTGAAGAAAAATCTGTTTTTTCGGGAATCTGCTCCTGGGTTATATATCTTACATTTGTTCTCTCAAGATTAATAACTCTCTCATCGCTTCTGAGCTTCCATGCAAGCTGACCGTAGCCCACGTCAACACAGTAAACTTTTTTCGCACCGCGCTGAAGCATACAGTCGGTAAAGCCGCCTGTGGATGCACCGATATCCATACAGATTTTTCCCTCAAGGGAAATAGGGAAAACAGACATTGCTTTTTTCAGCTTATACCCGCCGCGGCTTACAAACTCCATACCGCCGCGAACCTCAACAGAATCTGTTTCCTTTACATTATCTCCTGCCTTGAGGGCTTTCTGACCGTTTATATAAACTATACCTGCCATAATTGCAGCCTTTGCCTTTTCACGGCTTTCAAAATATCCTTCAGCGGTGAGAAAAGCATCAAGCCTTAATTTCTGAGCCATTAATTTTCACTGTCCTTAGTAATCATATTTACCATTCCCTCACAGTCGAGGAAATAGTGTGAGAGAAGTCCCTTTACGGTATTCTGACGCGGGAATTCTCCTTCAACGGCAAAGTTTCTGTAAAGTCCTCTGTAGCCGAATTTAAAAAGCTTATCTCCGAAGGTTTCTCCTATACCGCCGAAGCGCTGACCTTCTTCAAAGAAATATATTCTTTCGCAGGAAAGAGTTTCCCTTACTGCATCATTGCTTACGGGTTTTATAGAGTTGAGCTTCACCACAAAAACCTCTGTTCCCTTTTCTTCCAGCTCTTTTTTTGCCTTGCACGCCTCGCCGAAGCATCTGCCGTAGGTTACGAGAGCAACCGGACTCTTTTTGCTTCCGTATATGTCATAGTCTTTGTCGGAAGCCTCAAAATCAGGGGGAAGCTGAATATCAACTCCGCGGGGATATCTTACTGCAACGGGCCCCTCGCAGGAATAAAGAGCTTTTCTGAATGCAGTGCGAAGCTCAGAAAAGGTAGTAGGTGCAAGCACCGTAATATCGGGAATAGTATTTATAAAGGCGGCATCAAACACACCGTGGTGGGATTCACCGTCGGCACCCACAAAGCCTGCTCTGTCAACAGCAAAAACAATTTTAAGTCCCTGCATGGCACAGTCGTGTATTATCTGATCATAGGCACGCTGCAGGAATGTGGAATAAACGGCAAACACGGGAAGCATTCCGCCTCTTGCAAGACCTGCAGCAAATGTAACCGCATGCTGCTCTGCGATACCTACATCAAAAAATCTGTTCGGGAAGCTATTTCTGAAGCCTTCCAGACCGCAGCCGAGACTCATAGCTGCAGTAATACAGCATATTCTTTCGTCCTTACGGGCCTCTTCTGTTATAAACTCTCCGAAAGCATCGGAAAAGCTGGGCTCAGAGAAAACAGGCTCACCGGAATCCAGATTGAAGGCGGATATTCCGTGGAAGGCATCAGGTGCTTTTTCCGCAAATTCATAGCCTCTGCCCTTTACTGTATTTATATGAAGCACGATGGGGAAATCCGCTTCCTTTGCAGCGCTCAGCGCTCTTATCAGCAAGGACGTATCGTGTCCGTCAATAGGTCCCATATATCTGAAGCCAAGGTCTTCAAACATAGTGGAATTATATATCATATTCTTAGCGAATTTTTTTACATTGTATATACCCGAAACCAGAGCACCGCCTGCAAGAGGTATATGATTGAGTGCCTGCTCGGTACGGGATTTGAGCTTGAAATAACGCGGTGTTGCGCGCATTTTGGCAAAATACCTTGCAAGAGCTCCGACATTAGGTGAAATTGACATTTCATTGTCATTGAGCACAACAATAAGCTTTGTGCCGTTTCCTGCTCTGCCGGCATTATTGAGAGCCTCATAGACCATACCGCCCGTAAAGGCTCCGTCACCCACAACAGCTACGGTGTAATCATTGCTGCCGTTTATTTTATTAGCCGCGGCAATCCCGTAAGCTGCCGATAAAGCAACGCTTGAATGACCGCCGGACATAATATCGTGCTCACTCTCACCCCGTCTTGTGAAGCCTGCAAGACCTCCGGGCTGTCTGAGAGTAGAAAACTCCTCTTTTCTGCCCGTAAAAAGCTTGTGGGTGTAGCATTGATGGGCAACGTCCCATATTATTTTATCATCGGGAGAAGAAAAAACTCTGTGCAAAGCAATCGTCAGCTCTACAACACCGAGGTTGGAAGCAAGATGTCCGCCTGTTTTTGAGACGGTGGAGATAAGCTCTTCTCTCACCTCCGAAGCCAATACATCGAGCTCATTTTCGGGGATTTTTTTTACATCATCCGGTGAATTTATATAAGGTAAATATTTTCCTTCCACTTTCTTTTCCTCTTGAATACGTTTTTTTAACGACAGAATAAAAGATAAAGCTTAAAATATCATTATTTTTTTCTGTAAAGAAGCTCTTGAGCGATAGTTCTTATTTCTTCAGCCGCACCTGAAAATCTGTCGAGAGCGCGAAGAGCATTTTTTGTATGGATAGCGGCAAGCTCCTTTGCTTTTTCAATACCGTAAAGAGACACATAAGTTACCTTTCCGTTTTTTGCATCACTTGACTCGCCGTCTTCTTCTGCTTCAAGCACGTCGTCTTCAATCTGGAAAGCAACTCCAAGCTCCAGAGCGAACTCTCTTGCATAGGATATCATCTCATCATCTGCACCCGCCGCGATAAGACCGAGCACACAGGCACATTCGATAAGCGCTGCTGTTTTAAGTGAATCCATCTCCAAAAGCACACTGAGAGTTGCAGGTGTGTTTTCATATTTGAGGTCTATATACTGACCGCCTATCATACCCTTCATTCCGCTGAGAAGCGAAAGCTCCCTTACTGCCTTTACAGCACTTTCGGCGCTTACCTTACCTGCTGAAGCGGCATCTGCGACAAGGCAGAATGCGTGAGTAAGAAGAGCATCCCCGGCAAGAAGAGCATTTGCCTCGCCGAATTCAATATGGCTTGAGGGCTTGCCTCTTCTCATATCATCGTTGTCCATACAGGGAAGGTCATCATGAATAAGTGAATAAGTGTGAATAAATTCGACTGCACAGGCAAATTCAAGAGCATTTTCCGCATTTCCTCCTGCAGCCTCACAGAACTCAAGGCACAGTAAGGGGCGGATTCTTTTGCCGCCGCTTTCAAGAGAATACATAAGCATCTCCCTGATTCCTGCGGTTTCCTGAGAAAGCTCCGGAATACAAAGAGGAAGCTTATTTTCGATCATTTCAATATATTTTGCTGCATTTTTCATTCTTCTTCACCGCCGATATCCTGAAGTGCCGTTATTTTCTGTTCTGCATTCTTAAGCTCATCGTTGCAGAATTTTGAAAGCTTTGCACCCTCTTCAAAAAGCTTTACGGACTCATTGAGAGGAAGACCTCCGTTTTCCAGAATTTTCACTATTTCCTGTAATCGCTTTACAGCACTTTCATATGTGTGTTCACTCATTTTCATTGCTCCTTCCGGAAGAAAGCACCTGACACTCAAGAGTTCCGTCTGACAGTGTAACTCCGATAGTGTCGCCGATATTGATTTTTTCCGTACTTTCTATTATTTCGCCATTAAGGCTTACTATGGAATAACCTCTCAGAAGCACACTGAGGGGATTAAGTTTTTCAAGGGATGTGACAAGAGAAGTGAAAGTATTTTTCTCTTTATATAAAACTCTCTGAGCCGATGCCTCAAGAGCACGGGAATACTTTTCTATAAGAATTTTGTCAGCTTCAAAAAATCTGCCGGGATCGGTGAAGGATCTTGCTTCAAGAATAAGCCCCAGCTTTCTTTTCTCTGCAGATACCATAGCACTCACAGCTCTGTACAATCTGTCGGTAAGAGATGCCAGATTCATAGTAAGATTCATAATATCGGGAACTGCAAGCTCTGCCGCTGCCGAAGGGGTGGGAGCACGCATATCGCTGACAAAATCGCATATGGTAAAATCAGTTTCGTGTCCCACTGCGGAAATAACCGGAACGGGGCATTCATATACGGCACGGGCAAGAAGCTCATCATTGAAGCACCATAAATCCTCGGCACTTCCGCCGCCTCTGCCGATGATTATCACATCAACACAGTTTTTCTCTCTGAATTCCTCCAGAGCTTCAATCATCTCGGCGGGAGCTGTCGGTCCCTGCACTGAAACACCGCAAAAAACAACACGGGCAAGGGGAAATCTTCTTCCCAGCACATTGAATATATCCTGCACGGCAGCGCCTGTGGGTGAGGTAATAACACCGACACTCAAAGGAAAAGCGGGAAGAGGCTTTTTATGAGCCTTATCAAAAAGACCCTCTTTTTCAAGCTTATTTTTCAGCTGATTGAAGGCAACACTGAGAGCTCCCGCTCCGTCGGGCATCATATCCTCGGCATATATCTGATATATACCGTCACGCTCAAAAACGGTGATTCTGCCCCTTATTATGACCTTCATTCCGTTTTCCGGCTTAAAGCGCAGCCTTGACGCCTGACGGGCAAACATTACTGCTTTTATTGCCGCCGAATCGTCTTTAAGGGTAAAATACATATGGCCTGTTTTGTAATGATTGGAAAAATTGGAAATTTCCCCCGCAACAAAAACAGACTGCATTCCCATATCCTGATCAAATAAAGATTTTATATATCGGTTTATATCCGAAACCGAAAAAGTAGGTATATTCATCATAAGCTTAAACCTTTGATGCCAGCACAGCTGTGCCTGCTGCATTATCCGAAGAAAAACCGGGTGCGGCAAAAACCGCGCCGAACTCCTCGGAAAAACGCTTTCTTATAAGTGTATTTGACATAACACCGCCCGAATACAATAAGGGTAAATCGGGATATTTGTCCCTGATGCAAGCTGTCATTTCATAAAGAGCCTGAGAAATAAAGTCAATGCAGTATTTTGCAATATCCTCTTTCTTTTCATTATCGGCAAGCATCTTTTCACATTTATTCTGAAGCCCCGAAAGAGAGCAGCAGCCATCCTTCATATAAGGCTTTATTTTATATTTTCTGTCACTTTCAAGGCTGAGCTTATCAAGCATCATGCCTGCAGGGAAAGGAAGCCCCAGAAGCTTTCCGACACGGTCAATTGCCTGACCTGCCTTAAGGTCAAGAGAAAAGCTCAGCATCTCGGCAGAAAACACCTTTTTACTGTCGGGGGTTACCTTCACCGCCTCTGTTGTTCCGCCCGAAACATGAAAGGCAATAAACTCCTGAGTGAAAAGCTCTGTTTTCCCTGAGGAATATAGTGCGGCAGCAATATGACCTGCCTGATGGGAAAAATGAAACAAAGGAACACCGTTTACCGCGGCTATGCTTTCGGCAATTGCCTTTCCCGTATTAAAGCAGGGCATATAAGAGCCTTTCTCATCACGCGGGGATACGGAAACTCCGATGCGGTCGATTTTTTTGCTGCTTTCCGAAAACACATTTTTTATCATTTCAGGCAATAAAAGTATGTGCTGAAAAACAGCATCCGACTGTCTGAGTCCCAGCTCCCCTTCCTTTACGGGCAAAAGCTGTCTTGACTGAATTATTTCTCCGCTTTCACTGTCAAACAAAGCGGCGGAGGATGTGTAATTACTTGTATCTATTCCGAGGCACAGCATCAGTTTGCCTTATCCCTGATAACAGAGCCCAGAACACCGTTTATGAAGGATGCATCCTCTTCGCCTGCATATTTTTTTGCAAGCTCAACTGCTTCATTAGCAGATACACTGTCGGGGACATCATCGAAAAACAGAATTTCTGCAACGGCAAGTCTTAAAAGAGCAAGTGAAACTCTGGGAATACGCTGCAATGTCCATCCCTTAAGGAAGGATGAAATTTTCTCATCAACGCTTTCTTCATTACTGCACACTGTTTCAAGAAGCTTTTCTGCAAAAGCATCAAGCTCAAAAAGCTCACTGTCGGCTGCATATTCTTTCATCTCACCAACTGACAGTTCAGGATTGAATATTTTTTCAAAAACAAGGATAAATGCCTGTTCGCGTGCTTCACTTCTCTTCATAGGAACCTCCGTGGAATTACATTATTATACAGAATATACTATATCACAACACAAATAAATATACAAGATTTTTTTGCATATTCATATGTATATACAAAGTATTTATGCATAAACCATAAAATAAACTTGATTTTATATTTCCCGAATAGTATTATATTTAGTATAATGTTTCTTTGATAATATAATAAGGAGCTGAAAATATATGAACAGAGCCGAGATTGTTTTCAAGGCAATTGATATATTGGGTGAAAAACCGCAGAATGCCGTGAGATACCCGGGAATTATCCGTATTCATAATATTGCCTACCACGATGCATCTGCAGAGTACAATGTGGGCGATTTATATTTCAGACAGGATATTTTTGATGACGGAAAAAAGCATCCCGTTATGCTGTATATTCACGGCGGCGGATTCATCAAGGGCGACAAGGACTACAGAATAACCAATTCGGAATTTTTTGCACATCACGGTTATTTTGTTTTCAATATCGACTACCGTATGCCCCCGGATGTTGAGCTGGAGGAAAACTTTGCCGATATTGCAAGGGCATTCAATTATATAGAAAAGCTCAGCAGATACTGCAATATTGATACAGATAAAATAGTGGTTTCAGGAGACTCCTCTGGTGCTTATCAGTCCGCAATGCTCTGTGCATTTGCAAATAACGATTCCCTCAGAGAAAGATTCTCTTTGCCGAAGCTGAAATTCAAGCCTGCTGCGCTTGCACTGATGTGCGGTCTTTTTGATTTTGATAAGCTTTCGGAAACTCCAAACAGAATGGGGCTTGTTTCAAAAACAATGAGCATCGTGCTTGGCTTTGAGGTCAAAAAGGATTATTCCAATGCATCTGATTATGAGCATATAGATTTTCTGTCCCCCATTAATTTTGTTGACAAAAACTGGTGTCCCGTATTTATAACCTGGGCAGAGGACGACATTCTCTGTATTGACCAGGGCAAGCCTATGGCAGATAAATTCAGAGAGCACGGTATAAAATGCAAGCAGTTTGTGGTTGACGGTATTCTCAATAATCACTGCTATCACCTGAATATGACATTCAAGATTGCAAAAAGATGTATGAACAAGTGTGTTCACTTCCTCAACGAAGTGCTGGATGTAGAAGACAACACGGCAGATGAAGTTGAAGAAGATGATATACCTGTAAAGGAAGACAAATAATAAATGAAAAGAATTGTTACAATACAGGATATTTCCTGTGTGGGAAAATGCTCTCTTACGGTAGCACTTCCCATAATATCAGCCTGCGGAATTGAAACTGCCGTAATTCCCACGGCGGTGTTATCAAATCATACTGCTTTCAGCGGTTTTTCATTCTGTGACCTGACGGATGAAATTGAACCCATAACCGAGCAGTGGAAAAAAGAGGGCTTCACCTTTGATGCCGTCTATACAGGCTATCTCGGTTCCCTCAGACAGCTGGAGATCATGCATAGCTTTATTGATGAATTCAGAAAAGACGGCTCCGTTGTTTTTATCGACCCTGTTATGGGCGACCACGGAAAGCTGTATTCGGGTTTTACCTCTGAATTTGCAGACAGTATGAAAAAGCTCTGCGCTAAAGCCGACGTTATTGTCCCCAATCTTACGGAAGCCTGCTTTATGCTTCACGAGGAATATATCGAAACCGGCTACAGTGAGGAATACATAAAAAGCATCCTGAAAAAGCTTGCGGATACAGGCTGTAAAAATGCCGTGCTCACCGGTGTTTCCTTCGAAGAAGGCAAGGTAGGTGTGATGGCATATAATAAAGCAACGGATGAATTCAGCAGCTATTTTACCGAAAAGATAAGCGCACGCTTTCACGGAACGGGAGATGTATTTTCAAGTGCCGCTGTAGGCGCTCTGATGAAGGGACTGCCGCTGTCGGATGCACTTAAAACAGCCACAGATTTCACTTTTGCATCCATAAAAGCCACAATTAATGATGAAAATCATAACTGGTACGGAGTGAATTTTGAAGAAGCCCTTCCCGTCCTCATAAAAAGCCTGAATTTATAAATATATATGCTTAACAAAAAAGAGTCCCGAAGAGACCTGCAAAGGCCTTCGGGACTTGATTTTTTCAGTTTATCTGTTCTGAATATAGTATTTATAGAATTTTACGCCTTCGGCAAGTGCCGATACGCCTATGCTTTCATTGGCTGCGTGCATAGCCGCAAGCTGCTCGGGAGTGAGTCTTGTGGGAGTGAATCTGAGACAGTTATCCGAAACCAGCTCAAACTGTCTGCAATCGGTACCGCCGGTCATAAGATAAGGAATAGGCACAACATCGGGGATTGCTTTCTCGATACAGCTTATGAGATATCTGAATTCTTCACTTTCGGGAGACGATACATTTGAAGGATCGCGGGAAAGGAGAATTTCAGTTTCAATATCATATTTCTTTGCAATGCTCTTAAGCAGTTCAATGGATTCCTCTGCCCTCTGATGCACGGAAGGACGGATATTGCAGATAACATATGCTTCGTCGGGGATAACATTGGGAGCCTCAGAGCCCTCAGCCATTGTGAATGCACAGGTTGTTCTCACAAATGCACCTGCCATGGGTGAAAACAGAGGAAGAACCTTTGCAAGAAGTCCCTTGAACAGCCAGAGATTTGACATAACAAGACGAAGGGGAAATGTAAGGTGACCTGCAATGGATGTAAACATTTCGGGTATGGGAGAAACAAGCTCTCTCTTGAAGGGGTCTGTTTTTTCAACCTCTGCCATAAACATAGCAAGTCTTGCCATAGGGGTATTCTTAGGAGGTGTAGAGGAATGTCCGCCCTTGCCTCTTGCAACAAACTTAAGGTTGCAAAAGCCCTTTTCAACAATACCTATAGCGGCACAGGGCTTGGAAAGTCCGGGGAAAACATTGCCGATAACGGCACCGCCCTCGTCAAGAACCGCATTAAGGCGGATACCCTGCTCCTTAAACCATCTTGCGGCATCAATAGCACCGCCGCCGGAGTTTTCTTCGTTTACGGATGAGAAAAGCCATACATCCTCTTCAGGCTGAAAGCCCTCTTCGATAAGCTCTTCAACAGCACTCCATTCTGCCGAAAGAGTGCTCTTGCAGTCCATTGCTCCTCTGCCGTGAACACAGCCGTCAGCGATCTCGCCTGAGAAGGGATCGCGGGTCCATTCTTTTTCTGCAGCAGGCACAACATCCTGATGGCCCATAAGAAGAATTGCACCCTTTCCGGGATTTTTACCTCTCCATACTCTTAAAAGGTTTCCTTCAAAATCGTGCTTTTCAAGCTTCCCGAAAATATTGGGATAAAGCTTCTCCATTACAGACTGAAGCATCAGGAAATCAGAATAATCCTCACCCTTTTTCTTTGAAACGGTTGAAACCTTTACCATTTCGGAAAGTCTTTTTGCATACTTGTCCTCTTCTTCCTTTGTCCAGCTTATAGCAGGAGCCTTTTCTTCAGAAGAAGCCTTCACCTTTACTGCTCTTATTATACATACGACAAGCACAGCGGCAATAATTACGGCTGCTCCGAGAAGTGCAAATAAAACATATTTCATATACTCTGTCACCTCAGCATTTGATTTATTCAATTATACAACAGACAATTCTGCAATTCAACAACAAAAATAAAGTTCTTCACCGGCATCTGAAGATTGCTGAAAAAGAGAAAATCTGCCGATGAGCAAAGCTCGCCGGCAGAAAAATCAGATATTCATTACAGAGAGATTCTGAATGCTTCCTTTACAAGATGGAAGAATTCCATAATAAGGCAGATAATGTCTTCAAGAAGATTCTCATGTTCCTTTCCGCAGAAGGAGCATATTTCAGAAGCATCCTCGGAATCATCAGGCTGTGTTGTTTCTTCTTCCTGTACGGGCTCCTTGTATTCCTGACCGCAGATTGAACATCCGTAATACGAAACTGTATCTACAACAGGAGTGAATTCGGACATCTGCTGAGAATTGCCCCACTCTCCTTCACCGCCGTTACTGTTAACAACTACCTTGTAATACGTGTAAGCAGTATCGGCATTTACATCAAAAGCTTCACTCTCGGTCAAAGAATCAGCAGGAAGAGAAGAATCCTTAACGTCATGAACAACTGTCCATTCTCCGTCCTCACTGTCGCTGCCGTAAACAGTCCAGTCTATCCAGTTACGTTCAGGATAATTAGCTGTATCAAGCGCTGTAGTCATAGTATAAGAAACCAGTTTTACAGGAGCGCCATAACTGAAAATAAAATAAGGACATTCTTCTGTTGAAAATTCGGTGCACCATTTTGTATACACATTTCCGTCAAAAAGATAGGAAGCATCCTCGTCATATCCGATACCGGGTGTACCCGAAACAAACCGGGATTCAACAGGCAATTCAACATATTCCTCATGAGAACATTCCATACCGCAGAACTTACAAAGTCCGGTACTTACGAATAAATGGGTACACACGGCTCCGCAGGCACATATTCCGGTTTCTGATGAATAACCGTGAGGAAAAGCTATGCCGCATTCAAATCCGCAGATCGTACATTTATTACCTACAACATTATGTTCACATTCTATATATATTACATTATTTTCAAAAAATGCATTTTCCGCCTTAACGCTGACAACAGTTTTTCCGTCGATAGCTATTTCAAAAGAGCATTCCCACGGACAATTTCCCGGTATCCATTGAAAAACATAATTATCTGAGTCGGATAATTCAAGCTCAACAGTTTCATTATCTCC
The DNA here is from genome assembly GCA_045536195.1 of Acutalibacteraceae bacterium. Taxonomy (GTDB): domain Bacteria; phylum Bacillota; class Clostridia; order Oscillospirales; family Acutalibacteraceae; genus RUG806. Next base: position 18,946 of record JAZSNB010000118.1, read on the forward strand.
GTCCATTGTAACTCTTTCTACCGGTTCAAAATTACCGTCAACAACCTTACTGATTAAAATCGCGTTTCCTTCCCATCCGTCTCCATAAGCATCCTGCATTTCGATAACAACGTTTTTTCCTGCAGCAAAAGCAGTGACAGTCAATGCAGCAAGCATAACAACAGAGAGAATAATTGATAAGGTTTTCTTTAATGTGTTTTTCATTAATTTTTCTCCTTTCAGGATTTTTTGTTGCATAAACCCGGCCGACGACGGATTTGCCTTAAAATTTTTGTCGATTGTCAATCATAACGACATTAAAATATCAGCTACAGGGGAAGTGAAAGTATTTTCAAACAGGAAAAGCATCTTCAACAATCTGTCTTCACAGCTTCCAGTTTTAATATTCGGGCTGATATTCATCTGTTCATCATTCAAATAAAGCACATTCGCAAAACGGACCGCAGTTTGATATCAACAACATTTTACAACACTATTTGTTTATTGTCAACATAAAAATCAAGACACAACCTGTAAATTTTACAGATTGTGTCTTGGGTTCAAATGAGATTTTTGATTATACTTTATATGTCCAGCCCTTTGTGTCTTCCAGTATGCCCCATTGGATGCCTGTGAGGGTGTCATAGAGCTTTTGGGTAAGGGTGCCTATGCAGTTATTGTTGATGACATACTCTTTGCCGTTATGGACAAGCTTTCCTATAGGAGAAATAACAGCAGCAGTGCCGCAGCCGAAGGCTTCCTCAAGGGTGCCGTTTTCGAGAGCGGAGATTATTTCGTCAACGCTGATTCTTCTTTCCTCGACAGGGATTCCCTGATCCTTCAGAAGCTCTATAACAGAACGTCTTGTGATGCCGGGAAGAACTGTTCCGATAAGATCGGGAGTGACTACTTTTCCGTCGATTCTGAACATAACATTCATGGAACCGACCTCTTCAACATACTTTCTTTCCACTCCGTCAAGCCAGAGCACCTGAGAGAAGCCGAGCTTTTCTGCTCTCTCGCCTGCCCTTGTGCTTGCGGCATAGTTGCCTCCGCACTTGGCATAACCCGTACCGCCCTTTACGGCTCGCACGTCCTGAGTTTCAATCATTATGCTTACGGGATTTATTCCCTCTTTATAATAGCTGCCGCTGGGGGAAGCTATTATTATAAACGAAGCCTCGTTTATACCGTGAAGTCCGAGATTTGCTTCGGTAGCAATCATAAACGGACGGATATAAAGTGAGGTTCCCTCTTTGTGAGGCACGAAATCCTCTTCAAGCTTCACAAACTCGTGAAGAGCCTGCAAGGCATCATTCTCATCGAGAACAGGCAGACACAGTCTTTCGGCAGAATCGTTCATTCTTCTGATATTATCAAGAGGTCTGAACATCTGCACACTGCCGTCTTTGGTTCTGTATGCCTTAAGTCCTTCAAACACCTCTGCGCCGTAGTGAAGCACCACAGCAGCAGGATGCAAAGACAAAGGTCCGAAGGGGACAATTCTTGCATCGTGCCAACCCTCAGCCTTATTATAATCCATAATAAACATATGGTCGGTATAAGTAAGACCGAAGCCGAGGTTATTTTCATCCGGCTTTTCCGACGGATGGGGATTAAGAACTGTTTTTATATTCATTTAATCGCCTTCTTAAAGAGCAGCACCTGTATTAAGTGCTTCAAGATTATATTTCAGCATATCCTGATGGCGTGCGGAAATAACCTTATTAAGGGCAGCCTCAAGATTTTCGTTTCCGATTCCTTCAACTTCCTTGATTACCTTACCGGTGATGATCATATTTGCAAGTGTACTGATATTTTTTTCATTTGCAAGACCTGATGCGGGAACATAATACACATCAACGTCTGTTCTTTCAACCTTTCTTCCGATAAGAGTTGAGTCAACGAAAATCTTACCGCCGGGGGTAACTGCATTTTCATACTTATCAAGTGAAGGAAGATTCATAGCGATAAGCACGTCGGGCTTATCGACGATGGGTGAACCGATGGGATCATCGCTTAAAATAACTGAGCAGTTTGCAGTACCGCCTCTCATTTCGGGACCGTAGGAAGGAAGCCAGCTTACCTGTTTGCCCTCAATAAGACCCTTGTATGCAAGGAATTTACCTGCAAAAAGAATACCCTGTCCGCCGAAGCCGGCAAAAAGCATATTAACAGTAGCCATTATTCTGCCTCCTTTTCTGATGTTATATCCTTATAAACACCTAAAGGATAGTAGGGAATCATATTCTCCTCAAGCCAGGTGAGAGCCTTTTCGGGAGTCATACCCCAGTTTGTGGGACAGGTGGAAACAACCTCAATAAGAGAGAAGCCTTTTCCGTCTATCTGATTCTGGAAAGCCTTTTTGATAGCCTTCTTTGCATTTCTTACATTCTTTACGTTATTAACGGCAACTCTTTCAAGATAAGCTGCACCATCAACATTCTGAAGCATTTCGCATACCTTTACGGGATAGCCGACAGTGGATACATCTCTGCCGTAGGGTGAGGTCTGAGTAACCTGACCGGGAAGAGTTGTGGGAGCCATCTGACCGCCTGTCATACCGTAAATTGCATTGTTTACGAAAATAACGGTGATATTTTCTCTTCTTGCTGCAGCGTGAACTGTTTCTGCAGTACCTATAGCTGCAAGGTCACCGTCGCCCTGATATGTAAATACGATATTATCGGGATCTGATCTTTTAACACCTGTTGCAACAGCGGGAGCTCTGCCGTGAGCAGCCTGAACAAAGTCACAGGTAAAATAATTATATGCCATAACGGAACAGCCTACGGGAGCAACACCGATAGTCTTTCCTTCAATGCCCAATTCATCAATAACTTCGGCAACAAGACGGTGGATTATACCGTGAGTACAGCCGGGACAATAGTGAAGAACTGCATCTGTAAGGGATTTGGGTTTCTGAAATACTATAGCCATACTCAAGCCTCCTTTTCGTTTACTTCAACAATTTTTTCAAGCACCTGTTCGGGGGTGGGAATCATACCGCCTGTACGGCAGCAAAGGTGAACTTCCTTTTTACATCTGATGCTGAGCTCAATATCCTCTATCATCTGACCCATATTCATTTCAACAGAGATAAATGCCTTGCACTTATCGGCTGCCTTATTGAGCACTGCCTTGGGGAAGGGCCAGAGAGTGATGGGACGGATAAGTCCTGCCTTTATTCCCTTTTCGCGGGCAACATTTATTGCATTTTTTGCAACACGGGATGTGATACCGAATGCAACAACGCAGATTTCGGCATCATCCATAAGATATTCCTCATACATAGCCTCTGTTTCTTCAATGAGCTTGTATTTTTCATATCTTTCAAAATTCTTCTTTTCAAGCTCTTCAGGCTGAAGGAAAAGAGAGTTTACAATATTATGCTTTCTTTCACCCTTCGTGCCGGTTACAGCCCAGGGCTTTTCAACATTATATGTGCTTTCGATATCAAGAGAAACAGGCTCCATCATCTGACCCATTGTACCGTCGGCAAGAATCATTGAAACCATTCTGTATTTATCTGCAAGCTCAAAGCCCTTTACCGTAAGGCTTGCCATTTCCTGAACGGAAGCGGGAGCAAGGACAATATTGTGGAAGTCGCCGTGGCTTCCGCCCTTTACTGTCTGCCAATAGTCAGACTGAGAAGGCTGAATACCGCCGAGACCGGGGCCGCCTCTCTGAACATTTACAATAAGTGCGGGAAGATCACAGCCTGCAAGGTATGAAATACCCTCACTCTTGAGTGAAATTCCGGGGGAGGAAGAAGAGGTCATAACTCTTTTTCCGGTGGATGCTACACCTATAACCATATTGATAGCGGCAATTTCGCTTTCAGCCTGAAGGAATGTGCCGCCGATTTTAGGCATTTTTTTGGACATATATGCCGCAACCTCAGTCTGAGGAGTAATAGGATATCCGAAGTAATGACGGCAGCCTGCCTTAATAGCGGCTTCAGCTATAGCTTCGTTACCCTTCATAAGTACCATATCGCTCATTTTTTTCACCTCTCAACAGTAATAACGCAATCGGGACACATTGTAGCACAGAAAGCACAGGCAATACAGGAAGCCTGATCTGTGATTTCTGCAGGATGGTGTCCTTTGATATTAAGGCGTGTTTCAGATAATTTAATAATTCCCTTGGGACAGGCGCCCACACAAAGGGAGCAGCCCTTGCAAAGGTCTTCATTGAATGTAACTTTTGCCATTATATTCTCTCCTATCAGATAATTTTTTTCTGAAGCTCCATCGGGAAAAGCTTTATATCCGTTGTATCAAGCTTTTCGCAAAGAGATTTTTCCGCAGATGTGAATTTAACGGGAATGCCCGCCAACATAGAAAGTTTATCACTTTCTTCGGCAGAGGTCAAGAGTGCAGAAATATCTGTCAGCTCACCCAGATTTGAATTATTTATAATTGCAGTGAATTTCATCTGACAGGCCTCTTCAATTTCCCTCATAACCTCATAAGCCCCGGAGGCGTCCGGGGTAAGAGGTCTGTATTTATTGAAAACAAAAAGAAATTCGTAATCGTTTTCTTCTTTTATTTTATCGGCATATCTGCCCAGGGCATATGCTCCCCTGTCGTCACCGCCCAGGTCTACAATATAATAGCTTTCCTTGTCGTCAACTATACTGTACATTTCCTGAGGAATTGCGGGAATATCAACATTTGAGTTTGCATACTCGGATGAAATAAGCTTTATGCCTGCATTCGTAAGCCTGTCAAGTGAATCCTTTGTTCTGAAATAAGGATTTACTATATCGAGGTCAGCTATAACCACAGGCAGCCCTTGCTTTTTCATTTTCAATGCCAAATTAACGGCAATGTTTGTTTTTCCCGAGCCGTAATGCCCTGCAATAATTGTTATTCTTTTCATATTTCTTACAGCTTGTTTCTCTGAATCTTTCCGCTTATTGTCTTGGGAAGAGATTCTCTGAATACAACGATTCTGGGATATTTATAAGGAGCAGTATGCTCTTTTACATACTTCTGAATTTCCTTCTTAAGCTCTTCAGTAGGCTCAGTGCCCTTTGTAAGCACGATGCTTGCTTTTACTACCTGACCTCTGAGTTCATCAGGCTCTGCAGAAACACCGCATTCAAGAACATAAGGAAGCTCCATGATAACATTTTCGATTTCAAAGGGTCCTATACGGTAACCGGAGGACTTGATAACATCATCAACTCTGCCCACATACCAGAAATGTCCGTCTTCATCCTTCCATGCAAGGTCACCTGTGTGATAATAACCGTCGTGCCATACCTCATCGGTCTTTTCCTGCTGATTGTAATAGCCGAGGAAAAGTCCGCAGGGAACCTTTTCGGATGTACGAACAACAATTTCACCGTTTTCACCAAGCTGAGCGGGAGTGCCGTCTGCTTTTATTATATCTATATCATACATGGGATTAGCCTTGCCCATAGAACCGGGCTTAGGAGTAGTACCCACAAGATTTGCAATGGTAAGAGTGGTTTCGGTCTGTCCGAAGCCTTCCATAAGCTGAAGTCCCGTTGCTGCCTCAAACTGCTTGAAAACCTCGGGATTGAGCGCTTCACCTGCTATTGTGGCATGCTTTATTGAAGAAAGATCATACTTTGAAAGATCCTGCTTGATAAGCATTCTGTACATAGTGGGAGGTGCACAGAAGGTGGTTATCTTGTATTTTGCAAACATAGGCAGAATTACCGATGCATCAAAGCGGTCAAAGTCATAAACAAATACTGAGCCTTCGCAAAGCCACTGTCCGTAGAGCTTGCCCCAGAGTGCCTTACCCCAGCCGGTATCTGAAATTGTGAAATGAAGTCCGTCTTTATTTACCGTGTGCCAGTATTTTGCCGTAACAAAATGGGCAAGAGGATATGAGAAGCTGTGGGTTGCAATTTTGGGATATCCTGTTGTACCCGATGTGAAGAACATAAGCATAGGTTCTTTTCCGCAGGCAGTATCATCTTCTCTTCTGAAACGGCGGGAGAAAAGCTTATATTCATTATCAAAGTTGTGCCAGCCCTCTCTGTCCTCTCCAACAACAATCTTTGTGGTAAGAGTGGGACACTTATCGGCACATTCATCAACGTGAGCGGGTGTGTTATCATCGGAAGTACAGACAATTGCACTGACACCTGCTGCATTGAAGCGGTATTCAAAATCGTGAGCCTGCAGCTGATGAGTAGCGGGAATTACTATAGCACCAAGTCTGTGGAGTGCAAGAATAGAGAACCAGAACTGATAGTGACGCTTCAGCACAAGCATAACCCTGTCACCCTTTTTGATTCCCAATGATCTGAAATAGTTTGCTGTCTGACAGGAATATTCCTTTATCTGCTGATAAGTAAACACTCTCTCTGTCATATCCCTTGCTATATGAATCATAGCAGTTTTGTCGGGAGATTTCTTTGCGATCTTATCTACAACATCAAAAGCAAAATTGAATTCATCAGTGTTTTCGAAACCAATATCAAGAAGCTCACCGCGTTCATTTTCCACAGGCTTTACAAACTTGTGGCACACAAGAGATTCCGATACTCTTGCCTCGGGCATTATTCTGTTTTTTGCAATATCCTCGGGAGCCTCATCGGAAGCAAGGATAAATGCAAGGAAAACACAGTCTCTGCCGTCAACAGCAATCATTCCGTGAGGAGTTGAGCTCTTATAATAAATACTGTCACCCTCGTGAAGTATTTCGGTATGGTCGCCTACCTTTACCATAAGAGTTCCGCTTATAACCATATCAAACTCCTGACCTGCGTGGGTAGTTGTATGAATGGGTTTGTTTTCAAGATCGGCAGAATATTCATATCTTACCCAGTAGGGGTCACCCAGCTTATCCTTGAACAGAGGAGCAAGATTCTGTATTTCAATACCGTTTTCCTTGGCTGTAGTCTGCCCCTCACCTTTTCTTGTTACGGTATAGGATGTAAGCTTTGCGCTGTGACCTTCGAGAAGGTCAGTTATACCGATATCAAAAGCAAGTGCACACTTATGTATAAATGAGAAAGGAAGATCTTCCGTTCCGCCTTCATAAGCCATATATTGCTCGGGGGATACTTCGGTTTTTTCTGCCATTTGCTCAACGGTAAATTCGCTTATAGAGCGCATTTCCTTAATTCGGCGAGCCACCTCATAAAGTTTATTGTTTGTTGTCGTAGCCACAGTAAAAACCTCCTTTTACAAAAAAATAAATCCGTCCCAAAGTAAAAAACTTTGAGACGGAAACATAATACTTTTTCCGCGGTACCACTCAAATTGCGAAAACTATTGTTTTCACCGCTTCAGAGTCCGACAACTCCTTTGCACTAACGGGGCATTCCCGGGAAACACTACTGTTATTTCGCATTTCCGGCTCGGAAGCGATAGCCTGTTGAAAGAATCGTCTCACGGCTTGCACCAACCGCCGTTTCTCTGCATCGGATATCTTTCAGGCCTCTTCGTCACAGCCATTGACTGAATAATATCACAACACTATTTATTTGTCAACATCATAAAACTAATAAAATCAATTAAAAAAATTAATTTATGCTGTTTCAATTGAGTCAGCCTTCTGAAGTCCGAATTTTTCTATGGCATCCTCTCTCATTTTATATTTGAGAATCTTTCCTGCTGCGTTCATCGGGAAGGCATCCACAAAGTCTACATACTTCGGAACCTTATGCTTTGCCATATGAGAACGCACATAATCCTTCATTTCGGCTTCAGTCATGCTCTCCTCTTCTTTAAGGATAACGCAAGCCATAATTTCTTCACCCATTGCTTCATCGGGCACACCAATGACCTGCACATCGCTTACCTTAGGATGAGTATAAATAAATTCTTCAATTTCCTTGGGATAAATATTCTCACCGCCGCGGATAATCATATCCTTGAGTCTGCCGGTGATTCTGAAATTACCTTCAGGTGTTCTGCAGGCAAGATCTCCCGTATGAAGCCAGCCGTCTTTGTCAATAGCAGAGGCTGTTGCCTTGGGCATCTTATAATAGCCCTTCATAATATTATATCCTCTTGCAACAAATTCACCGGTCACATTATCGGGGCATTCCTCTCCTGTTTCGGGATCAACTATCTTGCATTCAATTTCGGGCAGAGCTCTTCCGACTGTAGAAACTCTTACTTCAAGGGAATCGTCGGTGCTGCTCATAGTACAGCCCGGAGAAGACTCCGTCTGACCGTATACTATGGTTATTTCCTTCATGTTCATTTTGTCAACAACGTCCTGCATAACACTTATGGGACAGGGTGAGCCTGCCATAATACCCGTACGCATATATGAAAAGTCGGTCTTCGGGAAATCTTCGTGGCCTAAAAGTGCAATAAACATTGTAGGCACACCGTGAAATGCAGTTATTTTTTCATTATTGATACAGGCGAGTGCCGGCTTCGGTGAGAAATAAGGAAGCGGCATAAGAGTTGCACCGTGTGTCATAGATGCCGTCATTGCAAGTACCATTCCGAAGCAATGGAACATCGGCACCTGAATCATCATACGGTCTGCTGTGGACAGATCCATTCTGTCACCGATGCATTTACCGTTATTTACAACATTATGATGAGTAAGCATAACACCCTTGGGGAAGCCTGTTGTTCCCGAGGTATACTGCATATTGCATACATCGTCTTTATCGACCTGTGAAGCATATCTGTAAACCTCTTCCACGGGAACGCTCTTTCCTTTTTCGGAGGCCTCTTCCCAGGTCATGGCACCTTCCATTGTAAAGCCGCAGGTAATAACATTTCTTAAAAACGGCAGACGCTTTGCGTGAAGAGCCTCACCCGAGCGTGTATTTTTAAGCTCAGGACAAAGCTCCTGTACGATTGCGGCATAATTTGAATCGCGGTATGAATCGATCATAATAAGAGTATGTGTATCAGACTGTCTGAAAAGATACTCTGCTTCGTGAATTTTATATGCCGTATTTACCGTTACAAGAACCGCACCGATTTTTGCTGCTGCCCAGAATGAAATATACCACTGAGGAATGTTTGTTGCCCACACAGCAATATGCGTACCGGGACGGACACCAAGAGCAATAAGGCTTCTTGCAAAATTATCAACATCATCCCTGAACTGGGAATATGTTCTTGTGTAGTCAAGAGTTGTATATTTGAAAGCAAGCTGGTCGGGGAAGGCTTCACATTGAGCGTCAAGCACCTGAGAAAAGGTCTTATCAATAAGCTGTTCCTTTTTCCATATAAACTTACCGTCACCCTTTTTATTGCGGTAGAAGTGCTTTTTGTTTTTCTTTGGATTTCCGTATACATTCATATGAGATTCAAAGAATGTGAGAATAACCTCAAAATCATCAATTTCGGGAAGCCACTCACGGCTCCACTCAATTGCAACAAAGCCGTTGTAGTTTACGGAACGAAGAGCATTGATCATTTCGGAAACGGGAAGAGTTCCCTCTCCGATAAGAACGGGATTGCCCTCGGCATCGGCATCATTTATTTTTACCGATTTTACATAAGCTCCGAGATTCTTAATGGTGGTTTCGGCATCTTCCTTTGAGATAAAATATGTGGCGTACATATTCCACTGAGCACCGAGATAATCACTTGCAAATGCCTGAAGAAGCCCGCAGGCTGCATCAGAACATGCAAATGCTCCGTCGGTTTCAATAAGAATTACAACATTTTTTTCTTTTGCAAAGGGTAACACTGCACGAAGAAATTCTTCTGCAGCATCTTTGTCCGAGGCAGCATATGCCTTAACAAAACTGACTCCGATATCCGAAGCAGTCTTTATTATTTCTTCTGCTTTTCTTACGTTTTCGGAAAAATTATCTTTATCATCAATATCAAAAGGAAAATCAAGCTGAGAAACAGCTATTCCTGAATTGAGAATCTTACGGCGCGTTGAAAAAACACCTGCTTCTGAAAATGAGGCCTTTTCCCCGCCGAAGCATTCATCGTAAATATTATATACTTCAACCGCATTGAACTTCTGCTGCTTAGCCAGTGTAAGATATTCGGAAAGTGACATTGCGGGCATATATCTTGTTGAAAATGAAAGTTTCATTATCTGTTCTCCTCAAATGCAATTTTATTAAGGGCGTTAAGATAAGCCTTTATACTTGCACCGATAACGTCTGTAGAAATACCGCTTCCGGAATAGAGCTTACCGGAATCGGAACGAAGCTTGACAAGTGCCTGACCCATAGCTTCTCTTCCCTCTGTAACGGACTGAATCTGGAAATCATCCAATTCAAAGTGATGGCCTACAACCTGCTCTATTGCAAGAAATGCGGCATCAATGGGACCGTCGCCCACATAAACACCCCTGAGCTCTTTTCCGTCTTTTTCAATACAGAGATTTGCTGTAGCAGTAATAACGTTACCTGCATTTATGACATAGCTTATGAGCTTATATGTTGAAGGAACCCTGAGAGCGGATGAAGCAATAATCGCATCAAGCTCCTTTGTGCCTATCTGCTCTCTCACTGCGGCAAGCTTTACAAATTCTTCATAAACCTTTGCATTATCCTCGGCACTCAGCTCATAGCCAAGCTTCTGAATTGCCTTTGACACAGCTGAAAAATCATCTTCCTTGTTAAGCACTGCATCCTCATCATTTCTCACTACCGCATCATAGGGAGACTCCTTGGTTCTGTCATACTCTGTGATAAGCTTAATTTTTTCACAAACATTTTTGAGAGTTGCAGTTTTTATTCCCGTTGAGATACCTATAGCTTCACCTTTTACGCCGAGATAAGCTGCAATATCTGAAATATCGGCATATCCGCTCTCGGTAACTGTGGTTTTTATACCGTCAGCACCGTTTCTGAGTGCTGCAGCAATACATGCTGTAGACATATTGATAGCATCGCTGACATCAACGCAAAGGCTCACACCTTCGATATTTTCAACATTTTTACAGATGTCTGCAATGAATGCAGCAAAATCATCGGAATCTGCAACACCTGCATCATCGGTAATTGTAACGCTTACGGCACCTGCAGCTATAGCAGCAGAAATTGCTTTATAAAGAAACTCCCTTTCTGCTCTTGTTGCATCAAGAGCCGTGAATTCGACAGTGCTGCAAAGCTCCTTTGCGCAGGAAACGATTTCTGAAATACGCATAAGCATCTTATCGGGCTTGAGAGCACACATATACTCCATCTGTGCGGGAGACACGGGAAAAGCCGCATTAAGCACAGGCTTTTTTGCATCCTTTATACATTCGTAGGCACAGGCAACAGCTTCCTTTGTATATCCCGTGGAAATGCTGACTGCTGATTTTTCGGTGATACTTGCAATGTTTTTAACAAGAAGCATATCAGCTTTATCATTTTTAACAGCGGGAAGCTCAATAACGTCTGCACCTAATTTATCAAGCTGCTTTGCTATTTCCGTTTTATCACGGAAGCTGAGAGAAGAATCAAGATTCAGCATTGTTTTATCTGTAATTTTAATCTTTTTCATACTAATTACTCCTTTAATTACCAAATAAATTCTCAATAGCTTTTTTCGTTTCCGGGGACTTGTAACACAAAAAGTCCCCGAAACAAAAGTTTCAGGGACGATAATATACCGCGGTACCACCCATATTGCTGATAAACAGCCGCTCTGAGGCTCTGACAAGCCTTTGGTCATGATAACGGAACCTGCCGCAATTCCCTATAAGCCTTATTACGAAGGTGTTGAGAAACCGTGCTCAGATACGAGACAAACTGAAAAACCTGCTACCGCCTTTCAGCACACGGCGGCTCTCTGAAAACATAAATTAATCAGTCTTAATATCATCACTGCATTTGAAATGTTAAATGCAGTATACTAAAAAGAAGTAAACAAGTCAATAGTTTTAAGCAAACTGAACAATGAAAAAAGAACAACATATCAATTAATCTGACTAATTGATATGTTGCTTATTCTTATTTTATTTATTGATTATCATAATGCTTCTTAAGATTTTCATACTCTTGTTCAGTGATTTCAATAAATCTTCCGTGCTTAAAGCCGTAAGGAAAAGAGAATTCACTGTCTGCACGCTTAAATGCAGTATTTCCGGGAGACTGTGACACAAAAGGCACATACCCCATTTTATTCTTCGGGCAGCCGAAGAAATCCAGCATCAGACACCATCTGCCGTCAGGAAGCGTATATGTGGTTGCTCCCTCATATGAGCCGCCGTTGGTGTAATATCTGACAAGAGCATCAAACTCGTCATCGTGAGTGAAAGGCCCCGTAATGTTATCCGAGGTTTCATGCATATTGCCCGAGGGGTTATCGGCATTTTTATAGAAAAGGTGCCACACACCGCTGTGCTTCATAAGATGGGAATCAAGAATTTCATTCTCCTTTGTAAAAAACAGCTTCGGGTAAGAAAAACTTCTGAAATCCTTGGTAGTACAGCAATAAATCGACATATGCTCATAGCCGTCTTCCTTTACCGTTGAGCCCCAATGGATAAGGTATTCGTCTTTTTCATCGTCATATGTAATTTCAGGTGCCCAAAGGCAACCGAAATCATCCCTGCCGAAATAAAGAAGCTCCTGCTCAGAAAAGCTTATAAGATCATCGCTTTCCCAATAAGAAAGACACTTGCTGCCGTTGTGATTTATATCCTTCCAGTCAACATTAAAATTTTCATCCATTCTTTTCACAATGCAAAGGTCTGTTGCAAGAAGGGAAAACCTGCCGTCCCTTCGGCGGATAATCTCAATATCACGCACACCGCCCGTGCCCTTATTGCTGAAAAGCACGGGATTACCGCCGTTCAGACTCTCCCAGTTAAAACCGTCACGGGATACTGCAAAATGAACCTGCTCCCCGTCAACAGTCAATTTTTCACGGAAATGCACACTTAAATACGGCATATATTATCTCCTCATCAAAGCACAGCCCAGGCTTCAAGCATTTCTTTGCCTGCGTATCCCACCTGAGTATCAACAACTTTTCCGTCTCTGAACTTGATAAGTGTGGGAATTGATACTATACCGTAGGCTGCAGCAATTGCAGGCTCGTCATCAACATTTACCTTGCCGAATGTGATTTCGGGACGGGAAGCTGAAATTTCTTCAACAAGAGGGGCAATCATCTTACAGGGACCGCACCACTCTGCCCAGAAATCAAGAATAACCGTTTTGTTACTGTCGGAAACAATTTCCTTGAAATTTGAATGATCAACTTTTAATACTGCCATAATTTTCGCTCCTTCAGTCTTTTGATTTATAATAAAGCATACAATGACAGAAGCCTTCAAAATCCGGGTCAGCTATCTGCTCACGGAATTCTTTGCAGATACATTTGTATTCCTCAGTTTTAGGCAATCTGCAGGGACAATAGCCGTCTTTAAGCCTCAGCCCCTCCTTGATTTTTGCAACAACCTCTTTATCAGGATTAAGCTTTACTGCCATAATATCACTCCTTTTTTATTAATATTATAACACTTATCAGAAAACTTATCAACAAAAAAGTCTGCTGCTATTTCACTTTTTGCAAAAACAGTCTTTGAACAAGAAAACGGCTTCGCCGTACGCCTGCGGCGAAACGCTTTCGTATAGTCCATCGCCGAGGGAAGTTTACTTCCCGTTCGGCGGGACATATAATCTTTTTACTTTATAGGAAGGAATTTCCTATAAAGTAAAAAACAGTTTCACCCGGGTGTTTGAAGACACCCGGGTGAAATCAATTCTTATTTACCTTATTTACGGCTCTTTACATTAATCTGCCGAATATCTGAGTGATATTGGAAATAATTCTGTAGAACCAGTTAACAAGTCTCTGCCAGAAGGAAAGCTGTACTTCTTCTACTGCAGAATCGGTAGCACACTTTGCATAGCAGGTATAGGGTGCGCCGTCGATATTTGTTACAGTACAGATAATAAACTTTCCGCTGTCGGCATCTGTGAGAGTGTAAGCATCTGTGCCTGAAGCAACCTTAACACCGTTTCTGGGATCATCCTCGGGATCATCAATTCTGTACCATTCAAACCAGAGATAATCATATGCGCCCTGAGGAATGTCATTTGTGATAACATAAAGTGACTTTCCGCTCTGAGCTGTACCTGTGAATGAAATAGCAATATTGAGCTCTGAGGGTTCAACAGTAAGAGTGATATACTGTGTGATTGTTGCATAGTTCTGAGTGTTGAAGGGAGTGAATACTACCTTATAAACATCAGCGAAGGTGCCTACTTCAAGAGGAGTAGTTGTGGGATTCTCCATTGAGAATGTACCGAATTCTGTTCCGACATAGCTTGAAGTATACTTAACTGTTGAAAGCTTCTGGCCGTAGCCTACGGTACCTGTAAGAGGAAGTACAACGCCGGGAGTCTTTGCCTTGAGGATTTCAACATTAAGAGTGGGATTAAGAAGTCTCAGTTCATAGTTGCCTGACTTTGCACCTGCAAGTGCGGGCATTGTATACTTAACACTCTTGATGCCGGCATTTTCGTCAGCAACAGTACCCTGGATGGGGAATGTGCCTTCAAGGAATACATCATTTGCACCGTCGGAGCCATAGAGGTTTGTAATAGCAGAGAAGCTTACGTCAACATTAAGATTGCCGGGAGCATATTCTCTGTCCTTTGCAACAGCTTCAACATAAGCAGGACGCTTATTGACTGTTACCATACCGTTTTTGTAGATAAAGTCGTAGTTGTCGCTTTCAAAAGCACCTGTAAGAACGACATCATACTGACCGACATCACTGCCTGCCTGATATGAGCAGTTCATAAGAACATAACCGTCAACATCATTCTTAATGGTATCAGCACCTGTAAGACCTGATACATTGTAGTAGTATGTGGGTTCAATATCACCGTATGTAACAGTGAAGTTAGCAGCTGTAATTGTTACAACTGTCTTAAGAATTTCAACCTCTACTTCATATTCAACGGTTGCGTAGTTGTTTGTATCATCGGGAGTGTAAATTGCCTTGTAGGTATGTACACCGGCACCGGGAACTGTATTTGCAACATCTGCTGCCCATGCCCAACGGCTGTCACCGAGGGAGATAGCATTAAGAGGTCTTGCACTGTCGTAGTAAAGAACATCTGTCATGGGAATGGGATAGAAGGGAGTTGCCTTAAGAATCTGAACCTTAAGACCGTCAAGGTTTGTAAGCTCAAGCTCGTAGTTACCGGCCTTTGAGCCTGTAAGAACAGCACCTGATACAGTTACATTTCTGAGACCTGCTCTGTAGTTATCAATAGCACCCTGAACAAGAGATTCATCAACATATACAAAGCCGTCATCGCCTTCTGCAAGTGTGTTGCCGACGGGTTCAAAGCTGAGGTCTACATAGTAGTTGTTCTCTTCATATTCTCTTTCAACGGGAACAACCTTAACCTTAAGAGTTCTCTTTGTAATGTCAGCCTTTGAATCGTTTGACATTGAAACAAGAAGCTCATAGTTATCGGCAGCTGAGCCCTTGAGCACAGCATTATTTATAAATACATCAATATCAGTGCCGACATTTGTTGATGCGAAGTAGTAAATTGCAGCTTCGCTGTCAAAAGCAACATCATCCGAAGTTCCGTCTGCAAGAGTCATAGCACCGTATTCTTCAGTTACTGTGGCTTCTGCTGCACCTGTGCCGTCATATACCTTGTCGAGAACCTCAACATTTACATAATAGGGAGCAGGTGTGATAACAAGTGTACCGATCTTGTAGTTTGCTACGGGAGAGTAAACAACCTGACCGTCTACTGTTGTAAGACCGTTTACTGTCTGAAGCTTTGTGAAATCAACATCGGGAGTATCGATATCGATAGTAACTGTGTAATAACCTACTTCTGTGGGGGCGGAGACAGAGCCGTTGTACTTAACGGTAACATTACCGATAGCGGCACTTGAAAGGCTCTTGTCGTCTCTGTGGAATTCTACATAGTGAGGCTGAGCATTATATGTATATTCTGCATCGCCGCCGTATGTGGAAAGACCTGCAAGATCGAAATAATTATCATATGCATCTGCACCGAGAATAGTTTCAACCTTTGTAAGAGAAGGCGCAATAACAGTTGTTACATAAACAACCTCACCTGTGTAAGGAGCATTTGCAACAGCCTTTACTGTGAGCTTCTGGTTCTTGTGAGCTTCGGCAAGAACGATTTCTGCACCTGTGCCTACCTGAACATTTGAAGCATTGTACCATGTAAGAGTGTATACACCGATTTCATCGGGATCAAGACCTGTTACATCAACAGTAAGCTTTTCACCTACCATGGGAATACCTGCAACAGCGAGTGTACCGCTGACGGGCTTCTTATTAACTGTAAGAGCAACATAAAGACCTGATACTGAATTGTAGTTTACTGTATCTGCGGGAACGAATGTTGCAGTGTAAATTGTATAAGCCTCTGCGCGGTATGCGGGAGTTGTTGAAGCTGCGTTATAAACGTATTTACCGGTTACGCCGTTTTCAACGTTGCCGCCTGCAAATACTGCATCGCCGAGAGTCTGACCGTGAACGATTGTTGCAGTGGGAAGAGTAAGAACTCTGGGAGTTGCCTTGATAACAGTAATAACACCGTGCTGAACTGTTACTGTGTAGTTATTGAATGTAGCATCGGTAACATCAACAGTAACAGGATAACCGTCTTTATTTACGGGTGAGCCCTTTTCATAGGTTGTGTCAATCTTTATCTTACCTGAAGAAACAACCTCATCTGCTGTTTCATTTCTCTTTGCACCTACAACAGAGAATGCATTTTCAATATCAGCAGGAATTGCACTGCCGTATTCAAGTGTGATGTCATCAGCCTTGATAACAAGCTGTGCCTTTGTAACCTTGAGGCTACCTGCAGTTGTAGCTACTTCATAGTTGGGAGATGTGATGAAATTGGGAGTAGCCTTGATATAGTATGTACCTACCTGATAGTTGTCGATATATCTGAAGTCGGTTGAATACTCAAATGTGGGAGCAGCGCCGCTTGCAGTAACATCTTCAATTGTATCAGTACCGACAAGAAGAGCTTCGTCATAAGAAACCTTTACAGTAGATGCAGAGGGAACAAAGTTGTCACCGTAGATTGCGGTTGCATCCTCAACCTTGAAGGTGATAAGTCTGGGTTTAACAGTGATAACACCGTCTGAAGTTGTAAATGTATAGTTACCGTTTACATCAACAAAGTTGGGAGCAGAAATTTCAACTGCATAGCCGCCCTCAACAACAGGTGAGCCCTTTACATAATCTGTATGAGGAGTGATATTACCTGATGTGGTAACAGCATCAATATTAAACGTAGGATCAAGGTCAGCCTTATATGTATAAGCTGTGATATTGGGGATATTGTCACCGTAGGAAACTGAGCCGGCATAGGATATAACAACGGGAGTTGCCTTAACCTTAATTGCAATATCAACTACCTTGACTTCATAGTTATTAAGATCCTGAGGAACATACTGTGCCTTGTAGGTTGCAACTTTTACTGTGGGATTAATTGTTGCATCCACCCACTGCCATGAGCCTTCTACAGAGGATGTGTAGCCTGTGAGCTCAACATCCTTAAGGGTTCTTGCATTCTGATAATACATTTCCTCAACAACGGGAGTTGTAACTGTGGGAACACCCTTAAGAATGGTTACAAGAAGTGTTGCGCCTGACTTATATATAACATCAGCTACATAGTAGTTCTTTCCCGCACCGCCTGTTACAAGGTCTGCAACAGACTGCTTTGTAATACCGCTTACTTCTCTTATACCTGCAGTATTGTCACTGAGTCCACCTGAAGCAGCAAGAATACGGACGTCGTCAACACCGAATTTACCGTCTGTGATTGTGAAGGTAACTTCTACATTATAATTATCGGGAGCATATGCTCTGTCTTTTGCCACAGCCTCAACCTTTATAGGTCTCTGAGAAACTCTGAGAACACCTTCAGCGTTGGCATCCTGACCGTAAGCATATACATATTCATAGTTTGAAAGAAGCTCGGGAACATCTGTGAAGGTTGCACGGATGTAGTAAGAGCCTACTGCAACCTCACCGGCAACATAAGGAACATAGCTGTCGCCGTTGAGAATCATATAGCTGAGTGCATTTGCTATTGTCTGCTTTGCAGCATCTCCTGTGTCGTTACCTACAAGACCTGTGATGGTAACGGAATAAGGAGTATCAAATGTATCATTACCGTATACTACTGCGGCAGCATTGGGTCTGATGGTAAGAGGAGCCTTCTTTACACTGAACTCAACATTGAACTGGGTTGCCTTATAGTTCTTTGCTGTGGGAGCAGCGGAGTATGTGGGAGTCCATGTGATTGAAACGATCTGGTTGTCGCCCACAGTCTTGAAGGATGAGCCGTCAGCAGCATTTGTAAAGGAGAATACACCTGTGAGATTTGATTCGTTTACAATTCCCTTTGCCGAATAGGTTGAAAGCTGAAGTATTTCATTGAGCTTCTGACCGTAGGTAAGTGAAACGGTTTCGGGAAGTGTGCCTCTGAGAATGGAAGCCTGCTCGATTATAAGAGTAAAGGTATATTCAAGAGCGTGTCTGTTCTTATTGTGCTTGGGGTCTTTGTTATAGGTTGTGCTTTCGGCAATATTGAGGGTTACCTCATAAGTACCTGCATTTACGGGAAGCTGACCGGATTCACTTGTTTCCTTCACACCTGCTTCGTTTGTACCGGTGTAGGAATAAGTAACACTAATAAGGTCGCTGTCTGTGAAGTCAAGGTTATAGTCCCTTGAATAATCGGTCTGCATAATTGCATCAATAACCTGAAGACCTATATCGGTTGCCTTTATGGGAGAGCCTGTATAGGTGGTCGTGGCAACATTTGATGTGCCTACCTTTGCCTTGATGTCATTGGCATCAAGTCTACCGTAGTCAACAAAGATATAAATGGGGCCGTTGGTTGCGGGAGCTGCACCGTCTGCGGCACCCTGTGAACCGAAGGTTTTGAAAACAGTACCCTTGTTATTTAAAGATGTAACATTGTAATCGGATAACCATGCATCGGATATTGCATAAGTAATATTTACAAGTCCCCAATAGTAGCTGTTGCAGGATTCTGCACCTGAGATATACTTGATAGAAGCATCGGGAGACTTTGTAAGTATGCTCTGACCTGTTACACCTGAAAGATTCACAAGTGAATTTACAACATCAGTGCCGTCTGTAAGAGGCATAAATGAGTAACCTACATTGCCTTCATCACCGACGATAGATGTGTCGATAGCAGTCTTGTTCTTATCAACCCAATATCTGTAAACAACGTGAACACGGTTTTTGCCTTCAAGAGCACCGCGGACAATAGATGTGGGAATACCGTTTACGTTGGTAACAATACTTCCGGCATAGCTGTTATTAGCTTCGTCAAGGAAGTTATTTGCAACAACAGCAGCAGAAGGTGTTACAATAACATATTCGGTGTAGGACATCATGTAATTTACAATATCATGGGCTGATTTTATCATTTCAGAAGAAGAAACAACAGAGCCCTTACGATATGTAACATTAACATCAGAATTCATGCAATTCTCTGCAGGAGTTGTTATCGTTACGTCGGGAAGAACAGGGAGATTTCCTGAAACGGTATAAATACCGCCGCCGAAAAGAAACTGCTGTCCGTTACCGTCAGAGGTTACCGCATCAATACTGTTTATATTTGCATCATGTGTAATATTACCGCCGGTGATATTAATACTGCCGCTGGTTGCAATGCCGTATGCTATTGAGGTAATTCGGGCTCTACCGTCACTCGCATTACCGCCATAAGTATTACGGTGATGATTACCCTGTGATGTAACCGTCATTGTGGTTGCGGATGAAACATTAACATTACCGCCGTAAACACCGTAAGCTACAGCAGCAGTGGAGGTTCTTTCACCGTCATCGCACTGGGAGGTCATTGAGCCCTGTCCCTGAGCATAAACGGTAATTTCTGCAGCATTGATGCTGCAGGTAGCTGCAGCGGATGTGTTATAAACTGCAGTTGCTGCAGATGAAACCTGTGAAGACTCTTCTGTTATAAGCGAACCACCAACACTTATTTCATAATGAAGAGTGGAATTGACATTTATTTTAACACCCTTATTGATTGTAAGGTTGCCTTCATTTCTGATAGCCTCAAGGTTAGCATAGCTGAGCTCTTTTTTGCCTGCACCCATTCCGGTTCTGACATTAACAATGCTTATAGAAGCTGTATTGGAAGTGGCATTCACGGATGAGCCGCTGTAGATATTAAGGTTACCCTTGTTGTGGATACCGTAAACATAGGGCAGCTGCCATGCACCGTCAGAGGAACGGTCAAAAACAACAGTACCGCCGTTCATAAAGAAGTTGACCGTCAGTCCCTGCGGAATAACAATACCTGTAATTCCGGAGCCGAAGGTAGCTGTTGATGTATTTGTCAAAACAACAGATGCCGAGGGTCCTGACAATTTCATATTAACGACAGTGCCCGGGGCAAAAGAACTGAGCTTGTTGTTTATATCAGCAACAGTTGCATTAGCCGGTATAACATATTCTTCAGCTGCAGAAGCAACAGGAAGAATATCTGCCGATAAGGTGGGGAGAACAGAAAGGGACATAACAACAGCAAGAAGCATAACAATCACTTTTGCTGTCACTTTTGCAAATCTGCTCTGTGATGAATTATTTTTCACAATAATTCCTCCTCTTAAAATTTGTTACAAAATCACCGGGTGCAACAGGGCACACCGATATAATTATACAGATTGATTATAATATTTCGGCGGTCAACTGTCAATGATAAACACGAAAAATTTTAAGAGAGTGAAATTTTTTTAATATTATGACAAAATTCCGTAATATGTTTTATAAACTTTTACAAACGTCTTCATTCTCTGACAGAACAATATATACTTTTCTGTAAAAATCTGTATTTTCAGACTGCAGAAAAAGCGCCTACGGCATCAAAATTATCACTTGAAGTCATACTGCATATATGTTATCATAAAATTAATTGTAAAAAATAATATTATTATAAATATACGGAGGTTTTTCTTATGAAAAATTGTGCTGTAATTCTTGCAGGCGGCGAAGGCACCAGAATGAAATCCGACAAGCCGAAGGTTATGGCTGAACTTCTTTTCAGACCGATGCTTTCCTGGGTAATCGATGCCGCAAAGGGTGCGGGAATAGAGGATATACTTGTTGTTACGGGATATAAAAGCGAGGTAATTGAAAATTATCTTCCCGCTGAAATAAAAACCGCCAAGCAGCATGAGCGTCACGGTACGGGCCATGCGGTTATGCAGGCAAAGGATTTTATAAAAGAGCATTCGGGCAGCAATGTTCTGATATTAAACGGCGATGCTCCCCTTATCGACTCCGATACAATCTCTGAGGGACTCAATTATCACCTGCAGGGTAATTTCATACAGACGGTTATATCCGCAAAAATAGACAATCCCTACGGCTACGGCAGAATCGTAAGAGACGAAAACGGAAGCTTCACAGCCATTACAGAGGAAGCATCGGCAACGGAAGAAATAAAAAAAATCAACGAAATCAACTCGGGAGTTATGTGGTTCGACTGCGACACACTGTATGATCTTCTCGGAAAAATCAGAAACGATAACTCCAAGGGTGAATATTATCTTACAGACACAGTTCACATTGCCCTGAGCGAAGGAAAAAATGTAGGAGCATACACCACCGGCAACAAGGATGCAGTGCTCGGAGCAAATTCAAGAGTACAGCTTTATGAGCTCAACGAGAAAGTAAGAAGAAGATTTCTTGAGAAATTTATGCTGGAGGGTGTATCTATACCCTGTACCGACGGTGTTATTATAGACAAGTCGGCAAAAATAGGAAGAGACACCGTAATTCTTCCCGGAACTATTATAAAAGAGGGCTGCGAAATCGGAAATGACTGTGTTATAGGACCCTCAACAGTGCTTTATAAAACAAAGGTCGGCTCCGGCTCTGTTCTCAACAGCACCCAGGCCGAAGAGGCGGTTATCTGCGACAGCGTAACAACCGGTCCCTTTGTTCATGTAAGACCCGGCAGCATAATAAAGAACGGTGTTCACTGCGGAAACTTCGTTGAAGTGAAGAATTCCGTAGTGGGAGAAAAAACAAGCATTTCCCACCTCACATATGTAGGTGACTCAGATGTGGGAAGCGGTGTGAATTTCGGCTGCGGTGTGGTAACCGTAAACTTCAACGGAAAAGAAAAAAACCGCTGCACAATAGGTGACGATGCCTTCATAGGCTGCAATACAAATCTTATCGCCCCTGTGGAAATAGGCGACAGAGCCTACACCGCCGCCGGCTCTACAATAACTGAAAACGTTCCCGAAGACACTCTTGCAATAGCAAGAGAGAGACAGACAAATAAAGAAGATTGGGTAAAAATAAAGAAACCCTACAGGAGAAAATAATGGCATTTTTCAAGAAAAAGATTACACAGGATATCCCCTTTGCAGGAAAGCCTGAATTTATTATTGCAGGACTCGGAAATCCCGGCAAAGAATATGAATATTCAAGACATAATGCAGGCTTTCTGTGTCTTGACATTCTTTCCAACAAATACGGAATAAAAACCGACAGGGTAAAATACCGTGCACTCACCTGTACTGCTATGATTGAGGGACATCCCTGTCTTATTATGCGCCCTCAGACTTATATGAACAATTCAGGAGAATCCCTGAAGGCAGCTGCCGATTTCTATAAAATCCCCCCTGAAAAGATTATTGTTATCTATGATGACATTTCTCTTCCGACAGGAACACTGAGAATCAGAAAGAAAGGCTCTGCAGGCGGTCACAACGGTATAAAGAGTATAATATGGCAGCTTAATTCCGACGTTTTTCCCCGTCTTAAAATCGGTGTGGGCGACAGACAGAATAAGGATGACGACCTTAAGGATTATGTTCTCGGCAGATTTTCAAAGGAAGATACGGAAATTCTGAAAAAAACAATGGAAAGAGCAGTTGAAGCTCTTAAATACATACTTGACGGAGATACTGACGGCGCAATGAGCCGTTATAACGGTTAAAAAACTATGTCTTGTTACTCAAAGCTTCTGCTTACCTCCCCCGAATATAAAAATATAAAAATCAATATCGAGAAAAACAGATTCCCTTTCGGAGTTCTGGGTGTTCCGCCTACCCCCAAGGCATTTCTCATTCACACACTGTGCGAGGAAAATCCGCACGGTGCTGTTGTGCTTGTGCCTGATGAGGCATCGGGAGAAAGGCTTTATACAGATCTTAAGGCTCTGGGCAGCCGCTGTGTCACATATCCCGCAAGAGATCTTGAGTTTCATCCTGTTGAAAGCAGCTCAAATGACTACGAACAGAAAAGAATAGGCGCACTCTCAAAAATGATTTCAGGTGAGTGCAATATTCTTATTCTCTCGGCAGAGGCCGCAATGGGCAGAACACTTCCCAAGGATGAGCTCATAAAAAGAACCTTCACACTCACCCCGGGAATGGAAATCACCACCGACGAAATCCGTGAAAAGCTTGTAAAATGCGGCTACAGCGCTGCGGATATGGTTGAGGGTGCAGGGCAATTTTCTTTAAGAGGCGGAATACTTGATATTTATCCGCCGAACAGCGAAAATCCCGTAAGAATTGAATTCTGGGGCGATGAAATAGATACTATTGCTCAGTTTGATGTTATTTCACAGAGAAGAAAGGATAATACTGACAGCATTTCTCTTGCACCTGTCAAAGAAATCCTTATTGATGATACTGAAGCGCTCGCAGACAAGCTTGCCTCTCTCTGTAAAGGCATAAGAACAAAGAATGCCGCAAAGGTAAAGGAATTTCTTCAGAAGGACGAGGGGCTTTTAAGAAACGGTTTTCTTCCGGGCTGCTCAGACAAATATCTCCCTCTTGTTTATAAAGAAAAGGTAACACCCCTCGACTACTTTCCAGACAGTCTTCTTATAGTAACGGAAACTGCAGGTGTAAAGGAAAAAGCAACAGCGAACGAAAAGCTTCATAATGAAGAGCTCAGAGAGCTGTTTCTTGACGGCGTGCTCTGTAAGGGACTTGATGATTATTACATCGGATTTTCAGAGATTTCGGATTATTACACTCTTTGCAGAACAATTTATGCGGACAACTTCGCAAGGGGCAGCTTTGACACCCCCGTAAGGGATCTTGTGAATTTTCACATCAATCAGATATCTGCCTGGGACGGCTCATACAAATTCCTGTTGGAGGATATCAGCCATCCCGTAAAAAACAAATATACAATTCTTGTCTTTGCAGGTACGGACAAAGCCGCCGCAGGTCTTTTTGAGGAGCTCACGGACGATGAATTCCCTGCGATTTTATGCAAAAACACTCCTGAGGTACTGCAGAAGGGATATATCAATATACTTTCCGGAGCACTCAATGCCGGCATGGACTATCCCGGAAAAAAGCTCATAGTTATAAGCTACGGCAGACACGCAAAGGCAGAAAGACGCTCTGTAAAAAAATATCAGAAAAACAAAAACTCCTTCAACTCACTTGAAGAGCTTCACACAGGCGATTATGTTGTGCATAAAACCAACGGCATCGGCATTTTCGACGGTATACACAAGGTTCAGATGGAAGGAGTAACAAAAGATTATATAAAAATAAAATATGCTAAGGGCGACATTCTGTATGTCCCCGTCACAAAGCTTGAGCTTGTAACAAAATATGTAGGTCCCCACGAGGAGGATTCCTCAAGAACGGTCAAAATAAACCGTCTCGGCTCAGGCGACTGGGAAAAGACAAAGGCACGGGTCAGAGGCGCCGTAAAGGATATTGCGGCGGATCTTATAAAGCTTTATGCCGCAAGACAGAGTACTCCCGGCTTTGCTTTTTCACCCGACATAGATATGCAGAACGACTTTGAACGGCGTTTTGAATTTGAGGAAACAGAAGACCAGCTCAGATGTATAGATGAAATCAAATATGACATGGAGAAAAACTGTCCTATGGACAGACTTCTCTGCGGTGATGTAGGCTTCGGAAAAACCGAGGTTGCCCTTCGTGCGGCATTCAAATGCATATGCGACGGCAAGCAGGTGGCTCTTCTTGTCCCCACTACAATTCTTGCGCTTCAGCACTACAGAACAATACTTCACCGTTTTGAGGGCTTCCCCATAGAAGCGGATATGCTCTGCCGTTTCAGAAATGCGAAGCAGCAGAAGGAAATAATCAAAAGAATAAAAGCAGGTGCCGTGGACATCATATCCGGCACACACCGTATTATTTCAAAGGATGTGGAATTCAAGGACCTGGGACTTCTTATTGTTGATGAGGAGCAGCGCTTCGGAGTGGCACAGAAGGAAAAGCTGAAGGAAAAATTCCCTGCCGTGGATGTTCTCACATTGTCGGCAACTCCTATTCCCCGTACTCTTAATCTTGCAATGTCGGGAATAAGAGACCTGTCTGTTATAGAAGAAGCGCCTATGGACCGCTACCCGGTCCAGACCTATGTCATAGAACACGATATGGGTATTTTATCCCAGGCAATAGCAAAAGAGCTTCGTCGCGGCGGTCAGGTATATTATCTTCACAATAATATAAGCGATATAACCGAAACCGCGGGAGCACTGAAGGACTTTTTCCCCGATGCCGAAATTGCAGTTGCCCACGGTAAAATGAACGAGGAAGAGCTCTCCGACGTATGGAAAAAGCTTACGGAAGGCGAAATTGATATACTGGTATGCACCACCATCATTGAAACGGGTGTTGATGTGCCAAATGTAAACACACTTATTATTGAAAATGCCGACAAAATGGGGCTTTCTCAGCTTCATCAGCTAAGAGGCAGAGTAGGCCGTTCCTCAAGAAGAGCCAGCTGCTACTGTACCTTCAGAAAGGATAAGCAGCTCAGTGAAATTGCTGACCGGCGCCTTTCTGCCATACGTGAATTCTCACAGTTCGGCTCAGGCTTCAAAATTGCAATGAGAGACCTTGAAATCCGAGGGGCGGGCAATCTTCTCGGTGCAAGACAGCACGGCCACCTTGAATCAGTTGGCTATGATATGTATATGGAACTTCTCAGTGAAGCTATTGCAAAGCAGAAAAACGGAGAAGAAAACTACAAACCGAAAAACACCTGTCAGGTTGACATACAGACTGACGCATTCATACCCGAGGATTATATAAGCAGCTATCCTCAGAGAATTGGCATTTATAAGCGCATAGCAGATATTCATACCGAAGAGGATGCCTCAGATGTTCTTGATGAGCTTATTGACCGCTACGGCGAACCGCCTCAGTGCGTAATGGGACTTATTCAGGTTTCGCTTATGAGGAATTCTGCTGCCGACAGCGGAATATATGAAATCACACAGAGGGGTAATTCACTGCTGTTATTTGTAAATGAGATAGACAAGAGCATTCTTTCAAAGCTTTCGGTTATGAGAGGAAGAGTTATGGCAAATGCATCTCAGAAGCCTTACTACTCAATAAGACTCAAGGATCCGAAAAATCCTGTAGATACCTTCAGGGAAATAATTCAGGCTCTCAATGCTGCAAAACAGATTCAGAACGACTGATATCAGCGTAATAAAACGTCCCTTTGTTCTCACGGCAGCTGCTGTCTTTATATGTCTCGTGCCTATGATATGTTTCGGACATCTTAAGGTATTACCCGTATTTCTTCTTCTTTCCGTCGGAGGAACCGTTATAAGCTTTATTTTTCCCGCATACGCAAAGCACATCTGCATTGTGATTGCATGTATGCTTACGGCATTTATATCCTTCTCATGTTCGGATACAAATCTGAATGCCGCACTTTCGGCTGAGGGAGAAAGCAGATTTATTTCGGGCACAGTCCGCAGCTACACAAAAAGCAACAGTGAAAATGTTTATTCCTTCACACTTTCGGACTGCAAGGCAGAAAACAAAGCAATTCCGGGAAAAATTCTCGTTTATGCATATTCGCAGCCGGATGTAATCCCCGGTGACATAATAAGCTTCACTGCAGATGAATTAAAAGCATCCGCTAAAGAAGGCTTGTTCAGTCTGCATTCCTTATCATCAGGAACATATCTTTGCGCTTACGGTGCACAAGGTATCAATATTGAAGGTAAGGATGAAGCAGACGGAATATATTACGCTATACTTTCAGCGGCAAGGCTTACACAGGAAAAATTTTTCGGTAATATGCCGGAAGATGAAGCCGCCGTTGCCACATCACTTATTACAGGCGACAAGGATTATCTTGACGATGAAACCGTATCGGGTCTGAGACAAAGCGGCATTTCACACATTTTTGCCGTATCGGGCATGCATCTTACAATATGGACAGGCATGTTTTTTATATTTTTCCGAAAACGCTCTCTCTCAAAATTTATTCCGAATGCCCTTGCCGCAATCTTCGTCCTTTTCTACATTGTTTTCACAGGCTTCTCACCGTCGGTGCTTCGTGCAGGCATAATGCTTATATGTGTGTTTGCGGGAAGAATTTTCAGACGCAGTGCAGAAACGCTCAATTCTCTGGGACTTGCCGTAACAGCTCTTCTCACACATGAGCCTTTTCTCTGCGGCAATATTTCATTTCTTCTCTCCTGCTTATCCACACTCACACTTATTCTGACCTCTGAAAAGCTTTCGGGTTCCCCGGGAAAACAAGATCAGAAGGGATATCTTTTCAGAAAAGTCTTTGTCTATATAACAGATTCCTTGAAAATATCCGTAGCAGTTATTATTTCAACATTGCTGCCCGTAACCTTGTTTTTCGGTTATATTTCCGTATTTTCTCCTGTGTCTTCCCTTCTTATGACACCCGTGGCTGAGGGAGTTATGATAACAGGAGCTTTGGCAGGTCTTTTGCCCGAGGGTATATTTTTAGGAGAAATACTGTTCGGAATATGCGGATTTTTCAGCAGAATTTTAATCAATTATGTTACATTTATAAGGCAGTTCAGCTTCAGCATTTTTCCCGTAACACTATCCGGCATTGCGATATGCTCTGCTGTTGCCGCAGCAATATACTTTTTTATTCCTGTTTTCTCAAAGCAGAAAAGAACCCTTACCTCATTCGTGCTTACTTTTGCAGGTGTAATACTTGTCTTTGCAGGTGCTTCTGCTGCAACAGTAAAAGAAGAAACGGAGATTTTTATTCCTGTCGATACAGAGAGCTTCACGGTATCATTATATAAAAAGGGACAGTTTTCGGCTGTATACTGTCCCGGTAAGGATTATGACGCAGCGGTACAGAACAGAATCTTTCTGACCTCCCGCGGGGTCACTGAGACAGATTTTCTTTTGCTTCCCGACTATACCGTAAAGGATTACAGTAATCACAGATATCTTAAAAGAAATCTCTTTCCCGTAAATACATATGAAGCCGATGAAAATAAAGCTGAAAACGGTTTCGGCTTTATTTGTGCATTGAGCGACAGCACAAAAATATACTCTGAATTCAGAAAGGATTTTTCCGCAGCTGTATTTATAACCGATGAGATAAAAACGGTTATGCTGATAAAATATGATCCTGCCGCTCCCCTTCCGTATTTTTATAACAGTTCAGACATTCTGATCTGCTCAGGAAGTATCCCGGAAAATATAAACAGAGAAAACTATTCGGATATTCTTATTCTTTCAAAGGAAAAGCCCGATGAAAAAGCCGTTTATTCAAATCACGAAAAATCACTTTTAATCACCGTAAAAGGAGAAAGCTATGCCGTTTATTAATGAAGATGAATTTGCAAAATTGCTTAAAGCAGATATAAAAGAACATATTTTTCTTTTTACGGGCGATGACGATTATCTTAAGGAATTTTACTGCTCAAAGCTTACGGCAAAAACCGTGGATGAAAGCCTTATGTTTTTTAACTATCACTCTTATGAGGATGACACAGTCCCCCTGGATACGGTTTTTGCCGACGGTGAAAACCTGCCCGTTATGGCGGAAAAAACCTGTCTTTTGGTAAAAAACTATGCTCTTTCAGAGCTCAAAACCGCAGAGCTTACGGACTTTGAAAACAGCTTAAAAAACCTTCCGGAAAGTACGGTAATGATTTTTTATTTCAGTGCTTCAAAAATCCCGTCAGGAAAAAATGCAAAGTGGGACAATATTGAAAAGCTTTTCGGGAAATACGGTACCGTTGTAAAAATTGAGCACCGCACCCCGGCAAAAACAGCAAAGCTGCTTGTTTCCCGTGCAAAAGAAAAAGGAACCTCCATAGATTATGAAACCGCCTATTATCTTGTCACAAGCGTGGGAGATGATATGCAGACCGTTCTCAATGAGTTCAACAAGGTCTGTGCTTTTTCCTGCGGTGAGCCTGTCACAAAGGAAATGATAGATAACACCGCAGTAAAGAGTGTGGAGGCATCTGTTTTTGATATAAGTTCAAGCATTTTCTCAGGCGACACTGATAAAGCCTTCAGTATACTCAACGAGCTTTTGAGACAGAAAACTCCCGTAAATTCAATTATCGGCGCCCTGGGAAGCGCATATGTAAACCTCTACCGTCTTAAGGTTGCACTCAATGCCGATAAAAATGTTTCCGATTTCAGCGAAGCCTTCCAGTATAAAGAAACACGCCACACCTTCGGGAAAATACTTCCCTTTGCCAAGGCAAGCAGACTTTCAGATATAAGAAAGGCTCTTGATATTCTCCTTGAAGCTGATACTAAAAGCAAGAGCAGCAAAATTCAGGATGATATCCTTCTTACTGAGCTTATTTCAAAACTTGCATCATTAAGGTGATATAATGCTTCATACCGATAAAGCTATAATAGTCGAAGGAAGATACGACAAAGCCCGTCTTTCGGGTGTGGTTGATGCTCTTATAATAACCACCGACGGCTTCGGTATCTTCAACTCAAAGGAAAAACAGACTCTCATCAAAAAAATTGCCCGCGAAAGAGGTATTCTCATTCTTACAGATTCAGATGCGGCAGGCTTTAAGATAAGAAATTTTCTTAAAAATATTGCTCCCGAAGGCAGTGTCACCCATGCATATATACCCGACATATACGGAAAAGAAAAAAGAAAAGAGCTGCCTTCAAAGGAAGGAAAGCTCGGTGTCGAGGGAATAGACAATTCCCTGCTGGAAATAAGTCTTAAAAACAGCGGTCTGTTTTCGGAAAACGGTAAAAACTATAATCCCCGTCCCATAACCCCTGCCGACCTGTTTGAGTTAGGGCTTTCCGGAGGGGAAAACAGCACCGACAAAAGACGTCGGCTTCTTCTGTCAGCAGGGCTTCCTGCCAGACTTACAGGCAGAAATCTATTAGAAGTGCTCAACACTTTTTTTACCTTTGAAGAGCTGAAGACCAAGGTGCAGGCACTTTTTTCCGATTGACATTTATTTTCCCGTTGTATACAATTAATCCGGAGGTGATCAGTATGAGCAAAAAAGCAAAAATACTCACGGCATTAGTATCTGTTATCGTGCTGCTTGCAGGCATAAGCATAACTGTATTTTCGGTTGCAGGAGGTAAAAAGCCTGCTGTGCAATCGGGTAATTTCGCAAATACTATTGCAGACAGAATAGAAATCACCGTTGAAAACACAGAGTTTGTTCTGAAAAAATCAAGCGACAAGGCAGAATCCTTCACTCTTACAATGTTTATCTCTGCAAAAAAAACGCAGCCTGATTTTTATGCGGTATTAGACAGCATCGAATTGACCTCACTTGCCTATGATAATATTGTTTATACAGCTAAAAGCGAGGCGGCGGAAAATAAAACTGTCAATTCCCTCCCGCTCACATCAACAAACGGTGAAGCCGATATTTTCAGCTGGCAGACCGATATAACTCTTTCCGTGCTCGGCAAGGGAGTTTATAATTCCGTTCTTAAAATCAGCTACACATCAGGAATAACAAAAAACACTGCACAAAGTAAATTTATGGAAATACCGATAAAGATTACAGTGGAATGAAAAAGCAACCCCCTTCGCCCGAAAGCAAACGGCGAAGGGGGATTTTTTCAGTTTTAGTTTTCAGATAAGTATTCAGATAACTCAAGCCATTCCATTTCCATTTCATCAATGGCAGAATTTATATCCTCAAGCTGTTTTGTAAGCTCTATCACTTTTTCAAAATCCGAGGCAGCTTCAGGAGAAGAAAGAATACTATTCAGCTCCTCTCTTTTTTGCTGTGCCTCTTCAAGCTCAGCTTCAAGCCTTGAAAACCTTGTTTTTTTCTTTCTCAGCTGACTTTCAAGCTCTTTTCTCAGCTTATAGTCATTCACCTTCTTAGGTGCTTTTTCCTGCACTGCAACGGTTTCTTCTGCCAAAAACTTCAGATAGTCGTCATAATTGCCCTCATAGGAATTTATGATTTCACCGCTGAAATAAAGAATTTTTGAGGCTACACGGTTCACAAAATATCTGTCGTGAGAAACACAGAGAATAGTTCCGTCATAATCCCTGAGAGCTTCCTCAAGCACCTCACGGGAATTGAAATCAAGATGGTTTGTGGGCTCGTCGAGAATAAGAAAATTCGGTTTTTTGAGAATGAGAATAAGAAGTGCAACTCTTGCTCTTTCACCGCCCGAAAGATCACACATCAGCTTTTCAATATCATCATTGCGAAAATTGAATGCTCCGAGGTATCCTCTGAGCTCAGATATTGTCTTTGTGGGAAAACGGTCATAAAGCTCATTGAGAATTGTTTTTGATGACATCAGAGTTTTCTGAGTCTGTTCAAAATATCCCACATTTACATTGTGACCGAAGCGGGAGAAGCCGTCATCCTTGGGTATCTTATTCATAATAAGTCCGAGAAGAGTAGTTTTTCCGCAGCCGTTAGGACCTAAAACAAATACCTTTTCTCCCCGTCTTATATCAAGCTTTACACCGCTGAAAAGAACCTTACCGTCATATTCCTTTTTAAGATTCTCGGCAATAAGCACCTCATCGCCTGTTCTTACACATTCATCAAATCTTAATTTTACGGTTTTTTCTTTAGGCGGAACATCAGGCATTCCTGCCTTTATTCTTTCAATCTGCTTTTCCTTGCTTGCAATAGTGATATAGTTTCTCTCCTGATTGAACTGCTTTTGCTGTTCAATCATTTTTTCTATGCGCTTTATTTCAATCTGAGCCTTTTCATATTCACGGCGGTCGCTTTCAAGCCGCAGTTCCTTTGTTTTTATATAAGCTGAATATGAGCCCTTTCCCTGATAAAGCCTTCTGTTGGCAATTTCAAGTGTACGTGTTGTAGTTTTATCAAGAAAATAACGGTCGTGAGAAACAATAATAACCGTACCGCAGGCTTTCCCGATAAAATCCTCAAGCCATTCCACACTTCTGATATCAAGATGATTTGTAGGCTCATCGAGAAGCATAATATCAGGCTCACTGAGAAGAAGCTTTCCCAGACTCAGTTTTGTTCTCTGTCCGCCCGATAAGGCTGACACGGGAAGCTTTTCTTCCTCAGGCGTAAAGCCCAGTCCCATAAGACAGGAGTGTGCTCTGTTTTTATATGTAAGTCCGCCCTTATTCTGATATTCCTCGGTAAGGGCAGCCTGCATTTCTATATATTGAGGCACTTTTCCGTCGGTAAGCTCTATTTTTCTGTGAAGTTCCTCAAGCTCCTTTTCTATTTCAAAAAGCCGGGAAAAAACGGTAAGAAGCTCATCATAAACATTAAGTGTGCTTCCCGCGCATGCGTGCTGCTCAACAAAGCCAACCTCAGTAGCAAAAGCCTTTACAACTCTTCCGTCTGTGGGTTCAAGCTCTCCGCACAATGCTCTCAGCAGTGTGGTTTTTCCGCAGCCGTTTGAACCGATAAGACCTATTTTGTCACCTTTGGCAATATCAAAGGTAGCGTTTATTATAATGTCCCTCTGCGCAAAAGAAAGGCAGAGATTCTGACAGCTTATCAATGACATTTTTATATTTCCTTATGTTTCAGTTTTAAGAATACGAAGCTTTCCTGTTACGGTATATTCACCCTTTGCAGCAGGAATAAAAATACTGGAACCCTTTTTAAGGCTGATTTTTTCTTCACCGCAGGTAATCTCACCTTCACCGTCGAGCACCAGAAGAGAAATGAAGGATTTTTCACTTGCATTGTCCTTAAATATGTTTTCACTTTCAACAAGAATCATTCTGAAATAATCACAGCCGGTAAGATATGTTACCCTTGCACCGTCCTCATTCTTTTCTTCACCTTCAGGTGAGAAATCAACATCCATAGCCTTGAGGTCAACAACATCAACAGCTTTTTTGACATGAAGCTCTCTGAGGTTACCGTTTTTGTCCCGCCTCATATAATCAAAAACTCTGTAGGTAGAGTTTGAGCTTTGCTGAACCTCTGCAAGAAGAATTCCCGCACCGATTGCATGAAGCATACCTGAAGGAATAAATACCACATCACCGGGCTTTACCTTAACAACATTCATATCATCAAGCAGTGTACCGTTTTCTATAGCAGCTGCAAACTCTTCTTTTGTCATATCGTGATTTACTCCGTAAATCAGACTCGCATCATCTTCACAGCCGAGCACATACCATGCTTCTGTTTTTCCGTTTTCGTTCTCGAATTCACGGGCATATTCATCATCGGGATGAACCTGAACAGACAATTTGTCGCAGGCATCAATGATTTTTATAAGCACGGGAAAATCCTTGATATCCTTATTATTTGTACCGAGAACATCTTTTCCCTCAGCATCAATTACCTCACTCAGGGTTTTTCCGTCATACCGTCCGCCGATAACAAAGCTGGGACCGTCTTTATGGCAGGAAAGAAGCCATGCTTCGGCTGCGTTATCTCCGTCAGTTTCAAAGCCGTAGTCATCAATAAGCTTTCTTCCGCCCCATATAGTTTCCTTGAGAGTGGGATAAAGTGATAATATTTCCATAACAGCGGTTCGGACTCAGAAGGTCCGTCCTTTCTTTATTTTTATTATAATAAAAGATTATATCAAATCGTACCGCTTTAGTCAATTATTCACAGCCATCGATTTTGCATCCGTCTGAGGCATTTTTGTCCTTTTGCCACAATGAACACAGAATCTTATTCCTGCAGCCGCCGCAATTATTACATTCTCCGAGATTAGTACATACAGTTTTTCTTTTTCCGTTGTGAAAAATTATTTCCTCCATTATTATGTTTTTCTCCTTCACAAAGCAATACTGCTCATATGTCTTTGAATGCTTATCCATAATAAATCTCACCTCATTATAATTATAGTAAAGTCAAAGAAAAAAAATAAACAAAAACTATCTTTTATAAGGCTCATATCAATATTTATTTTTTCATATAGATTAATGTATTTATATAAACACTAATAATTTTCATAAGGTGTCAGTCAATGATTTTTTACTCTGCTCTGATAGTATGCGCACTGATAACAGGATTATTTATAATAAAAAAACTACCGCCGCTTTATTCGCTGATTTGTCCTCTGCACGGGATTGCAGCGCTTATTGCGGCAGATGTGATGCTGTCTTTATATTCCCAGAATATGCCTATAAATGCACTTACTCTTGCTGTTTCCGCTTTCGGCGGAATTCCCGGAGTGATACTGCTCGTGCTTCTGAAAACCTTTTACGGATAGAAAAAACTCCCCGTGATTATTCATCACGGGGAGTGAAACTATCGGATAATCGAATTATTCGTTGATAGCGATAACAACGCCTGAACCAACAGTACGGCCGCCTTCACGGATAGCGAAACGAAGACCTACTTCGATAGCGATGGGAGTGATAAGTTCAACGTCCATATCAACGTTGTCACCGGGCATACACATTTCTGTTCCTTCGGGAAGAGAGATAACGCCTGTAACGTCAGTTGTTCTGAAGTAGAACTGAGGACGATAGTTGTTGAAGAAAGGAGTATGTCTACCACCTTCATCTTTGGTAAGAACGTAAACTTCGCCCTTGAAGTGTGTGTGGGGGTTGATGGAGCCAATCTTAGCGAGAACCTGTCCTCTTTCGATTTCGTTTCTCTGAACACCTCTAAGAAGTGCACCAACGTTGTCACCAGCCTGTGCTTCGTCGAGCATCTTTCTGAACATTTCAAGACCTGTGATAACAACTTTTCTGGATTCGTCTGTAAGACCAACGATTTCTACTTCGTCACCAACGTGAGCGACACCTCTTTCTACTCTACCGGTAGCAACAGTACCACGGCCTGTGATGGAGAATACATCTTCTACAGGCATGAGGAAGGGCTTGTCAGCCATTCTGTCAGGTGTGGGGATGTAGCTATCTACAGCAGCCATGAGCTCGTTGATGCAAGCATACTCGGGAGCGTTGGGGTCTGTAGAAGAAGATTCGAGAACAGCGAGACCGGAACCCTTGATGATCGGAATATCGTCACCGGGGAATTCGTATTCGGAAAGAAGGTCTCTGATTTCCATTTCAACGAGCTCGAGAAGTTCGGGGTCGTCTACCTGGTCAACCTTGTTCATGAATACAACGATATAGGGAACGCCAACCTGACGAGCGAGAAGGATGTGTTCTCTTGTCTGGGGCATAGGACCGTCTGCAGAAGAAACAACGAGGATAGCACCGTCCATCTGAGCAGCACCGGTGATCATGTTCTTAACATAGTCAGCGTGTCCGGGGCAGTCAACGTGTGCATAGTGTCTTGCTTCTGTTTCGTACTCAACGTGAGCAGTAGAAATGGTGATACCTCTTTCTCTCTCTTCGGGAGCCTTGTCGATCTGATCGTAAGCGTTGAACTGAGCCTTACCCTGCATAGCAAGTACCTTTGTTATAGCAGCAGTAAGAGTGGTCTTACCGTGGTCAACGTGACCAACGGTACCGATATTAACGTGCGGTTTGGTTCTTTCGAATTTAGCCTTAGCCATTAGTATTTCCTCCTTGAAATAAATATAAATATTATATTAAATATATTTTACAATTAAATAAGCAAAAAATCAAGTATAATTTGTAATTATTCTGCTTTTGCTCTTGCGCTGATGATGGTTTCCTGAACGTTCTTGGGAACTTCACTGTAGTGCGAGGGCTCCATTGTGTACTGACCTCTACCCTGTGTACCGGATCTAAGGTCGGTAGCATAACCGAACATTTCGGAAAGCGGAACATCTGCAGTTACCTGTGTAACGCCGCCGCTTCTTACCTCCTGAGACTTAACAAGACCGCGTCTTGAGCTTAAGTCACCGATTACAAATCCGAGGTAATCGTCGGGAACGATAACGTTAACAAGCATGATAGGTTCTTTGATAACGGGGTCTGCCTTCTTCATACCGTCCTTGAATGCCATAGAAGCGGCAATCTTGAACGCCATTTCAGAAGAGTCGACTTCGTGGTAAGAACCGTCTGTAAGTGTAACCTTAACATCAACAACATTGTAGCCTGCAAGTACACCGTTCTGCATAGCACCCTGGATACCTGCATCAACTGCGGGGATATATTCCTTGGGAATAGCACCGCCGACAATAGCGTTGACAAACTCATAACCCTTACCTTCCTCGAGGGGTTCCATGGTCATCTTAACATGACCGTACTGACCCTTACCACCGGACTGACGGGCATACTTGTGGTCAACATTAACAGACTTTCTGATAGCTTCTCTGTAGGAAACCTGAGGCTTACCAACATTTGCTTCTACCTTAAATTCTCTAAGGAGTCTGTCTACGATAATTTCGAGATGAAGCTCACCCATACCTGCAATAATGGTCTGACCTGTTTCTTCATCTGTATATGTCTTGAATGTGGGGTCTTCTTCTGCGAGCTTAGCAAGAGCTATACCCATCTTTTCCTGACCTGCTTTGGTCTTGGGTTCGATAGCAACTCTTATAACAGGCTCGGGGAATTCCATGGATTCAAGAATGATAGGATGCTTTTCATCACAGAGTGTATCACCTGTGGTTGTGTTCTTAAGACCAACTGCAGCTGCAATATCGCCGGAATATACCTTTTCGATATCTTCTCTGGA
Source organism: Acutalibacteraceae bacterium (assembly GCA_045536195.1). Classification (GTDB taxonomy): domain Bacteria; phylum Bacillota; class Clostridia; order Oscillospirales; family Acutalibacteraceae; genus RUG806. Next base: position 55,658 of record JAZSNB010000118.1, read on the forward strand.
GTTTGCGTGCATCTGGAGTATTCTTCCGAGTCTTTCCTTGTTGTTCTTACAAGCGTTAAGAACATAGGAACCTGCATCTACAGTACCGGAATATACTCTGAAGAAGCAGAGCTTACCAACAAACGGGTCTGTTGCAATCTTGAATGCAAGAGCTGCAAAAGGCTCATCATCGGAAGAAGGTCTTTCTTCTTCTGCACCTGTAGAGGGTACTACACCCTTGATGTTAGCAACATCTGTAGGTGCGGGCATATATTCGATAACAGCATCAAGAAGAAGCTGTACACCCTTGTTTCTGTAAGAAGTACCGCAGAGCATAGGAACAATCTGATTTTCGATTGTAGCCTTTCTGAGTGCCTTCTTAAGCTCGGGAACAGTGATGGAATCGGGATCTTCAAAGAACTTTTCCATGATTGCGTCGTCGGTTTCGGCGATAGCTTCAATCATCTTCATTCTGTATTCCTGAGCTTTTTCGAGCATATCAGCGGGGATTTCCTCCTCACCGTACTCGTTACCCATTTCGTCGTAGTAGATTTCAGCCTTCATGTTCATAAGGTCGATGATACCTCTGAAAGTATCTTCAGCACCTATAGGAAGCTGAATCGGAACGCCGTTTGCGTGGAGACGCTCATGAACCATGTTTTCTACGTTGTAGAAGTCTGCGCCCATGATGTCCATTTTATTAACATAAATCATTCTGGGAACCTTGTAGTCATCTGCCTGTCTCCAAACAGTCTCGGACTGAGGTTCAACACCGCCCTTAGCGCACATAACGGTTACGGAACCGTCAAGTACACGGAGTGAACGCTGAACTTCTACAGTAAAGTCAACGTGTCCGGGTGTGTCGATTATGTTAATTCTGTGTGCGATACCCTTGTAGGGACCTTCCTTTGGCTTCCAGAAGCATGTTGTAGCAGCAGAAGTAATTGTGATACCACGCTCCTGCTCCTGAGCCATCCAGTCCATTGTACCGGCACCGTCGTGTGTTTCACCCATTTTGTGAATACGACCTGTATAGTAAAGTATTCTTTCTGTAGTGGTTGTCTTACCGGCATCGATGTGAGCCATGATACCGATATTTCTTGTATTCTGCAGTGAATATTCTCTAGCCATAATAGCGTATTTCCTCCTTTCCTATAATACAAATAGAAAAAATATGACGAATTACCAACGATAGTGGGAGAAAGCCTTGTTTGCTTCTGCCATTTTGTGTGTATCGTCTTTCTTCTTAACTGCGCCGCCCATGTTGTTGACAGCGTCAAGAATTTCGCCGGCTAATCTTTCTTTCATAGTTCTCTCGTTTCTTTCACGGGAGTACTTTGTAAGCCATCTTAAGCCGAGTGTCTGTCTTCTTTCAGGTCTAACCTCAATCGGAACCTGATAAGTAGCACCGCCGACTCTTCTTGCCTTAACTTCGAGTACGGGCATGATGTTCTCCATAGCCTGTGTGAACACCTCTAAAGCTTCTTTGCCTGTCTTTTCAGCAACAATTTCGAAAGCGCCGTATACAATACTCTGAGCTACACCCTTCTTACCGTCTAACATGATGTTGTTTATAAGCTTTGTTACAACAACATTGTTGTACATAGGATCAGGGAGTATTTCTCTCTTAGCGATATAACCTTTACGTGGCACTATCCTTCCCTCCTTCATAATAAAATGATTTCATAGGTACTCAAGCTTTTTAGCTTGTTGTGCTCAATACAAATATATATAATTGCGTATTGACGCACTAACTTACCTTTTTGCTTATTCGCCTTAAGCGAATTTTGTCCGATTACTTGCCGGCTTTTGCACCGTACTTGGATCTGGACTGATTTCTGTTAGCAACACCGGAAGCATCCAATGCACCACGGATAATGTGGTATCTAACACCAGGGAGGTCCTTAACTCTTCCACCTCTTATAAGAACAACGCTATGTTCCTGAAGGTTGTGACCTATACCCGGGATGTAAGCTGAAACTTCAACACCGTTTGTAAGTCTTACTCTGGCCATCTTACGGAGAGCTGAGTTAGGCTTTTTAGGTGTCATAGTCTTAACAGCTGTACATACACCTCTCTTCTGAGGAGCACTCTGATCGGTAGCCTTCTTCTTTAAAGAGTTGAAACCAACCTGAAGTGCAGGTGCTGTAGACTTCTTTACGGATGTCTGTCTGCCCTTTTTTACTAACTGGTTAAATGTTGGCAAATGTATTCACCTCCTGTATATAATGTATATATTAAACGCCATGGGCGGTTAATAACTATTTTGGCAATACTGCCACCGATGCATCCACATCTATTCCGCATGCCCTGCCAAGCTCCTGCTTGGTAGCCACAAGCTCTATATCGACCTTGTGCGCCTTGCAGGCATCGAGAATTTTGCGGGTGATGCCCGGCTCTACATTTCCGGCTATGAATGCTTTTGCAGCCTTGTCCGCCTCTATGAGCTTAAGCGCACGGCGCATTCCGATAACCGCATTTTTACTGCGAACTTCGCTTATCATTATAGTCCTCCTTAGAGAATTATAACCATAAATACACATAGTAACACATACTATCGCATAATCATACTCGTATATTATATAACAAGGCTCATGGTATGTCAAGTGTTTTTTTAAAAAACAAAAGGGCGTGTCTCAATAAGTGATTTTTCACTCAATTGAGGCAACGCCCTTCTTATGATTTATATACAATATCCCTTATTTTTTATCACCTGCGCTACTTTTTCTGCAAGTGTATTGCAAAGGTTTTCTCCCATAGCCTCTACCATAACCCTTATTACAGGCTCGGTGCCGCTTTTTCTAAGAAGTATTCTGCCGTCTCCTCCAAGCGATGCTTCTGCACTTTTCACAGCTTCTAAAACATCTTCATCAGCTATAACAGCAGCCTTATCCGATACCTTTACATTTTTTACAACCTGCGGGAAACGGATAAAGCCATCGCAAAGCTTATTTGAGGTAAGCTTGCTTTCTATAAATACTTCCATAATTTTTAGTGCCGTTATAAGTCCGTCACCTGTGGAAGCAAACTTGGAAAATATTATATGTCCCGATTCTTCACCGCCGAGGCAGTAGCCGTTTTTCTGCATTGCCTCGTAAACATACTTATCTCCTACATCGGTTTTAACATACGATATTCCCTTTTCGTCAAATGCTTTGTAAAGACCCATGTTACTCATTACTGTGGTAACAACGGTGTTCTTGCTTAGTGTATCATTTTGTTTCATATAGCAACCGCAAAGGTAAAGTATGTGGTCGCCTGTAAGTACATTGCCGTCATTATCTACTGCGAGACAACGGTCGGCATCACCGTCGAAAGCAAAGCCTATGTCGAGCTTTTTGTCCTTTACAAGCTCACAAAGTCCCTCTATATGTGTAGAGCCGCAGCCGTTGTTTATGTTTGTACCGTTGGGGCTGTTGTTTATAACAAAGGTCTCTGCACCAAGGGTATCAAATATATTCTTCGCAAGCATCCATGTACTTCCGTTTGAAGCATCAAGACCAACCTTTATGCCCTTAAAACTCTTCATGGCAAGCGATATTATATAGCCTGTATAGCGGTTTCTGCCTACAACATAATCAACAGTTCTTCCTATATCTTCGCCTGTAGCAAGAGGAAGCTCAGGGATAATTCCGTCGATATATGCCTCGATGTCGAAAATTATAGCCTCACCCATTTTCTCGCCTCTGCCGTTTATAAGCTTGATGCCGTTGTCAAAGTACGGATTGTGACTTGCCGATATCATGATACCGCAGTCAAATTCCTCCGTACGCACCACATATGCCACAGAAGGTGTGGTGGTAACATGAAGAAGATACGCATCTGCACCGCTTGCGGTAAGCCCCGCTACAAGTGCGTACTCAAACATATAGCTTGAGCGTCTTGTATCCTTGCCTATGACTATCCTGCACTTGTGTTCCTTGCCGTAGTGCCAGCCTAAGTATCTTCCTACCTTAAAGGCATGCTCTACGGTAAGTGTTTTATTAGCTTCTCCTCTGAAGCCGTCTGTTCCGAAATATTTTCCCATCCGTAATCTCTCCTGTCCTATTCTACTGTCACAGATTTTGCTAAGTTTCTTGGCTTGTCTGCGTTAAGTCCCTTGCCCAAGGCTATATAATACGCTATAAGCTGAAGTACAGGTGCGCATATAAGCGGCATAAAAAGCTCCTCTGTGTCGGGAATCTTTATGACCTTATGGGCAATACCGTTGTCTACATCCGCACTTTCCGAAGCAAGAAGTATTACTCTTGCACCTCTTGCCTTAACCTCGCGGATGTTATTTATGATTTTTTCCTTTATGCTTTGTTTTGTGAGTATGGCAACAACAGGTGTTGCTTCCTCTATAAGTGCTATGCTTCCATGCTTTAATTCACCTGCGGCATATGCCTCGCAATGAATATAGGAAATCTCCTTTGTCTTAAGTGCTCCCTCCATGCTCTGTGCATAGTCTGCACCTCTGCCTATATAGAAGATACTTCCGGCATCTGCAAGAGAATCAGCTACATCCATGCATACGCTCTCAAGGGTAAGTGCCTGCAATATCTTTTGGGGTACATCATTAAGAAGAATATCGACATATGACGATGCCTCATTCCCCGTTATAGTTCCCTTTGCTTTGGCAATTTTTACACCTATAAGATAAAGCACCGCAAGCTGAACAGAATACGCCTTGGTGCTGGCTACGGCTATCTCCCTCTCTGCTTTGGTGTAGATAACATCATCAGCCTCGTTTGCTATTGCCGAGCCGTAGGAGTTTACTATTGCAAGAGTGCGCACACCCATGGACTTTGTAAGGCGCAGTGCAGACAGTGTATCTGCGGTTTCGCCCGACTGTGACACGAAGAGCGCTATTTCGCTTTTTCTTACAATAGGCTCACCATACAAAAATTCCGATGCCAGATGCGTGTATACAGGTATTTGGGCAAGGCTTTCTATTGTATACTTAGCCGCAAAGGAGGCATTGTATGCCGTGCCGCACGCAACTATATGAAGCCCTGTTAAAGACTTTAAGAAGCCGTAGTCTATATTTATACCAAGCTCTATCTCTCCGTCTCTGACAAGAGAAGATACTGTGCGTTTTACCGCGTCAGGCTCTTCGGAAATCTCCTTGCGCATAAAATGCTCATACCCGCCCTTGTCGGCAGTTTGACGATGCACCTTTTGCCTTTGGGCAGTCTTAGAAATGGGATTTGCATCCAAATCATAAAAGCTTATGCTGTCTTTGGAAACCTCTGCCACTTCGCCCCTCTCCACGGTATAATATTCTCCCGCAGTATCTGTAACGGCAGATATATCCGAACATACAAAATTGCCGTCCCCGCCCTTAGTTACTACAAGCGGGTTATCCTTTCGGAAGGCATATATTTTATCACAGAAATCGTAAAACACGGCACATATAGCATATGAGCCTGATATCTCGTCTACAAGCTTATTTATAGCATGAACGGGACTAAGCGTCCTTGCAAAATAATAGTCAAGAAGCTTGGCACAAACCTCGGTATCGGTATCCGACAGGAAGTTGTAGCCGTTTGCAATGAGAAATTCTTTTATTTCACCCGAATTTTCTATGATGCCGTTGTGCACCACAGCTACCCTGTGCGTGCCGTGAGGGTGGGCGTTTCGCTCGGTGGGATTACCGTGTGTTGCCCATCTTGTATGCCCTATACCGCACCTTGAGTCGATGGTTTCTACCCTAAGCTTTGCTTTTAGGTTATCAAGGCTTCCCTTTGCCTTTATCATTTTTATTCTGCCGTCTTCAAAAAATGCCACTCCCGAAGAATCGTAGCCTCTGTATTCTAAATGTGTGAGTACATCAAGAAGCACGGGCACAGCCTGTGTCCTGCCCGAAAAACCAACAATTCCGCACATATGCTTTCTCCTTGTCGGCTCCTGCGGGACAACAGAAACCCATTATTTTGTGATTTGACGGATGCGATTTTGTGTATTTGTACGCACCCTTACGACACAAATCATGCCGAAGAGGTATCCGCCGAATTTTCGATAGCCTCTTACCTCGTCACGAAAAAATTCCGTCTGGCGCTAAACGGTATGTCCGTCTTAGACACACAAGTCCCATAAATATTATGGACTTGTTTTGGAAAAATAAAACTTATATATTTTTCCTACTTTTTTACAACAATGTTGTCTTGCGATTTGAAGATTGAGTTCTCTCCAATGTACCCGCGCACCATAGATGTAGGATATACTGTGCAGTTTTTGCCGATTACGGTTCCGGGACACAATACGCTGTGGCATCCGACCTCAGTAAAATCGCCGACCATGGCTCCGAATTTCTTGAGTCCTGTTTCCAACTTTTCACCGTTTGCCAAAACAGTTACAAGGGATTTGTCGCTCTTGACATTGGAAGTGACGGCTCCTGCCCCAAGGTGTGATTTGTAGCCAAGCACAGAATCGCCCACATAATTAAAATGAGGAATCTGCACATTGTCAAAAATTATGCTGTTCTTAACCTCGGTAGAATTACCCACCACGCAGTTTTTGCCCACAAGCACACTGCCTCTTATAAAGGCACATTGTCTGACCTCTGTGCCCTCGCCTATGATACAGGGACCCGTGATAGAAGCACTTGGCGCAACTGTGGCGCTTTTTGCTATCCATACATTTTCTCCTGCTTCATCATACAAGGACTTATCGAGGGTTTTGCCAAGCTCTGTTATAAAGCTTTTTATACCCGAAAGCACTTCCCACGGATATGTTGTACCCTTAAGAAGAGGCTCTGCCATTGTGTAGCTAAGGTCGTATAATTCGTTTGTTTTCATATCTTCACCTCCTTATAAAATATCGGTTGTTAAAAAATTGACATAAAATGACCTTTATTTCTAAAGTATATGCCAAATTCAGTATATCATACCATATGTTGTTTTGCAATATTTTTTTATTTGACATTTATGAAAGAAAACATTATAATAAGTGTATCTGACAGAAAGTTTTTCGCTGACTGAAAGGTGCCTTAAATAAAGAGTATTATTGCGCGCCTTTTAGGGTGCGCTTTTTTATTAACCGAAAGGATGAAAAAATGGAAACAAGAGTTGCAATAATGGGAATAATTGTGGAAAACACGGATTCCGTGAAGGAATTAAATGACATTCTGCACGATTATGCGCCATATATAATAGGAAGAATGGGTATTCCTTACCGCAAACACAATATAAGTATAGTAAGTATTGCAATAGACGCTCCGCAGGACACAATATCCTCTCTTGCAGGCAAAGTAGGATCGCTTGACGGAATAAGCGTAAAAACTGCATACTCCAATGTGATAAACCATGAAGAATAAGTTAAAAAAACTCATACAAAAGCTTAATACCGAACACTCTCTTACAGTCGGTGAGTACGAATACCTTGTAAAAAACTACTCCGATGAAGCACTGGGTTATATAGCACCTATTGCACTCCAAGCCAAAAAGAGCATATACGGAGATGATATATATATCCGCGGTCTTATAGAGATATCCAACATATGTAAAAACGATTGTCTATACTGCGGTATCCGTGCGTCAAACAAAGAGTGCAAAAGATACCGCCTCACAAAAGAGGAAATTCTCTCTTGCTGTGAAAACGGATACAAGCTGGGCTTTCGTACCTTTGTGCTTCAGGGCGGTGAGGATATGCACTATACCGACGGGGTTTTGTGCGATATTGTAAAATCCATAAAGGAAAGCTACCCCGATTGTGCCGTTACTCTCTCCATGGGTGAAAGAAGCTATGAAAGCTACAAGCATCTTAAAAGTGCAGGGGCGGACAGATACCTGCTTCGCCACGAAACTGCAGACAGACGCCACTATCGGAAACTTCACCCAAATAAAATGAGCTTCGATAACAGAATGAAGTGCCTTAAAGTTCTTAAAGAGCTTGGATATCAGACGGGTTGCGGTTTTATGGTAGGCTCTCCCTATCAAAAAAACCGTCATATTGCAAAGGACCTCAAATTTATAGAAACCTTTTCTCCCCAAATGTGCGGAATAGGACCTTTTATACCGCATAAGGACACACCGTTTTCGGATTACCCTGCAGGAGATGTGAACTTTTGCACCTACCTTCTTGCTATAATAAGACTCATAAAGCCAAATATACTCCTGCCTGCTACAACTGCTCTTGCAACCCTGTCGGATGGCGGACGGCTAAAAGCGATTTTGTGCGGAGCAAATGTCGTGATGCCAAATCTCTCGCCCGAGGATGCCAAGAAAAACTACAATCTCTACAACGGTAAGAAAGCAACAGGACTTGAGGCGGCAGAGCATTTAGAAAACTTAAAAGAACAATTACAACCCGCAGGTGCACGCATAGTGTATAGCCGAGGAGATATGAAAGGATGATAAATTATGTATAACCCAAAATCACTCAAAGCAGAAGAATTCATAAGCCATGCCGAAATACTTGAAACCATAGAATATGCTGAGAAAAACAAAGATAATTTTGCATTAATCGAAGAAATCCTCGAAAAAGCCCGTCCCAAAAAAACAGAAGAAGGAATTGTATGCAAGGGACTTACCCACAGAGAAGCCTCTGTTCTTCTGGCGTGCGACAACGAGGAAATAACAGACAGAATATATAAGCTTGCCGAAGAAATAAAACTTTCCTTTTACGGCAACAGAATAGTTATGTTTGCACCCCTTTACCTTTCCAACTACTGTGTAAACGGATGCGTTTACTGCCCCTATCATATGAAGAATAAGCACATAGCACGAAAAAAGCTCACACAGGAGGAAGTACGAAATGAGGTTATCGCCCTGCAGGATATGGGGCACAAGCGCCTTGCTATAGAGGCGGGCGAGGACCCTGTAAATAACCCCATAGAATACATCTTAGAGTGCATCAAGACCATATATTCCGTAAATCACAAAAACGGGGCTATCCGCAGAGTAAATGTAAACATCGCCGCAACAACCGTGGAAAACTACAGAAAATTAAAGGATGCAGGCATAGGCACATATATACTATTTCAGGAAACATATAACAAAAAGAGCTATCTTGAGCTTCATCCCACAGGCCCCAAGCACGACTACGACTACCACACCGAAGCCATGGACAGAGCCATGGAGGGCGGTATAGACGATGTTGGACTCGGTGTTCTCTTCGGGCTTGAGGGCTACAAGTATGAATTTGCAGGACTTCTTATGCACGCAGAGCACTTAGAAGCCGTACACGGCGTAGGACCTCATACCATAAGTGTACCGCGTATAAAGAGGGCAGATGATATAGACCCCGATGTGTTTGACAACTCACTGGCCGATGATATATTCAAAAAAATCATAGCCTGCATAAGAATTGCTGTTCCCTACACAGGTATGATAATATCTACAAGGGAATCCGAAAAGGTGCGCGGCGAAGCACTAAATATGGGCATATCGCAGATAAGCGGTGCTTCAAGAACCTCGGTGGGCGGATATACCGAAGAAGAAAGACCGCATGACTCAGAGCAGTTTGATGTGTCAGACCAGAGAACTCTCGACGAGGTGGTAAGCTGGCTTATAGATTTAGGTCACATACCGTCATTTTGTACGGCATGCTACCGCGAGGGAAGAACGGGAGACAGATTTATGAGTCTGTGTAAGACAGGCGCTATACAAAACTGCTGTCACCCCAACGCACTTATGACTCTTTCGGAATATCTTGTGGACTATGCAAGCGAAGATACAAAGAAAAAGGGCTTTGAGCTTATAGAAAAAGAGCTTCAAAAGGTGCCAAACCCCAAGGCAAGACAGATTGCCATAGATAATGTGGAAGCAATAAAAAGTTCTAACAGACGAGATTTCAGGTTTTAAACCATGGGATGTAAAAAGGGAGTGGATACACCAATATCCACTCCCTTTTGTCATATACCTACTACCAAATCACATATGGCTTCGTTTTCTGCAAGCTTTTCCTTTAAGAGCTTTAATGCTTTATCTACCAATGACGAAAAATAGTCAAAGGGCATTATAACCCCCATTACAGGATATGCCTTTACAAACTCCGAGTACACATCTCTTAGCTTAAGGTACCCCGTACCCGAGCCGTATGTCATCTCCGCCTCGGCACACATGCACACAAGCCATTCTATGATGTTCTTTTTGCGTACCGCAACAAAGAACACAACACTTATAATCAATAATACAAATGATGCAATATACATATTTCACCTCCTATTTTATAAGTAATGACATCAAAAAACCAGCAAGACCGCTTATAAGAGCTGTGATGCTGCTGTTTACAAGCACATCGTATCTCTTTACGGGTCTTTTTTCTATGGTTTCCACCCGTTCAAGAACATTGGTAAAATCGCTTCGCATCTCTCTCATTTCCGATGCAAGGCTGTGTATGGAGTCTGCCAGATGCTCTATACGGTCCAGCCTGTGATGTGCCGACTTTACGCTGGACTCCACAAATGCCATACGCTCCCAGACTTCCTTTTCTTCCAAATACTTCACCCCCGTCAGCTCATGATGCCTGCTATACGAAGCATAACCGTAAGGCACCATATCTTCATATCGTCGAGGTTAAGATTTCCATCGCCCGTACCTCGTATGTAGCCTTTGTCCACGGCTTTCTTTACATAGGGTTGTGCCCACGCGGGACAATCTGAAATTTTGTTGTACATTTTCTTTTCCTCCTTTTTTTGCACAAGTGCATAGTTCGGGCGCCCGTAACCTGCTATGCGATTATAATCGGCAGGATACCTCTTTTTTGCAACCATTCCCCCGTTTGCCGCAAGACCTGTTACACAAGAGGTATTGCCCTCTACGGTGTACACATATCCGCTATCTACCTCGTACACAAGACCTGTATGACATATAGTGCCGTGACCATCTTTAAAAAATATCACATCTCCTGCACGGGCTTTTGTGTGCCACTCATTGTGGTTTTTGTAATACTGCGCCGATGTGGGAGTATATGCCGACCAGCCGTGTATAAGCTCCAGTGCTTTGTCTCCGTATGCCTTTACCATGCACCAATCCACAAAGGTATCGCACCATGCATAGCCGTTTGCGTATATACCCTTATGGTATGCACTCATTTCATGGGCATATTTTGTATAATTGTTTCTGCCTGCGTTTGCGGTTTTGGAATACAGGTTTTTTTCGCTCGCCTTTTCCATATAACCTGCTTCGTTTAAGGCAATGTCTATTACTCTTTCTATTGAAATTCCTCCCCTTCTTTTGTACTTTCTTTTGCAAATATTCTCTTCACACAAAGCAAAAGCAGCTCACCGCCGAATACTGCGTGATTTGCTGTAAGAAGCCCCGTAACCAAAAATGAATTATGGCTTGCTATCCTCATAGACCACACCTGAATTACCACCATTTCCAATATGCAAAAGGCAACCACATACTTACTGAATAAGCCTTTTTTCTTCTTTAAAGACATAGTATACCCCCAAACGCATATGCACACGCACCTGCGGTATCTTGTCCCTTAGGAGAAAGCGCATCCTCAAACTCCTTATCGGTGGGGTTTATTATCTGTACATAGTACATGCTTCCCTCCTCGGTTTTGGTATAACGCAAGCTCTCTGCAGGGAATTCCTCTATAGATTTTGCATACATAATCTGTCACTCCATAGGTATATTTTTTCTTGCGGCTCTTAGTCTGTAGTCGGCAGGGGTTTTTATTTTTGTAATGGACTCTAAAAGATTTTTGCCCTTTGATTGCACATTTGCGCCATTTCCGCCCTCTATATTTGTGCCGTAAGCGCGGTTTACAAGCTCGGTAAGCTTCTCTACCCTTTGGGTAAGCTCGCCTATTGTTTTGTGCATGGAATTATATTCGGCAAGCTGACTCATAACCTCGTCCTTGCCGTCAAAATCCATCATTCCGAGGCACACATTGGCACTTACGAAATTATTGGGATTGAAAAGTCCTGCCGCATAAAGCTCTTTGGCAAGCTCATTTTGTGCCGTACGGGAAAAGGGACTGGATTTCTGACTTGTAACCGATATATCAAATATACACCTTTTATTTTTTAACTGAGACCCGAGCATGTTTTTGCTAAACTCCACAAAATCCTCCATGGTGCCTCCCGATGCAATTCTGAATGTCCTGCCCTCTTCGTAAAACTGGCTTATGAGGTCGATGATAAAATAATTTATGCTTCTGAACGCTCTGTATGAGCCTTTTATCATATCCCTCGAAAGCTTGCTTCCTGCCTCCTGAAGTGCCGCAATAGCACTTGCAGCAGTTACACCAGAGGTGGTGCCGCCCTGTGAAACATCACGGTTTCCGCTTGTTTCCTTCAGCTCCTCTATCTTCTGATTAAGAAGCGCTACAACTCCCGAATCAAGCTGTGATACCGTAATCTCCTTTAAGTTCCTTTCGTCCATATTTCCTGCCACATGTACAAATTCCTTTGTCCAGTCGGAAAATTCCTCTTCATTCACACCGCTTGAATCGGATATGAAAAATCTTCTTTTGCCTGCCTGCAGGGCATTTTTTATTATAATCTGGTTGAGCTTGTCTATGTACATCTGTACATCCTTCATTATATCTATGTAGCCGAAGCCGCAGGGTGTTCCCTCCTCTATGAAGAGAGGGTCAAACACAAAGGGATACTTGCCGTGGTCATAGTAGCCGTTTTCGGCATACAGGGGATCGTTTTCCGATGCATACAGAACATGCTCACCCACATATTTGCAGTAGTGAAGCACAACCCTACTGCCACTTTTTTTCTTGTAATACCAGTCAACAACAGTACACTTATTTGCAGTATCCACATCGTCATCGTAGAGATATGCCGCTATGTCTATACCGCCCGATAGATTCTTTCCTTTAAGATGGGGATACATTCCTGTCAAAACCTCGGTATCTACAAGCTCTACAGAAAACAGATTACGGCTGTCCTGAATATCCTTTATACCGCTCTCCCAAAACAGATTTAATATATCTATCTGTTTTATGTCTATATCGCCAAGACCGCCGTATAAGCTGCTGTTCCAGAATATTCCGTAACAGCCTGTGCCGTTTTTGAGTTTGTACCACCATACATCAGAATAGGTTTCTTCAAAACCGTTGTATTCAAGTACTGTGGGAACTATCTTGGAAAGAAGCTTTGCTGCCTCGATATCTGTCCTTTCCCTCGGCAGAATAGCGGGTGCAGGGTAATTATCCATTACATCGGCATGCTTGTTGGCTATACTGTTAAAAAGCCATGCCGATGCAGGCTCGGGGTCACTCGTCTTTTTGCGGCGTATAAGGTCCCAATGACGCATTTTCCACCACTGCTCATTCTCTACAATGCGCCGTTCAAGATTTATCTTGGAACGCTTGTATGTATTAAGAATTCTTGTGGCGTTTTGAATTGTTTCCCTGGTAACAGGCGGTATGTATTTTGTACTTTCTGTCTCCATAAATTTCCTCCTTACCTATTTATTTGAAGATGTCTTACAGCTTAATTTTAATCCGTTTTTAACATACTTTTCGCCTACTGAT
>JAZSNB010000072.1:0-20424 GCA_045536195.1 Acutalibacteraceae bacterium
ATGCCGGTATGCAATCCGTAAAGATTGGTCTGGCTGCAAAGAAATCCGTAGCTGAACACAGACCTGTTCAGCTTTCTGAAATCAAATAAGTAACTATCTCCGTTGTTGAAAGATTTTCGCAACGGAGATTTTTTTATTATAAATATTCAGTAATTGAGTTACTATAGTTGAATACTGAATAATGCGGTAATTTTTCAGCAGTTCTTTTGATGTCAGGATGTCTGTTTTAACATGTTTTCCAGCAGTATTCCGTATCCTTTTGTCGGATCATTAAGAAAAACGTGAGTTACAGCACCGATTATCATACCGTTTTGTATTATCGGCGAGCCGCTCATTCCCTGAACAATTCCTCCCGTTGTTTCCAATAAAGATTCGTCTGTAACTCTGATGATAAGATTTTTATTATCAGAATTTATATTGATTTTTTCAATTTCGATATCAAAGTATTCTTTCTCGTTCCCGTTAACAGTTGATATAATTTCGGCATAACCTGTTTTTACCTCTGATGTGTCTGCGACCGGAAGTGCCTCGGAGCAAAAGTCGCAGAATTTAAGACTGCCGTAAATACCGTTTTCGCAATTAATGTCTATAGTACCAAAGGGGTCTCCGATTATTGTACCTTTTAATTCACCTGCAGTGCCGCTGGTTCCCTTTATTATTCCGTTAAGCTCGGCTTTCCGGAATTCTCCCTCTTGTACAGATATCAGCTTCCCTGTGTCAGGATCATATATACCGTGCCCTAATGACGCAGCTATACCGTTTTGTGTGTCGGCATAGGTGAGCGTGCCGATTCCTCCTGTGGAGTCACGTATCCACAAGCCTCCTTTGTACAGACCGGTAAGCGAGGATTTTTTCGGTGTAAGAGTCAGATTTATTTGTTTTTCATTTCTGAGAATTTCGAGATCAAGCTGTTTTCCTCCGGAATTGGAAATTATAAATGAGAGCTCACCGTTTGTTGTGACTGCCTTCCCGTCAACAGATAAAAGAGTATCCCCGATCTCAATACCGGCTTCATAAGCGGGGTTTACCTGTCCTTCTTCTGATTCAAAACTTTCAGTACCGACGATCAGCACGCCGTTTGTTTTGAGCTTGATTCCTACAAGTTCGCCGCCGGGGATAAGGTATTTTCTGTTGCTCTTGTTAATGTTTACTTCTTTTACAGGAAATGTATTAAGAAGGGTTACCGTAGCATTGCTATTGTTGAAATTCTCTTTTCCGTAGCTGAAAGCTGTTGCGATTCTGTCAGAATGATTTCTGACAGTATAAATTTCATAAAATTCTATGCTGTCATTTGATGCAGATATTTTATCAGGAATAATTTTTGATCCGTAAATTATAAATGAAAAAATCAGGATTGAAAATACCGACAAAACCGCTGTTATAATTCTGATTGCTTTTTTTATGATTTTCACCTCCGTAATAATAATTTTTAACTTTATAAATCGAATTATTATGACCAATGTGAGATAATTTGTGTTTCATTTTCTTTATTACGAAAATCTTTTTATAATTTACAATAATTTGAAATTTGCGCAAAAAAATGCTTCTCCGTATAATTACGGGGAAGCACAGCGGAAAAATCAGATATGGTTATATCTTGTATTAAATAAAACATTTTAAAACATATTAAGTAATACAAACTGACAAAAAAACAGCATCCGAAGATGCTGTAAATTAATTATTTGATGA
Organism: Acutalibacteraceae bacterium; assembly: GCA_045536195.1. Lineage (GTDB taxonomy): Bacteria > Bacillota > Clostridia > Oscillospirales > Acutalibacteraceae > RUG806. Next base: position 1,690 of record JAZSNB010000072.1, read on the forward strand.
TTTCGCCTTCTGCCTTGGAAGCGAGAACTGCGTTTGCTTCATCAGTATCGATATGCATAGCAAGAGCAAAACTGTCGTTAACTCTGACAACAACATCACCGAATGTAAGCGAACGGTCATCAGACTCAATCTTGACACTTACAACCTGCTTATCCGTAAGACCGAATTCAGCGGCGTCAGCGGATGTCATGTGAATATGTCTTTTTGCAACAATAACACCTTCGCTGATTTCAACTTCTCCTTTGGGACCGACAAGCTTACAAGCACCTGAAGCTTTGATGTCACCGGATTCTCTTACAGGGGCAATAACACCGATTGAACGTGCGTCAGAAGCAGAAATTTCAACCTGAGTTGCATTTCTTACGGGACCGAGAATTGAGACGCCGGGGAATGAATTCTTAGGACCGATAACCTGAACTCTTTCTTCGCAAGCATACTGACCGGGCTGAGAAAGATCTTTTTTCTTTGTAAGCTCATAGCCTTCACCGAAAAGAATTTCAAGGTCTTCTTTTGAAACATGAACGTGTCTTGCAGAAGTTTCAACTAATATTTTTTTACTCATTTATAATTCCTCCTGAATTTTTATAAGCTTATTATACATTTGAGTAAAGCAATTTACAAGAGAAAATCGATTAAAATCAAAAAATAATATTAAATTTGTTAAAATTATAACAAAAAAACAGATTTTCTTTATTTTTCCTATAGACTTGCAAAAAAAATTGTGTTATACTTCATCGTGAATGGCTATGTGCCGTTATATAATAATAATCCAAAATTTGAATGGAGGAAATAAAGAATGGAGAAAAAAATCAGTAAACTTCCTTTTGTTGATACTCCTGAACAGGCAGCTAAACTTGAGGAAGCAATTGCTTCAGCAAAGGGCGACAAAAGCCGTCTTATGGCAGTAATGCAGGACGCTCAGGCAATTTACGGTTATCTTCCTTATGAAGTTCAGTGTAAAATTGCAGAAGGTCTTGATGTTCCTGTAGAAAAGGTTTACGGTGTTGCAACATTCTACGCTCAGTTTGCACTTTCTCCCAAAGGCAAATACAATATTTCTGTTTGTCTTGGAACTGCTTGCTATGTAAAGGGCGCTCAGGAGGTTCTAGATAAAATCTGTGAAACACTTGGTGTTGAAGCAGGAGAATGCTCTGACGACGGAAAGTTCTCAATTGAGGCTTGTCGTTGCATCGGTGCCTGCGGTCTTGCTCCCGTTATGACGATCAATGATGATGTTTACGGTAAGCTTACTGCAGATATGGTTCCCGGAATACTTGCAAAGTACGAATAAAATATACTTTTCTGAGGAAAAAAATATGAAAATCAGTACCTTAAAAGAATTACTTGATGCGGATATTCTCTGCGGAGAAGAATTCCTTGAAAAAGATGTTCACTCAGCCTGCGGAAGCGATATGATGAGCGATGTCCTTGCTTTTGTAAAGGATCAGGCAGTGCTGATGACAGGACTTGTAAATTTACAGGTTATCCGTACTGCAGAGATGATGGATATGATTTGTATCGTTTTTGTCCGTTCCAAACGTCCCTCTCCCGAAATGGTAGAGGCTGCACAGGAGAGCGGTATTGTACTTCTTGCTACACAAAAGCGTATGTACGATGCCTGTGGAACACTTTATACAAACGGATTGACAGGTACAAAAGTATGAGTGAATCATTAAATTTTCATTTTGATGTTGACGGAGAAAATTTTGTTTCGGCAGGTCAGGCATCTGTGCAGACAAAAAAGAATCTCCGCAGACTCGGTCTTCCCCCTGAAATCATAAGACAGGTTTCTATTGCCTTATATGAAGGCGAAATTAATATGGTAATACACGCAGGCGGCGGTGAAGCTGATATCAATGTGTATGAGGACAAGATTGAAATAATTCTTGCAGATAAAGGTCCCGGTATTCCTGATGTAGCTCTTGCTATGCAGGAAGGGTATTCCACCGCTACAGAGAATGTCAGATCTCTCGGATTCGGTGCCGGAATGGGGCTTCCGAATATGAAAAGATATACAGACGAAATGAAAATTGAGTCTGAGGTTGGTGTCGGAACTACCATAACTATGTGTGTTTACCTCAAGTAAATAAGGTGATGGTTTGAATTCTTACAGACACTCTGTTGTTCTTGATGTGGACAAATGTACAGGCTGTACTACTTGTATACGCCATTGTCCTACCGAGGCAATAAGAATAAAAGACGGTCACGCAGAAATTAACACCGACAGGTGTGTGGATTGCGGTGAATGCATCAGAGTCTGTCCTCACAAGGCAAAAAAGGCTATGTGCAGTAAGTTTGAGCATTATCTCCATTATAAGTGGAAAATTGCATTACCTGCACCTGCTTTATACGGTCAGTTTGACGGACTTGATGATGTCGATACGGTTCTTCAGGGACTGCTTGATATCGGATTTGACGATGTTTATGAAGTGGCTAAGGCCGCTGAGATTGTCTCAGGCTATACAAGATTATTTCTGAAATCCGAAGGCATAAAAAAACCGGTTATCAGTTCAGCGTGTCCCGTTATTTCAAGGCTTATTTCACTCAGATTTCCGTATCTGAAAGATAATATTCTTCCGTTGCTGCCTCCAATGGAAATTGCAGCCGCAGAGGCTAAAAGAAAAGCTAAGGCTCAGCATCCTGAATTGAATGATGAGGATATAGGTGTTTTCTTTATTTCTCCTTGCGCAGCAAAAGTCAGCTATATCAGAAACGGATATGGTGATTATAAAAGTAATGTTGATGTAGTAGTATCTCTCAGTGACATATATTTTATGCTGTTAGGTGCTATGAAAAAGGTTATTACACCGCAGGTATCTTCGGAAGCAGGAATGATAGGTATCGGTTGGGCTTCCTCCGGCGGTGAGGCTTCCTCAATCCTGAATGACAGTTATCTTTTTGCCGATGGTATAGAGAATTGTATTCAGGTGCTGGAATCTATCGAAAACGGAAATATCCCGCAGATAGAATTTGTTGAGCTTAACGCTTGCATCGGCGGCTGCGTCGGCGGTGTTATGACTATAGAAAACCCGTTTATTGCAAAAACACGTTTGCAGACTGTAAGACGTTATATGCCCGTTTCCAGAAACTATTTATGTTCGGATATTAATTTTGTTCCCGATAGTTTCATTACGGATTCACTTCCCAATTATACTCCCATATCCCGTTTAAGCGAAAGTCTTTCTGAGTCTATGCGTATGATGGCAAAAATTCAGGAATTGAAAAAGACTTTGCCGGGAATAGATTGCGGTGCCTGCGGTGCTCCTACCTGCAGAGCTTATGCAGAGGATGTTGTCAGGGGAATCAATGACGGCCGCAAATGTGTTGTGCTTGAACATACGAAGAATTGCGGAAACAGTGAGGCGACAGAAGATGACAGTTAAAGAACTTCAGGAAAAATATTCATTTGAAATACTGTCTCTTCCTCATCCGGAGAGAGAGGTCAGCGGCGGATACATTGGTGATCTCCTCAGCTGGGTTATGGGCAGAGCAGGTGAAGACAATGCCTGGATTACTATAATGACTAATGTCAATATTGCAGCTGTTGCTGCATTGTCTGATGTTTCTGTTGTTATTATTGCCGAAGGCGCAAAGCCTGATTTATCTGTTGTTGAAACTGCCGAGGCAAAAGGTGTCAACATTCTTTCTTCAACTCAAACAGCATATGAGCTGGCTGTCAGGATATGTAATGATATATGAATAAGTATTATTACGATTTTCATATACATTCATGTCTTTCACCTTGCGGTGATGATGATATGACACCAAACAATATTGCAGGTATGGCGGCTCTTAACGGTCTTAATATCGTTGCTCTTACGGATCATAATTCAGCCCGTAATTGTCCTGCTTTTTTTGAAGCGGCTAAAAGAAACGGTATTATTCCTGTCGCAGGAATGGAACTGACAACCTCAGAAGATATACATATTGTTTGTCTTTTCGAACAGCTTTCTGATGCTCTCGAATTTGACAATTTTCTGCAGCAGCACAGAATTCTGATTCCTAACAGAGTTGACATATTCGGTGAACAGATGATAATGAACGGGATGGATGAGGTTATTGCGACCGAGGAATATCTTTTATCAAATGCTACTGATATCAGTGTCGATGCTGTACCGGGATATGTAAAAAAATTCGGAGGTATTTGTTATCCTGCTCATGTAGACAGAGAAGCAAACGGAATAATTTCTACACTCGGAATTTTTCCCGATTCTCCTGATTTTCAGTGTGCAGGCTTTCATGATCCCGCAAAAATTGAAGAGTACTGTGAAAAGTATCCCGAATTAAAATCAAGACTTCATCTTGTATCATCAGATGCCCATTATTTATGGGATATAAGGGATAAAGATAAATGGATTGAGCTTGATGATGAGCCTTATTCCGGTGATAAGGTGAGGAAAGAATTATTTAAGATTCTGAGGTGTGAGAAACAGTGAAGGAACTTTCTTTGAATATTCTCGATATTGCACAGAATTCCGTTAAGGCAGGTGCAACTGAGATTCAGATAATTCTTACAGAAAACGAAAAGATGCTGTCCATAGAAATCCGTGATAACGGATGCGGTATGAAGGAAGATTTCTTGCGTGGTGTTACTGATCCTTTTACAACGACCAGAACTACCAGAAAGGTGGGGCTCGGAATTCCTTTGTTTATGCTGGCTTCTCAGCAGACGGGAGGAGATTTCAGAATTTCCTCCCGCCATATGGAAGAATTTCCTGAAACGCACGGAACTGAGATTTATGCATCTTTCATCAAAGATCATCTGGACTTTACACCGCTCGGTGATATTATATCAACAATAACAGTGCTGATTCAGGGACAACCCTCAATCAGGTGGATTTTTGAACACAGTATGATAAACGGTACTGTTAACCTTGACACAGCGGAACTTAAAGAAGTTCTCGGTGATGTCCCTCTTGATACTTTTGAAGTTATAGTATGGATAGGTGAGTATGTCAAGGAACAGTATTCTGATTCAGGGTATAAATTTTAACAATATATGTAAAATATGAAAGGAAAATTATTATGAAGTCATTAGCAGAACTTGCAGCAATCAAAGAAAAAATGCAGAACAAAGTTGTACTTCGTGAAGGCAGCTCCGACATCAGAGTAGTTGTCGGTATGGCTACCTGCGGAATTGCAGCAGGCGCAAGACCTGTTCTCAACGCTTTCGTTGAAGAAGTAAATGCTCTTGAACTCAGCGACAAGGTAACTGTTACCCAGACAGGCTGTATCGGTATCTGTCAGTTTGAACCTGTTGTTGAAATTTTTGAAGCAGGTAAAGAAAAAGTTACTTATGTAAAAATGACACCCGAAAAGGCAAAGGAAGTTGCAGAAAAGCACCTTAAGGGCGGAAAAGTAATTGCTGAATATACTGTCAGCAACATCTGATAAGTTATAAATTGAAGTAAAATATTGGAGGTATAGATTATGATTCGCGCACAGGTATTGATCTGCGGCGGTACAGGTTGTACATCATCCGGCAGTAATAAGCTTATTGCTGAATTTGAGTCACAGATCGAAAAGAACGGTCTTGTTGATGAAGTTAAGGTCGTTAGAACAGGTTGTTTCGGTCTTTGTGCTCTCGGTCCTGTTGTTATTGTTTATCCCGACGGCACATTCTACAGCCAGGTTGAAGAAAAGGATGTTAAGGATATTGTTGAAGAACATCTTCTCAAAGGCCGTGTTGTTGAGCGTCTTGTTTATAATGAAGTTGCAGAGGATGCAGTTATTGAGCATGGTAATGTTTCTCTTAATGATACTGTTTTCTATGCTAAGCAGAAGAGAGTTTCTCTTCGTAACTGCGGTGTAATAAATCCCGAAAGCATTGATGAGTATATTGCTATGGACGGTTATGCTGCCCTCGGTAAGGTTCTTACAGAAATGAAGCCTGAAGATGTTATCAAGGTTGTTATGGATTCAGGTCTTCGCGGTCGTGGCGGCGGTGGATTCCCCACAGGTCTTAAGTGGAGCTTTACTGCTAAGAATCAGGCTGACCAGAAGTATGTTGTATGTAATGCCGACGAAGGTGACCCCGGTGCATTCATGGACCGTTCTGTTCTTGAAGGCGATCCCCATGCTATTGTTGAAGCTATGACTATCTGCGGTTATGCTACAGGTGCTACAGAAGGCTATGTATATGTTCGTGCTGAATATCCTATTGCTGTTGCACGTCTTCAGAAGGCTATTGACGATGCAAGAGCATACGGTCTTTTAGGTAAGGACATTTTCGGCTCAGGATTTGACTTTGATCTCTTTATCCGTCTTGGTGCCGGTGCTTTCGTTTGCGGTGAAGAAACTGCTCTTATGACTTCAATAGAAGGTAACCGCGGTGAGCCTCGTCCCAGACCTCCTTATCCTGCAGTTAAGGGTCTTTTCGGCAAACCCACTACTGAAAATAACGTTGAAACATTCGCTAATATTCCTCAGATTCTTCTCCATGGTGCTGAATTCTTCAATTCCATGGGTACTGAAAAATCAAAGGGTACAAAGGTATTTGCTCTCGGCGGTAAGATTCATAACACAGGTCTTGTTGAAATCCCCATGGGCACAACGCTTCGTGAAGTAATTGAAGATATAGGCGGCGGTATTCCCAACGGCAAAACATTCAAGGCTGCTCAGTCCGGCGGTCCTTCCGGCGGTTGTCTTCCTGCTTCTATGTTAGACATTGAAATTGACTATGACAACCTTGTTGCACAGGGTGCTATGATGGGTTCAGGCGGTCTTATTGTTATGGATGAAGACACCTGTATGGTTGATATCGCTAAGTTCTTCCTCGAATTTACAGTTGATGAGTCCTGCGGTAAGTGTACTCCCTGCCGTATCGGTACAAAGAGACTTTATGAAATTCTTGAAAAGATCACCAGCGGACAGGGAACTCTTCAGGACCTTGATGAAATGGAATATCTTTGTAATTATATCAAAGAAAATTCACTTTGCGGTCTCGGTCAGACAGCTCCCAATCCTGTTCTTTCTACATATAGATTCTTCAAGGATGAATATGTTGCTCACGTTGTTGACAAGAAATGTCCTGCAGGTGTTTGTAAGGAACTTCTTTCTATAGTTATTGATGAAGACAAGTGTAAGGGTTGTACACTCTGCTCAAGAGTTTGTCCCGTTGGCGCAATCTCCGGCAGCGTAAAGAATCCTCATGTAATCGACCAGTCCAAGTGTATCAAGTGCGGTGCTTGTATTGAAAAATGTAAGTTCGGCGCAATCAGTAAGAAATAAGGAGGTACGGAAAAATGGCTGATGTAAATATTAAAATCAACGGCAGAGACTTTGCTGTTCCTGCAGGCAGCACTATTCTTGAAGCTGCCCGTATTGCAGGTATTGAAATTCCCACTCTCTGCTTCCTTAAGGAAATCAATGAGATCGGCGCTTGCCGTATCTGTGTAGTAAAAGTAAAGGGTGCAAGAAGCCTTGTTGCTTCTTGTGTATTCCCCGTAAATGAAGGTATGGAGATATTCACAAATTCTCCCGAAGTTATTGAAGCCAGAAGAACAACTCTTAAGCTTATACTTTCAAATCATAAGAAGGAATGTCTTTCTTGTGTTCGTTCAGGCTCCTGCGAGCTTCAGAAGCTTTGCCACGATTACGGTATTGATACCGAAACTGCTTTTGCAGGTGCAAAGACTGTTTCTGAAATCGATGCTTCTGCATCTCATATGTACAGAGATAATGAAAAATGTATTCTTTGCCGCCGTTGTGTAGCCGTTTGTGATAAGAACCAGGGCGTTGGTGTTATCGGTGCAAACGCCCGTGGATTTGACACTCATATCGGTTGTGCTTTTGAAAAGCCTCTCGGTGAAGCTTCATGTATTTCTTGCGGTCAGTGTATCACTGTATGTCCTACAGGTGCTATTGCTGAAAGAGATGATACACAGAAGGTTCTTGATGCAATCAACGATCCTGCAAAGTATGTTATTGTTCAGACAGCTCCTGCTGTTAGAGTTGGTCTCGGTGAAGAATTCGGCTATGAAATGGGTACAGTTGTAACAGGCAAGCTTGTTGCAGCTCTCAGAGCTCTTGGTTTTGACAAGGTTTTCGATACAAACTTCTCCGCTGACCTTACTATTATGGAAGAAGCTACCGAATTCCTCGGCAGATATACCAAAAAAGAAAATCTTCCTCTTATTACATCTTGTTCACCCGGATGGATTAAATTCTGTGAAACTTATTATCCTGAATTTATTCCCAATCTTTCTTCATGCAAGTCTCCTCAGGGAATGTTCGGTGCTGTTGCAAAGACATATTATGCTGAAAAGATGGGAATTGATCCTAAGGATATATATGTTGTAAGCGTAATGCCTTGCACAGCTAAGAAGTTCGAAGCTGAAAGACTTGATCATACTGCAGTTGAAGGACTTGCTGATATTGATGCTGTTATTACAGTTCGTGAGCTTGCAAGAATGATTAAGAAGGCCGGTATCCTCTTCAATCAGCTTCCTGATGAAGAATATGATGCTCCCTTCGGACTCGGCTCCGGCGCAGGTACTATCTTCGGTGCTACCGGCGGTGTTATGGAAGCTGCACTTCGTACTGCATATGAAACTCTTACAGGTGAAGAACTTGCAAATCTTGAGTTCAATGAAGTAAGAGGTGTTGAAGGTATCAAGGAAGCTACTTACACAATTGCCGGCAATGAAATCAGAGTTGCTGTTACTTCCGGTACTGCAAATGCAAAGAAGCTTCTTGAAATGATCAAATCAGGCGAAAAGACTTATGACTTTATTGAAGTTATGGCTTGCCCCGGCGGCTGTGTAAACGGCGGCGGTCAGCCCATTCAGCCTGCTTCTGTTCATAACAATGTTGATATCCGTGCAAAGCGTGCAGCAGGACTTTATAATGATGATAAGAGTCTTCCTGTAAGAAAGTCTCATATGAATCCTGATGTTAAGGCAATTTACGCTGAGTATTTCGGTGAACCGAATTCTCATAAGGCTCATGAAATTCTTCATACAGGATATACTGCACGTCCCAAATATTAATTGAATGAAAAAACCCTTTGCTTATTACAGCAGAGGGTTTTTTTTGAGTTTATAAACAGATATCGGTTCGGTAGGTGCATGATAAATTTCAGCATAATAAAAAGAGCTGCGGTATAACAGCTCTTTAATTATTTTGAATTATGCGACTGATATATTTTCATATTTTGGTTTTCTTACTCGTTTTTCATTGCCGGCAATTTTCAGAAGCTCCAGCATTGCAGCATAAATAAACAGGCAAGCAAGGAATCCCATAACCAAAGCAAAAGTATTCATAAGATAATGTACACGGTTTACAAAAATTATAATTCTGAAGAACACAGCAAGAATAATCAGAACCAGACCGGCAATAACAATTGCTATTCCGAAAACTCTCAGTATGATATCAGTTATTTTCTTGAATTTACAGGTCGCAACAGAAATGCAGAAAAACAAATATGGTATCATTTCCAGCATTGTGACAAACGGATAAGTATCCTTTACGCCAACCTCAACAGCAATAAGCTGGTTTATGAGCAATGAAACAAAGTATACTGTCGGAGGACATATGAGAATTATAGGTCTGTCCAGTGCCATTGTAATGGCATAGCAAGCGAAACAGATAGCTGCTGAAAAGGGAATAATAATATCAAATACTACATTAATTGCATTCTTGTCCATAAGTATAAGCTGTATAAACAGACAGACACAGCATGCGGCACAATATAGTATAGCGTTTTTTACATTCTTATGGGACCTGATAAATGCCGGCATATCTTTTAATGGCATATTATTAGCTCCTTTTTTCATATACATTGATTATATCTTTTTTTTCTTCGAAATTCAATATGTTCGTGTGTCTTTTAATTATTTGTAATATTTTATAAAATAGTCGGAATACTTGAAGTGGTGGTGTTATGAAAAAAACAATCATTTATAAGCGTTCCGTTATTCTTGTGAGTGTATTTATGCTGTTTTATTCTGTCCTTATAATAAGGATGGCTGTGATACAATCCGGAGAGATGTCACAATTAGCAGCTGTACAGTCTGAAAAAGAGATTCTTCTCGGTGAATCCAGAGGATATATATATGACAGAAATCATATCCCCCTTGTAAATGACACTGAAAAGTATTATTCAGCTTATATTTCTTCTGAAAATTCGAATCATGACAATGTGAATGCTGACGTTAATATTAAGGGCGGAATATGTTATGCAAAAGAAATTGACAGCTTGTCAGAAGTCGAAGACGACAGTGTTAAGTATACTTTGGTTGAACGGTATGGAGGTAATATCTGCAGTCATCTTATAGGATATGTTGATGCAGACGGTTACGGTGTTTCAGGAATCGAAAAGGCTTTCGACAGGATTCTTGATGAATCATCGGGAAGCATTAAGATTTCATATATTGCTGACGGTAACGGAAATGCTTTTTCGGGTCATGGTATTGAAGTAATTAATGAAAACTATAATTCGCCCGCAGGTGTGGTTCTGACAATAGATAAACAAATTCAGACCATTGCTGAAGCTGCCTTACGGGAATCAGATATTGAGTGCGGTGCTGTTGTTATCTTAAATGCTGATACTTCGGAGATTCTGGCAAGTGCAAGTGTGCCCGTATTTGATCGGACGAATATGACCGGCTCGCTGAATAATGATAAAAGACCTTTTGTGAACAGAGCAATCAGCGCGTATCCTGTGGGCTCGGTGTTTAAACCCTTTGTCGCAGCGGCAGCCATTGATAAAGGCATGGATTTTACAGATATATATATTTGTACAGGCAGCATAGATGTTGGTGAGAATACATTTAATTGTTATAACTCAAAAGCTCACGGTCTTATCGATCTCAATTCGGCTATAGAAAATTCCTGCAATTGTTATTTTATAAATGCGGGGATCAGAACAGGAAAAGATTTAATCTGTGATACTGCTTCTTCTTTCGGTTTCGGAAAGCAAATAAGCTTATGTTCTGCAATTACTTCAGATAAAGGAAATTTTACTTCAGCACACGAAATTTCATCAGACAGTCAGCTTGCGAATCTTTGCTTCGGACAGGGCGAATTACTCGCTACTCCTCTGCAGCTTGCTGCCGCATATTGTGTTCTGGCAAACGGTGGAGTATATAATAAGCCGGTGTTACTGAGGGAGCTTGTCGACAGTAATAATAAAGTTTACGGCTATTACAAAACTGAAGAGGGAGAACGGGTAATAGATGAAGAAATTTGCGACATAATTAATTCCTGTCTTTATAATAATATGCTGAACGGCACGGGAATTAACGCACAGCCTGAATGTGTTTCGGCTGCAGGTAAAACTGCGACTGCACAGACGGGCATTTTTGAAGAGGGAGAGGAAAATCTCTGTACGTGGTTCGCAGGTTTTTTTCCTTATGAATCACCTGAATTTGTAATTGTTGTTTTTAATGAAAAAGGAAGCGCAGCCTCATTGGACTGTGCTCCCGTGTTTAAGTATATAGCAGACGGTATTTTAGATTATACAAGAGGGGATAAAAGCTAGTTTAAAATTAAAGGCTGTAGCTGTGTGTTATTGATTGCATGTTTTATAGTTTCTGAAGTTTTTGAAAAATCAGCAACTATTGAGGTTGGTTTTTCTGCAAAATTATCTTGTTTGTACGGCACAAAGTATATATTTTTGTAATTCTGAAGTAAACCGATGTTTTTGGCGGCACCTGACAGAGCATCGTTTGTTGATATCGCAATTACTACGGGTCTCATATTTCTAAGCTGAGATTTTGCTGCCAGAGTTACAGGAGTGTCGGCAATTGAGTTTGCCAGTTTTGCAAGTGTGTTTCCTGTACAGGGTTCAATTAACAGAATATCGAGAAGCTTCTTCGGACCTATCGGTTCCGCTTCGCTTAATGTTGAGATGATTTTATTGCTGCAAATGCTTTCAGTTCTTTCAATGAAGTATTCTGCTTTGCCGAAGCGTGTGTCTGTGTTATATGCATTGAAACTCATTATAGGAAATAAGTTATGACCTTCTTCTTTCAGTTGCTGCATTATTTTCAGAACTTTTGAAAAAGTGCAGAAAGAGCCGCATAATGCGAAACCAATATTAAGTTTTTTCATTTCAATTCCTCCTTTATAATTTCATTTACTGTTTCTGCAATTATTATTCCGGCTGATTTAGGCGATGTTTTACCCGGAAGGGAAAATGCCTTGATAAAGTTTTTTTGTAAGGAATTGCATGCTTCAGAATCTATTCCGTACGGAGCACTGGCTGCCTCAATTATAAGACAGTCTTTTTTTGTTTTTTCTAATAATTCTTTACTGATAATTCTGTGCGGCACGGTATTGATCAGACAATCAAATTTATCGATATGATTTTTCATTGTTTCAATGTTATATGCCTTCAGTCCTGCAAGATTAGCCTTAGTTATCTGAAGCTTGTTTCTTGCAAAAATATAAACTTCCGCATTAAGACTTTTAAGCATTTGTGCTGTGCAGCCTGCTATTCTGCCATAACCTGTAATTGCAATTTTCAGACCATTGATTGTTAAAGGGATTTTGTTTGTAATAATGCTTATGAGTCCTTCAGCCGTAAGAAGTGCATTTTTGTATATTAATGATTCATCTGTAAAATAATCATAAACAAAGCCTGCAGAGCCCTTTATTTGTCTGAAAACGGCACCCGGCGCCATTCCGAGAAAAACCTTGTGGTTTTCTTCAAGAAAACCTGTTAAAGTGTTCAAGGAGATATTTTCGTCAGATAACGGTGCATTGATAATCTTGTTATTCTTTGTCACCGGAAGGGGAAGAAGTATAATTTCACTTTCCATTGCTTCTCCGAGATTTTTGCAATAATTTTTTTTGTCGGTAATATTTTCCAGCTCACAGTTGAACAGCTTCGTTTTATATCCCATATTTATAAAATGTTCTGCCGCATATAGCTGCCTGGAATCTCCTCCGATCACAGAGATTGTATGTGTTATGTTCATTGCGGTTCCTCCTCGCTATATTTTATGATGCACGCTCTCATTTTGTTACATTGCTAAAAAATACTTGACAATTTTATTATTATAATTTATTATATAAAAGATAAAAAACTATGATAAAGAGAGTAGTTATTATCCGAAAGCCTCAGCGAGCAGGGTATGGTGTGAGCCTGTGTGAGTAAGTATTAGCGAAGATCACTTTGGAGTTGATAAGCTGAATTCAGTAAGCTTTTCCGGATGTCCACCGTTAATCGGACAGCATATGAACGTATGTTAATAGGTGGTATAACAAGTTCCCTTGTCCTGTTAAACGGCAAGGGCTTATTTTTTTTCAGGAGGTATAAATTCTATGTATGATAAGGTTTCAACCAATCTTAATTTCGTAGAGCGCGAAAAGAAGATTGAGCAGTTCTGGAAAGACAATGATATTTTCAGAAAAAGCATGGCATCCCGTGCAGACGGAGAGTCATATGTTTTCTATGACGGTCCTCCCACTGCAAACGGTAAGCCTCATATAGGACACGTTCTTACCCGAGTTATTAAGGATATGATTCCTCGTTACCGTACAATGAAAGGCTGCATGGTTCCGAGAAAAGCCGGTTGGGATACGCACGGTCTTCCCGTCGAAATAGAAGTTGAAAAACTTCTCGGACTTGACGGTAAGGAACAGATCGAAGAATACGGTCTCGCTCCCTTTATTGATAAGTGTAAAGAAAGCGTATGGAAATATAAGGGAATGTGGGAAGACTTTTCCAGTACGGTCGGTTTTTGGGCTGATATGGATGATCCTTATGTTACGTACGACAATAATTTTATTGAATCCGAATGGTGGGCATTAAAAACAATATGGGAAAAAGACCTGCTTTATAAGGGCTTTAAGATAGTACCTTATTGTCCTCGTTGCGGCACACCTCTTTCTTCCCACGAGGTTGCCCAGGGATATAAGTGTGTTAAGGAACGCTCTGCTGTAGTACGTTTCAAGGTTAAAGGTGAGGATGCATACTTCCTTGCTTGGACAACAACTCCCTGGACTCTTCCTTCAAACGTAGCTCTTTGTGTAAATCCTGATAATGAATATTGCAAAGTAAAAGCTTGCGACGGATATACATATTATATGGCAACAGCCCTCCTTGATAAGGTGCTCGGAGCTCTTAAGAGAGAAGAAGGGGAAAGTGCATATGAAATTCTTGAAACATTCCCGGGAACTGCTCTTGAAAGAAAAGAATATGAACCTCTCTTTGAATGCACGGGTAAAGCTGTGGAAAAACAGAAGATCAAAGGTCACTATGTAACCTGCGACAATTACGTAACACTTTCCGACGGTACCGGTATTGTACATATTGCTCCTGCTTTTGGTGAAGACGACGCAAACGTAGGCAGAAAATACGGTCTTCCTTTTGTACAGTTTGTTGATTCAAAGGGTGAAATGACTGAAGAAACTCCTTATGCCGGTCTTTTTGTAAAAGATGCTGACAAGCCTATTCTCGTTGATCTTGAAAAGGACGGTCTTCTCTTTGATGCTCCTAAATTTGAGCATGATTATCCCCACTGCTGGAGATGCGATACTCCTCTTATTTATTATGCAAGAGAATCCTGGTTCATAAAGATGACTGCAGTCAAGGATAATCTTGTTAAGAATAATAATACTATCAACTGGATGCCGGAGAGTATCGGTAAGGGCAGATTCGGAAACTTTATTGAAAATGTACAGGATTGGGGACTTTCTCGTAACCGCTATTGGGGAACTCCTCTTAATATCTGGGAATGTGAATGCGGTCACAGACACTGTATCGGCAGCATTGAAGAGCTGAAATCAATGTCCGATAATTGTCCCGATGATGTTGAACTGCACCGTCCTTATATAGATGCTGTTACATTGAAGTGTCCTGAATGCGGCAAAGAAATGAAGAGAGTTCCTGAAGTTATTGACTGTTGGTTTGATTCAGGCTCTATGCCATTTGCTCAGCATCACTATCCCTTTGAGAACAAAGAGCTTTTTGAGAAACAGTTCCCTGCAGACTTTATTTCTGAAGCAGTTGACCAGACCAGAGGTTGGTTCTACTCTCTTCTTGCCATTTCAACTCTCATTTTTGACAAGGCTCCCTATAAAAATGTTATTGTTCTCGGACATGTTCAGGATGAAAACGGACAGAAAATGTCAAAATCAAAAGGTAATGCAGTAGATCCTTTTGAGGCTCTTGAAACATACGGTGCGGATGCAATACGTTGGTATTTCTATACAAACTCAGCCCCCTGGCTTCCCAACAGATTCTATGGAAAAGCTGTTCAGGAAGGACAGCGCAAGTTTATGGGTACACTCTGGAACACATATGCTTTCTTTGTTCTTTATGCAAATATCGATAAGTTTGATGCAACCAAGTATGAGCTCAATTATGATAAGCTTCCTGTTATGGATAAATGGCTTCTTTCTCGTCTTAATTCGACAGTTAAGGAAGTTGATAATCACCTTGAGAATTACAGAATTCCCGAATCTGCAAAGGCTCTGGAAAGTTTTGTTGATGAGCTTTCAAACTGGTATGTCAGACGCGGTCGTGAGCGCTATTGGGTTCAGGGACTTCCTGAAGATAAGATTAATGCTTATATGACTCTTTATACTGCTCTTGTAACAATTGCAAAGGCTTCTGCTCCTCTGATTCCCTTTATGGCAGAGGATATCTACAGAAATCTTGTTTGCTCAATTGATAAGTCAGCTCCCGAAAGCATTCATCTGTGCGATTATCCCGAAATCAATGAGAAGTATATTGATAAAGAGCTTGAAAAGAATATGGACAATGTTCTTAATATTGTTGTGCTCGGAAGAGCTGCAAGAAACGGTGCAAATATTAAAAACCGTCAGCCTCTTGCTTGTGTTACTGTAGTTTCTGAAAATAAGCTCAGTGATATGTATGCTGAAATCATCCGTGACGAGCTTAACATCAAGGAAGTAATTTTTGCTGATAATGCTGACGGTCTCGTAACCTATACTTTCAAGCCTCAGCTTAAAACTCTCGGTCCGAAGTACGGTAAGCAGCTCGGCGAAATCAGAGGACTTCTTGAAAAGCTTGATGGCTCGGCTGCAAAGAAGGAGCTTGATACAAGAGGATTCATCACACTCTCAATTTCTATTGGTGATATTGAACTTTCTGCGGATGATCTTCTTATTTCCGCACAGCAGATGGATGATTCTTATTCTCTTTCCGATAACGGATTTACCGTTTCTCTTGATACAAGACTTACCGATGAACTCATTGCAGAAGGTTTTATAAGAGAAATTATTTCTAAAGTTCAGACTATGCGAAAAGATTCAGACTTTAATGTTACCGATCATATCAATGTCGGTATTTCTGCATCACAGAAGCTTGAAGCTGTTATAAATGATAAAGCTGCTGATATTGCAGGAGATGTTCTTGCTGATTCTGTAAAAACAAATGTTTCATATGATATTTCAAAGGAATGGGATATTAACGGCGAAAAGGCTGTTATCAGCGTAGAAGTAGTTAAATAAATTGTATAAGGACTGTTCTTTGAATTATGAACAGTCCTGAACTTTTAAGGAGGGGTATTTATGCCGTATATTGATGTTAAATTAACAAAAAAACTCACTTTTGCAGAAGAGACATCGTTAAAAGCTCAGTTGGGGAAGGCGATTTCTGTTTTTCCGGGTAAAAGCGAGCAATGGCTGATGTGCAATATCTCCGACGAACAAAAGATATGGTTCAGAGGTGATAATTCTTCAGACAGTGCTTTTGTTGAAGTAAAACTGTTCGGTAATGTCGATAAAGACAGTGCTGAGAGATTTACCGGAGAATTATGCAGCTATTTTGAACAGAATCTTAAAATTGATGCTTCCCGGGTTTATGTGAGATATGATGGTTCATCTGTATGGGGATGGAACGGATCCAATTTCTGATAAAATTAAAAGCTGTCGGCAGCAAACCGACAGCTTTTTTCAGATGTTGAGAATAATTGTTGCAAAGTAAAAATAAACAAGAAGAGAAATTGTGTCAATTAATGTAGTTATAAGAGGGCTGGCCATTACTGCGGGATCAAGGCCGATTTTTTTTGCAAGAAGGGGGAGTGCACATCCGATTATTTTTGCTGACACTATTGTTGCAAACAGAGTAAGACCTACAACGAGTGCAACAAAAAATGTAACATCCGGATTATGCATTAAAAGATTATCTACCAGCATAACTTTGCCGATTGCTGCAACAGCAAGAATAATTCCGCACAGTACTGAAACTCTGCATTCTTTCCATAATACCTTTAGAAAATCTTTAAATTCGATTTGCCCGAGGGAAATACCGCGTATTACGGTAACCGAAGCCTGACTTCCTGCATTTCCTCCTGTGCCCATAAGCATAGGAATAAATGCTGTAAGTATAGGCAATACAGCAAGAGCGCTTTCAAATTTTGAAATAATCATTCCTGTGAAAGTGGCAGAAATCATAAGAATCATCAGCCAGGGGATTCTTGATGCCCAAAGCTTAAATACGGAAGTTTTGAGATATTCTGTATCGCCCGGTGTAACAGCAGAGATCATAGCAAGATCTTCGTCGGCTTCTTCCTGCATAACGTCAATAGCATCGTCAACGGTGATAATGCCGACAAGTCGGTTTTCTTTATCAACAACAGGTAATGCAAGAAAGTCGTATTTACCGAACATCAGTGCAATTTCTTCAGAATCTTCAAGAGTATTAACGGAAATTACATTATCCTCCATTATTTCTCCGACTTCAATATCAAGCTCGGAGAGAAGAAGATCTTTTGCTGTAACTATACCTATAAGGTGATTCTTTTCATCGGTAACATAGCACGTATAAATTGTTTCTTTGTTAACACCGACTGTGCGAATATATTCGAGTGATTCGGTAACCGTAAAAGATTTTTTGAGTCTTACAAACTCAGTGGTCATTATGCTGCCTGCTGAGTCCTCGGGATATTTAAGTAACTCATTTACAGCCTTTCTCATATCCGGAGATGCAACCTTAAGTATACGCTTTACAACGGTTGCAGGCATTTCTTCAATAATGTCCGCAGTATCATCATAATACAACTCATCGAAGACATCTTTTAACTGCGAATCACTGAAAAAGTTTATCAGATATTCCTGCTTATCAGTGTCCATTTCAACAAAAACCTCTGCTGCCAGTTCTTTGGGTAAGAGTCTGTAAATCAGAAAAGATTGCTGATCGGATAATTCGTCAATAATATCGTTTATGTCGGCAGGATTCTGTTCCTCAAGTAATTCGCGTAATGATATAAAATTTTTATCTTTGAGCAACTCAAGAGCTCGCTCAACAAGAGAGTTTTCTCTTGATTCGTCCATTTGTATTCCTCCTTTATTATTTTCAACGGGATAATTTACAGGAGTAACACACAAACACGAGAGGGGAAGTCCGCATTTTATTCAGCGGATGCAATACGGTGAGTTTATGAAAATAAATTCATCAGAAACAAAGCACATACTTCGACCGCCCGAATTAGTGCTACTATCGCCTGTATCCATAAACTCACTTCCTTTATTTTGAAATAAGAAAAAATCTTACGATTTATCAACCCCCTACCCCCAATCTTGGGGGCTGTAGGTGTTTCTTGTTATAAGCTAAATTGCTCACAACGCGAGCAATTTCCTATATAATAAAAAAGCATTTTGCTTCAACCCCCCCGTCCCCCCAATCTTGGGGGCGAAAAGGTGTTTTTTGTTCAATAAGCTTGCGTTATTCAATGAGCCTGCAGGCGAATTATATGTTAATTGCTCACAACGCGAGCAATTTCCTATATAATAAAACACAAAAGCAGAAAAAACAATACC
>JAZSNB010000158.1:0-4742 GCA_045536195.1 Acutalibacteraceae bacterium
GGCAGCAATATATCGCAAGCTTGAAATCACAAACCGCACTGAACTTTTTGAAAAAGCTAAAGATTATTCAAAAGTATAAGAAAAAATCTTACGATATATCAACCCCCTACCCCCAATCTTGGGGGCTGTAGGAGTTTCTTGTTATAAGCTAAATTGCTCACATCGCGAGCAATTTCCTATATAATAAAAAAACTGTATCAAAAACATCCGGATACGATGTTTTTTGATACAGTTTTTTTGACTAAGTCGAATAACAGAAAACTTATTTTCTGTTAAATACTATTATGTGCTTCTCCGAACAGACCTGAAAATATTTATCTGTTATGTTTGATTTTTTACGTGTTTTTGGCAGTATAAGAAAACTATATTATAAATCTCTTTTTGATCTGACAAAGAAATATGTTACAAGAACCGGTACAACAGCACACAATGCACCAACGACAAAATAAATAAAGACAGGGTTTGAGTTCAGGTTTTCATTCATTATATTTAAAAACATAAATCCGGGGATCCCGAAAGCCATAATTGTAAGACTTAAGATTTCATGAATTATTGACGGAGCAAAAGCATCCGACAAATATAATGCAACAAAATAAAAAGACGGTACAATCAGCCACGCTGACAAAATTGTCAAACAGAATGCATGCAATACTTTTTTCGGTTGAGTGTACGTGAGTGCTACACCGGCGACACACAAAACGATACTCACAACCGCCGCAGAAATTACTGCTGTTACGGGTTCAGATCCCGGTGTCATCAGCAATAAACCTAACATAAAACATAAAATGCACATCAATATGTATGTAGTAACAGCAGTTATGAGGCTTTTAAACTTGACTTTTCTTGATTCTTTGATGACAGAAATAATATTCTCGTCAGCCGCTTCTTTTACACTGTCATCAGAAATCCTTTTGCCTGACAGAAGCTCATTGACACTGATGCTAAAAAATTCACTCAATGCAACAAGGGAAGTCACATCAGGATAGCCCTTTCCTGTTTCCCATCTTGAAACAGCTTTGTCGGTTACATTGATTTTTTCTGCAAGCTGTTTTTGAGTAAGATTGGATTCTTTTCTGAGAAGAGCAATAAACTCTCCGCACTCTTTTTGAGTCATAAAAACACCGCCTTTCTACACCCAAATAGTATCATAAGAGAGCCGATTTATCAACCTATGAATCGTAGAGTTAAGTAAAATAAGCATCTCTACGGGAAAAGTATAGTTAATATAGAAAAAACGGAGCATTCAACCTCGGATACAGATAAGCTAAAAAACCATGTCAAAAAAAATACTTACTAAGTGTGCAGTAGCGAAAAATCACGAAAAAGCCATACATGTGTTCCGTCGCAGACTAAATTCACATTTGGTGTTTACATACCAGCTTCCCTGATTACATACGCCTGACGGCGGGCACATACCAATCCTGTCGATCGGATAAAAATAAGACAGTCCGAAGACTGTCTTATTTTTGGTGGAGACGGAGAGGATCGAACTCTTGACCTCTTGAATGCCATTCAAGCGCTCTCCAAATACACGCAAAAACGCTCCTTACCATTTTAACCAAGTTATCAGATACGCTAATTCATTAGAAAAGCTTTTATTCTAACTTATAATTAAATTAAGAAATGACATTTTTTTACATTCATTGAGAATTTTTCTTCCGTTTTCGCTTCTTGTGAAAACAAGCTCGAAATCTCCTGCGGGAGATTTAAGGTATTTTCTGAAAACTTCCGCACTTTCTTTATTAACGCCGATAACAGACGGACAGGAAAAGCTGTTTGTGAAATTTCTCTTTTCTGCCTTGAATATTTTAGTGATACCGATAATAACATATCTGGGATCATCAATGGGAGAGAAAAGCTCCGATATGGCCTTGATAAAGACCTTTGATTCTCTTTCACTCGCTCCCGTAAGGCTTACAGAAAGTGATTTTCCGTCAGCGGCTTTCTTTACATTTACCTTGATTTTCGGAGAAGAATCAATTTCTTTAAGCTGTTGGAGGGTTTTAAGCACTGCGCGGGAGAGCCCCGTTACCGTCTTTTCGGGCGTGGAGTTTTTCGATACAAAGGATGCCTTTTTTATCATAAAATACAAGGACATTATTGTGACAGCAATTCCGAAAACAGAGCCGATAAAGCCTGCTGACACAGCAATTACAATACCAAGCACCGCAAGAACAGCAAAAATAATCGCATAAAGCTTATTGCTTGATACCTTCTTTTTAGGATAAACCGACATCGGAACTTCGCTTACATCGCTAATAACAGGAGTAGAACTTCCCTTTATTTCAAAATCCCAGCGGGATGCGGCAGTTTTTCTGTCAGAGGAAATGCGAAGCATTTCGGAATTTATTCTGTCGATACCTGCATTATCAAAAGGCGGGGTCAAAATGTCGATTCTTTTGATTCCGTTTTCTATGACACTCTTATTATATGAGGGAGCCTGAAAACAGGAAAAACGGCGTTTTACGGTGAGAAAATCATCACCCTCGAGTTCATTGGTGTTTTTACCGTCACCGTCGGGAAGAACAGTTACGAGATGCCATATATTTGACACCTTATCGGGATTCTTTTTATCAATTCTTATTGCTCTGCCTCTCATCTGATTCGAGAGCATAAAGCTTCCCACAAAGCTTGCAAGTATCAGAGAATTTATATTCGGAGAATCCCAGCCCTCTCCGAGAAGAGATTTTGTTCCCACAAGAATATTTATTTCTCCGAGAGCAAAGATTTTTGTAATAATACCGACCTTATGCTTGTTTGAGCCACCAAAAACAACCTCGGAGTGCTTTGTTCCCTCAATGGGTTTTACAATACAGCCAGCTTTTTCCTCGTTTGCGATCTTCTGTGCCGAGGCTACGGCGGAATCGGGAAGTATTACAAGAGTTCCCGTAAGAAGTGCTACCTTTGTTTTTTCTCCGAGCCTTCTTCGTATGGCTTCAAATACGGGAACAGCCCCCATTGTATGAAGTTCATCCGCTGTTCCTATGCTTTTCTTTATTTCCTTTTTTATAAAATCCGTAAGAACAAGCATACGAAGGCCTTCACCGAGATTATTTACGTCGTTTTCTGCAATAATCTCAATGCTTTTAAGCTTACCCATAGAAGAAGCCAGCATTCTGTTGATTTTATCCGTTGTAATAAGCTGAACCCTTCTTTTTTCAATGAGAGAGTTTTCGAGAAGAATGTTTTTTAATTCCTCCGACAAAGCTTCTCCGAAAATTTCAGGCTTATCGATAATAAACTGAAATGTCTTTTCCGTTATTTCAATACTATTTTCGGGAACATTTTTTCTTCCGAAAAGCTTTTTTATTATGTCGGAGGGAATATTGATACCGCAGGCTTTTCCGAGAGTAATGAGAGCAGTAAAGCCGTCGGTATTATCATAAAGGATTTCATCACTTAAGGGCTTTTCGCCTATTACTCCTGCATTCTTCAAAGCGGCGGCAATGTAGCCGTTTTTAATTATATATTTTGCGCAGTCCTTTGCCTTTTGCCTGTAGCTTCTCAGAGTTTCAGCCTCCTCTTCGGTGGGATAGCTGAAATATATATAGTCCTGATGGGGACAAAGGGTCTTCTGCTTTACAAGCTGAGGAACAAAAATCTCCTCATCAATTTCACCGCAAAGGCTTATGTATCTGTTCCATTCTCCCGATTCGGAGTCATAGGGCGGTGTTGCTGTAAGAGAAATTACAGTAACTTCCGTTCCGAGAATTCCTATAAATTTTTCGAGAGCTCTCTGCCATTCGCTTTTAAGATGATGGGCTTCATCAAGGCATAAGGTTTTGATTCCCGCCTTTTTCACTTGAGAAATCAGATCAAAATTACTGAAATCTGCACCGGATTCAGCTTCAAATTCATCCTCATCGGCTCCCGTTTCCATAGGAAGTCTGTTTACGGCGGCGTGAAGTGCCTGATATGTAATTGATGTGAGAAGCGAGGGCTTCATAATATCAAAGGACACATATTCATTGACATTTTCCGTTTCGGGAAGATAGCATTCTTTGAATCTGTCCCCCCACTGCTGTTTGATTGAAACAGAGGGAGAAAGAACGAGAGCGGGAGCGCCGAGTCTTCTTATAAGCTCAAGTCCCAGCACGGTCTTTCCGCTACCGGGAGCTGCTACAATATGTATTTTTCTGTCGAGAAGATGCTTATTCGCATTATCAAGCACCTTCTGCTGATAATCACGGAATGTCCATTTGAAGCTGATTTTACTGAAATCTTTCATAATATTTCTCCGAAAATAAAACTGTTTTTAACATTTTACATCATATTGAATAAAAAGTCAAAAAGAGTGACCGCCTATGACGGCCACTCCGCAAATGTGATTATTATTTGATTACTATTGAATTCATAATGGCTTCGCATTCTGCCTTGGGAAATTCAACATCCTTATAGTAATAACCGAGAAGTTCAAGATCAAAACGAACATTGCGAAATTCAATGCTTTCATCAGGAATCTGATAATAACCGAAATAACGGTTATCAACCATAAAGCCTCTGTCAAGAGTAAAATGTCTTACATCAAAAATGCCGAATGTTGCAGAATCCACATCGCTTACTGTAACCGATTCAACATCCTTATACTCGTCAATAGTAACATTTGCATATTCGTCAGCACTTTCAAGACTGCCTCTGTTGTTGATAAGAAGCTCACCGATTTTGTTGCCGTCTGCATTCCTGATTTCAACAATAACCTGGAATTGGTCTTCACCTGCCTCCTGGTTTGCATCATCAATGTA
>JAZSNB010000074.1:0-18276 GCA_045536195.1 Acutalibacteraceae bacterium
AACGGCACCTGTGCCTACAGAACGGGAGAATATGCAGTAAGAACAAACATAATATCATCATCTCAGCTTCTTGATTATTATTCAATAAGACCCCATATGGTCGGTAACTACTATCCCCTTGCCGACGGCGAAACCGACACTGAGAAGTATCTTGCAATGCAGTTTGATACCGATGCCGGAAGCGGTATGGCTCTTATTTACAAAAGAGAAAACGTACAGAAAAACACATATCACCTTGTACTCAACGGTCTTGAAAGCGACAGCACATACAATGTATATAACTACGACACACCTGACAGCATCATAACAAAAACAGGTGCCGAGCTTATGACTCAGGGCATTGATATAACAATAAACGAAGCCCCCAAGGCAGAAATAATTATGTACGAAAAGGCATAAAGCTCATCATCCGCACTAAACTATAGTGCGGATGATATTTTTTACAGATTCACTCCCCACTTGAAACTCAGGTGCAAAATCACCCAACTTTCAAGTAAGACTTGCAATTTGAAGTCAGATAATGTATACTCTACTTGAAACTTAGGCGCAAAATCACTCAACTTTCAAACAGAAAGGTCGGCAAAAGTATTATGATACAAAGACAAAGTTATCTGGACACACTGATAAACAAACAGCACAACGGTATGATAAAAGTCATTACAGGTATAAGAAGATGCGGAAAAAGTTACCTGCTTTTCAACCTTTTTTATGATTATCTTATTGAAAACGGTACAGATGCAGGACACATAATCACTATAGCACTTGATGACGATACTATGCTTGATTACAGAGATCCTGCAAAACTTTCAGAATACATCCGTTCACAGATTTCAGATTCTCAGATGTATTATATCTTCATTGATGAGGTGCAGTATGCAATAACAAAGGAAGAGCTGAAAAACTCTGAAGAAATAAGACTCTATAATGTTTTAAACGGCTTACTGAGACTTAAAAATACAGATATTTATGTTACCGGCAGCAATTCAAAAATGCTGACAAAAGACGTTATGACTGCTTTCAGAGGAAGAGGTGATGAGGTAAGGGTTTTTCCGCTGTCATTCAAAGAATACTATGATTACACAGGCGGCGATAAAGCAGAGGCCTATGAAAACTTTGCTTTATACGGAGGATTGCCTCTGACTGTACTGAAAAAAAACGATACAGAAAAAATGAATTATCTCACAGGACTGTTTGACGAAATATATTTCAAGGATATAGAAGAACGCTACAGTATAAAATATCCTGATATTCTTACCGAGCTGACAGATGACCTGTGTTCTTCAACAGGCTCACTTACCAATGCAGCAAAAATCTCCAGAACTCTTCAATCCGTTAAAAATATCAGCATTTCAAGCACAACGGTTTCTCAATACCTTAATTATCTTACAGAATCATTTTTATTTACCAATGCAAAGCGATATGATGTCAAAGGAAAAAAATATTTTGAATATCCGTCAAAATATTATTGCACAGATACGGGGCTTCGGAACGCACGGCTCCGCTTCAGACAGCAGGAAGAAACTCATATAATGGAAAACATTATTTTTAATGAGCTTTTACAAAGAGGATACTTTGTTGATGTAGGTGTTGTCGATATAAGCGAAACCAAAAACAACGTGCGAACAAAAAAACAGTGTGAAATAGATTTTGTTGCAAATATGGGAGCAAAAAGATATTACATTCAGTCAGCACTTAATATAAGCGAAGCCGAAAAGGCAGAAGCAGAATTGAGACCGCTTAAAAATGTAAAAGATTTTTTCAAAAAAATAATTATAACAAAAACATATCAGAAAGCCTGGACAGATGACTACGGAATACTGCACTTGGGGTTGTATGAGTTCCTCCTCAATGAAAATGCTGTCAATCTGTAATAAAGATATCTCGACAAAAAAATAATAATATGTTAGAATATAGAAAATATTTTCAGGGAGAAACAGTATGAAAAAATACACTCTTAATTTCGGTCAGTTCAGACAGTATGACAAAAAATTCATCACCTCCGAAAACGGAATTGATATTGAAAATGTAACAGCAGCCGCTTTTCAGGGTGAATGTCTTTATATAGCTTCAGAGGGCATTCTTTTTGAATATGCCGACGGCAAGATAAAAAAGCTCAGCATCAGAGCAGACAGCCTTTTTTCCTGCAGCGGCAGACTTTTTGTTGCATCGGGAAATAATCTCGGTGAGCTGAAAAACGGAAAGATAAGAAAGCTTGCTTCCTTCGACTGCAGAGTGCTTGATATTTCCCTTGCACTCGACAAATCCTTGTGGCTCATAACAGAGAAGGAGCTTTATCTTCTTTCCGACGGTGAATTCACAAAAATTGTGGGCATTCCCGAGGACACGGTATGTCTTGCCGCAAAGGACAACAAATCAAAATACGGTGAAACCGTTTACATAGGCTGCACCACGGAGGGGCTTCTTTCAATGAAGGGCAAGCGCCGTCATTTTGCGGAAATCACTCCCGATATGTCAGGCGTGCTTTCAAAGAAGGTAAACTGTCTTTCTCTTGACGGTATGGGACACTTATGGGTAGGCAGCGATGAAGGACTTAATATCTACGACGGCAGAAATTTCTGGTACAACGGCAACGATTTCTACAGCGTGCCTGCAGGCTCCTTCAACGATATGTATTTTGCACCCGACGGAAAGAAATACTTTGCAACAAACACAGGTGTTATCACACTTATTGAAGGAAAAATCAGCTATTTCTCCTACGGTGCATGGCTTATGCATCCCACGGTTACAAAAATTGCAGTTTCCGATAAGGGCACGATCGCTGCAGTAACGCCCCGCGGAATCAGTGTTATTACCCATAGCCTTATGACACTTGAGGAAAAGGCAAACCATTATGATGAAATGGCAGTTAAATATTTCACCCGTAATGAAGGCTATCAGGTTTCAAGAGAGCTGAGAAAATACGGCGACCTTGACTCAGGCTGGCTTCCCAATTCCGACAACGACGGTCTTTTCACAGGTCTTTACTGCGCCTCACAGTGCTTCCGCTACAAGGTAACAGGTGACGAAAAGGCAAAGGAAAATGCAAAAAAAGCAGTTGAAGCTATGATAAAGCTCACTGAGGTTACAGGCAAAAAGGGCTTCACTGCAAGAGCAACAAGATATTCCTGTGAAGAAAACTTTGCTACGGGCAACCGCGAGGAATGGCACTTCTGCGAAAACAATCCCGACTGCGAATGGCTGGGAGAAACCTCCTCCGATGAAATGACAGGCCACTATTTTGCATACGGAATATATTTTGACCTTGTTGCCGACAAGAAGGAAAAGAAAAAAATTGCTGAGGTTGTAAAAACAATCACAGATCATATAATAGAAAATAATTTCCACCTCTGCGATGTGGACGGAGTGCCCACCACCTGGGCAAACTGGGAGCCCGATCTTCTCAACAACGACGACCGCTGGTATTATGAAAGAGGCACAAACTCTCTTGAGATTCTCTCTTTCTTAAAAACAACCTATCACGTAACAGGGGATGAAAAGTATAACAAGGTTTATGAAATGCTCATAGAAAAGCACCACTACGCAATGAACTGTATGCAGTATAAGGTAGAGGATGCACACCTTGCTCACATCGATGACCAGCTCGACTTTACAAACATCTATCCCCTTATTGTCTACACCGACGACTGCGCCCATAAGGAAATCTTCAAAATGGGACTTACTCACCATTTTGATTACGAAAAGGTGGAGCGCTCACCTATGTTCAACATAATCTACGGTGCTCTTACAGACAACTGCTGCGACATTGAAAATGCAGCAAAGAGCCTTTCCGAAATGAATCTCGATCTTATCCGCTGGCCCGTCTATAACAGCCACAGAAAAGACATCGTATGGGACTATGAGCCTGAAGAAATGGGCTGTCCTCCTCAGCTTAAATACCCTGTTGAATACTCCGCCCGTGTGCTTGTGCACTACGACGGCAATCAGTTTGTATGCGATTCAGGTGCTGAAGAATTCATTGAAATCAACTCAAAAACAGTAAACCGCACCGCCACCCTCCCCGGCACAAATGCAAACGGCATGAGAGCCCAGATGCCCTACATCTACCTTCTCCCCTACTGGATGGGCAGATACTATAACCTCTTAGGCGACTGATAAATCCATGAAAAATGCAATGCATTTCCTTGAAAAATTTCAGAAAAAAAGACATACAGCTGAAATCAACTGAAAAAATCCGGGACTCACTTCATTGTGAATCCCGGATTTTTCTGTCTGTTTATTATTCTGTCAATGAATCGATATAAGCTTTTCTGCACTCTTCGATTATTTTCAGAGCCTCTTCTCTGCCCTTGTATTCCCCTACCTCAACGGAAATTCCCTGCAGCACCTTGTAGTTTGCAAAGAAATTTGCAATTTCCTTAAGAACAAAGGGGGAAAGATCCTCAAGCTCGTTGATATTGTCATATCTGGGGTCACAGTCAAGCACGGTGATTATCTTATAGTCCACCATACCGCCGTCAAGCATACTTAAGTATCCCAGCACCCTTGCAGGCACCACGCAGCCGGGGAAGGTGGGGTCTGAGCAGATAACAAGCACATCCAGTGCATCCCCGTCGGGTGCAAGCGTGTTTTCGAGAATACCGTATTCGGCAGGATACATCATAGCCGCATACAAAACACGGTCAAGCACAATGCGTCCCGTCTCTTTATCAAGCTCATACTTGTTTTTTGAGCCCATAGGGATTTCAATAAGAGTGTATTCCACATTTTTCATAATAGCTACTCCTTATATTCCGGCACTTAAATCAGCCGGTTGCTTCTCTTCCTTTTATTAGGCACTTTAATCTGCTATTTCTACCATCTGATGAATGTCTACTTCGGGGACGGTGAAGCTCACATTTTTACCGTCAAAGGTAAATTCAAGCTTTTCACCTGAGGGCACAAGTGTGACGGATGAGGGAGCCTTTTCACATTTTACCTGACAGCTGACATTATAAAGAGGCACGGTATCCTCAATAACCTCGGTTCTTTCGCCTCTGAGAGTTGTGTGGGCATATAAAAGATGAAGTATGCTTCTCTTTTCTGTTTCCTGTCTTGTAAGAGTCATAACCGCCTTATCGGGAACAGCTGCCCTTGCACTCACGTCATCACCCAGAAGTCTTGCAACAGCCTCACTGAATATCTCCTTGAAGCTGAGATGACCGAGCTTTGCATAGGCTGTAAAAATGTCCCAGCTGATATAAGCTACATTACCCTTTATAACAACAGCGGGGAAATTTTCCTCTGTGTTATTGGGAGCATGCATATGAGAGCAGAAATGCTCTCTTGTCCGGTTAAAATAAGGATTCTGCCTGAGAGCAAGAATTTCACAGTCCTCTGCCTCTATTCTAAAAGCCTTGCATCTCATAATATATGCCGTGTTGCCGTTCACCGTTTCAAAGCAGGGAACAAAATAGGTAGGTGAAAACTCACACTCGCCCTTGAAAACAGCACCTGTGTCAAGGGTGAAGCTGCCGTCCTTCACAATGCTTTCACCGCTTGCTATTACCTTGCCGCCATTTTCAATAAAAGCTTTCACTTTATTTAAGAATGCATCGCTCATTCCCTTCACATCGGGGAGAATAAGAAGCTTATAACTGTCTAATTCTGCACTTTCATCTATAAAATTATAGAGATAATTCTTCTCAAGAAGCATTCTGTTTGCGCCGATATCAGCCTTTGCGTCACGGTTTCCCGTAACAGCCTCTTCACTGAGCACGGCAATATCAGCCGCATTCACAGCGCCCTTTATCCATTTTTCTCTCTCCTCAACACGCTTATATGCAGCACCTATAAGTGAATAGGTTGCGGCATTCATCTGAGAATCGGAGTGCATCTGATCACCCACGGAACAGCCTGCACCGTTTGCAATGCTGAGTGCTGTTTCATATATAAGAGCATTGGGATGCTTGTAGCCGCCGAATTCACCCCAGCTGTGGTGGAATTTTCCCGTCATACCGAGATAATCCTTACCGGGCACGGTGCGTACATATGCTGCAGAAAGCGGGAAATGGTCATATCCCCATCCGCCCGTAGGAAGGCTTTCAAGCTCAAGATGTGTATTATAATTTATAAATTTATGGTTACCCTTGGGAATATGTCCCGAATTATGGAATATGGTTGCGGTATCGCTGTGGCGTCTTACTGCTGCGTTTACCGCGTCTGCATATTTATTGAATACAATAACGGCATGCTTCTCAAGATCATCCTTGTTATTCTTATCAAGTCCCAGCCTTTCCATATCCTTGAGGCAGTTTTCACAGAAGCATATTTTGGGAGAAATGATATCCAGGAAAATTCCGCAGGGATTATATTTTACCATAACCTCCTCGATTTCATCACAGAGCTTCTTAAGATAGGGAGTGTTGAAGCAAAGCAGATGGAAATGTGTTTCGCGGTCAGCTTCCTTTATTTCCTCCTCATCCTCGGAATGAAGACGTCTCCATTCGGGATGGGCATCATAATCCTTTTCATCAAAGCCCGCGGAAATATATACGGGAGCATTTACATTTATTTCCTTGCATGCCTCAAGCTGAGCGCCGAGAAGATCAAAGGAAAGCCCCGGATGCATTTCATTCACATCGGTGGGATGATATGACCAGCCGTGATGGCATTTTGAAAAAACTGTTACGGAATCCACGTGTCCCTCTTTCAGAGCCTGCTGAAACTGCTCCTTTGAAAAGCGTTCACCGACCTTAAGAAGACCGCTTGTATGAAAATCAAGATGTACCTGACGAAGTCTCAACATAAACTTACCTCCGAGCCTTTTAATTAAAATCAGTTTATCATATATAAAAGCCTTTTTCAATAAACAATTGCTTCTCTGTTTAAGTACTGATATCTTTAGCTTTAATATCAGGTTTATCGAGCATAAGAACCCTTTTTACAAATATATAGCAAAGACCTATCAGCTCATTCTTGTTCATTTTATCCATATTATCAAGCCAGTATTTTACCAGCCCGTAAAAGCCGTTGGAAATAAACATATAAAAAAAGTTATAAACAATTCGCTTTTCGTCGCCGTGATAATCACTGAAATACTTGTAGTTGAAATCGCAGAATGCCTCATTCAGTCTTGTAGTAAAGGAATCGGAATTCTCAAACAGCATTTTACATACCTGCGGTCTTGATTCAATAAGATCAACAAGAGACGCGATTATTGCGTGAACATTTTTCGGGAAGCCGATTTCAGTATATGTATCAAAATTCCCGACAGCCTCATTGACTATTGAATCCTCCATATCCTCAACAAGATCATTTATATCCTTATAATGAAAATAGAATGCATTGCGGCTGAGCTGAGCATGCTCGCACAGCATCTTTACGGTTATTTTATTAAGAGGTCTGCCCTCTGCCAGCTCGGCAAGACTGTTTTCAAAGGTCTGCTTTGTCTTTTTTACACAGCTGTATTCTTTCGGCATATTTGTCACTTCCCTTTAATATTTCATACACAGTGTCACAAATGTTACATCTGCAGCTTTAATATACCATATTACTTCAATCTTGTCTATCCTGCTTATGCAATAAAAGTGTAAATTTTTGATTAATATTAACAATAAATTAACATTTCAAAGATTTGGTACAAAAAGTCACAATTTGTAAATTGACTTCCCGGGCAATCGCATCTATAATGAACAAGAAATGTTACACGGTGTACTTATTTTCCAGCATCATCGCCGTTATGAAAGGAAACAAAAACATATGGATTTAACCGGCACAAAATTCAGAATCCCAAAAGAAAACTATCTTACCAAGCCAACAGATGAATCCTGCTACCAGTATCTTAAAAACGCCTATGCAAGAATCTCTGCCGACCACGGAGAATACTCCGCCTTTATCACCCCCGTACTTCAGTTTGAAAGCGCCACAAGTATGACAAGACTTTTCAATGATATTGAAAAAATGGCAGCCTTTCTTGATTCAAAGGGCATAAAAAAAGGCGATGTAGTCACTGCTTTTCTTCCCACCTGCGGTCACGCCTTCATCGCTTTTTATGCATTGAGTAAGCTTGGCATAATTTCAAACTTTGTTCATCCCATGACCCCTCCCAATCAGCTTCTTGAAATTATGGCACATACAAAGAGCAAGGGGCTTTTCATCCTTGACCTTTTCGCAATGCCCTTCAGAAGTGTTATTGAAAAGCATATGACAATTGTCTGCTCCACCTCAGACTTCTGCGACGGAATTGCATTCAAGTATGCAAAGGGCAATGAAATGCAGAATGCCCCCGTTCCCGAAGCTGAAACGGTTATTCGCTACAGCGACATTATGGCTATGGACCTCCCTCTTGTGCCCGATGCACCAAACCCCGGCAAGGACGATGCAATTTATCTTCACGGCGGCGGCACAACAGGTAAGAGCAAAACCATCATTCATTCAAACTTCTCCTTCAATTCTCTTGCTTTCAACCTCTATATTCTTGATACATACCACGAATACTGCAAATGCTATTCCATGTGCACGCTTCCATGCTTTCACGCATTCGGTCTCGGCGGTGCTATGCACTATGCAATCTGTAACGCATATCAGCCCATTATGATTCCCAAGCTCGATCCCCTTCAGGCAAACGAGCTCATAAGAAAATACCGCGTTACTGAAATTCTTGCAGTGCCCAGAATGTTCCAGAAGCTTATGGAAGCTCCCAATTTTGAAAATGAAGGCACCAAAAATCTCGCTCTTCTGTTTGCAGGCGGTGACGTTGTTACAAACGAGTTTGTAGATCAGTTTGATGCAATTATGAAAAAGCACGGTGCCCCCGCAAAGCTTTGCCGCGGCTACGGCCTTACAGAAATGTGTGCTGTGTGCACAAACAACTCCCACTTTGCCTACAGCAAGGATTCGGTAGGCTACCCTCTTGTCAGTGTTGAGGTTGAAATCTGGGATGATGACTGCAACAAGCTTCCCGCAGGCACAGTAGGTGAAATCGTATTCTCGGGCGACACTATGATGAACCGCTATCTTCCCGATGATGTTATTCAGGAAACTGGTATTTACACCGACGCAAACGGTAAAAACTGGATAAAAACAGGCGATATGGGCTATGTTGATGAAGAAGGCTTTGTATACTTCTCGGGCAGAAAAAAGAGAATCATCATCATCGCAGGCTACAATATCTATCCCGTAACAATTGAGCAGAAGCTTGAAAAGCTCAGCTATCTCAATGAGGTATGCGCTGTTCAGGGATATAATGAAGAAGGCAAGCCTGATGTCAAGCTCTGCGTTTCATTAAAGGACCCCGAAGCCGATAAAGAGCAGATAGAAAAGGATATTCTCAATTATTGCAAGGAAAATATCGAAGGCTATGCATGTCCCAGAAGAGTTGAATTTTATGAGCTTCTTCCCAGAACCAAGCTTGAAAAAATAGACTTCGTTAAGCTTTCCGACCCGATCCCCGGAAACTGATAAAAACTATTAAAACAACATCCGCAATTCACTTTTTGATGTGAATTGCGGATGCTTTTTTTAGCAAATTTTATTATAAAATTATATTAAACGACAGCAAAATATTCGGAAGCCTTCTGAGTATTACATATATCAGATTAATTCTTTCTGACAAAAAAACTCAGACTGCATCTGTTATATAATACTTCGGTTCTTCAAGGTTCACACTTACTCTGAGTATATATCTCGCATCTGCGGCAGTTACCTTACCGTCATAATCCGTATCAAATTGATTCTGCCTCCCGGCTTCATCTTCCAGTCCTACAGAAATTCTCAGAATTATTCTTGCATCTGCAGCAGTAATCTTTCCGTTACAATCAGCATCACCTGCAACCGTGAGGGCAGGATACACAATATCTGAATTTCCGTTTCTTTTTACATCTTCAACAAGCGGATTATCTTTCAGTATTTCAATAAGCCGGAGCACATTTTCTTCTGAAGGCTCTTTAAGAACAAGTGCCAATACATCTAAGCCGGGTATAGGGAAAAGTGAATTATTCTCTTCCGTGCAGGCAACAAACTGAACTTCTTCGACAAATTCATCAGAAAACTCTGAAGGATAGTATATTCTTCCCTTACCTGAATATTCCTTTTTTATCATTACCATTACAACAGATGTATCAAACTCTTCATGTCCACTCTCTTTTGCGTATATCGTCAGCGTATACGAAGAAAGTAGCAACAAAAAACAAGCAAATAAAGATAGTATTTTTTTCATAAAGCTTTCCTCCTTCTATAAAAATCACAATTTTACAGACATATTCATTATTGCACCGGTATCCATATCACCATCAACATCTATATAAGCTGAAATCAACTGAAGTATGCTCAAAATTTCAGAATCGGTTGAATAGTGCAAAGCTGTACGGACATAGTTCATCGGAATCACATCCTTTTGTTATAATTCCCTTCATAATATAAGTGTATAAAAACAGGCAAAAGTAACACATTTATTTCTGTTTTTTTCAGTTTCTTTGTTCTGCACAAAATAATATTATCTGTTTTGGTACATTTAAATAACATAAGTCTGTTTCTTATAAATATTAAACACATGAGACTGCAGAAACGGGACAAATTTTCAAAAAAATATTGTATATATCAGTTTCTGTTGCTATACTGAATTCACAAACACAAAATTATTATGTTTTCTGAAAGGAGCAGAAGAATGACTGATAAATACGGAAAAATTGTAAAAATACTGCAGCTTGCTTCCTTTATATTTATGATAGCAATGGTTGTCGTCTGCGTGGTATTTCTGAAGAAAAACAACATCTCTGTAAGCAACGTGGATGCACTCACACAGTATCTCACGGGCGGCACACTCACCGTTGCGCTTATCCTCATCGGCTTCAGCATCGTAAAAAGCTTTGCACT
Source organism: Acutalibacteraceae bacterium (assembly GCA_045536195.1). GTDB lineage: Bacteria > Bacillota > Clostridia > Oscillospirales > Acutalibacteraceae > RUG806. The sequence goes on from JAZSNB010000074.1 coordinate 10,813, forward strand.
TATTTTTCCGCCCGCCGTGCTTTTTGTGCTGTCGGGAATTGTGTTTGACAATATGCTCACAGCCGTGCTCATAAATGCAGCGGCTACTGCTCTGAGCCTCATTCTCCCCTATTTTCTCGGGAAGTTTATGGGAATGGATATGGTTAATTCCCTTAAAGGCAGATTCAAGGCAATAAAGAAGCTGGATGATTTTGCAGGCGAAAACTCCTTTGCAGTTGTTTTTGTTTTCAAAGCAGGCGGTCTTATGCCCTCTGATCTCAGCAGTCTTATTTTCGGTGCTATGAATATCCCCTTCGGAAAATACTTCATCGCATCAAATCTCGGACTTCTCATTCTCAATATTCTCTGGACACTTCTGGGTACATACGGCGATCTGTCAAATCCCTTCACCTTTTTGTATGCTCTGCCCGCCCTTCTCTTTGCAATAGGCGCATCGGTATTTATGAGCAAAAGACAGAAGAAAAAACAACAGCAGACAAAAAACAAATAAAATTATAAAAGCGAAGAAACGGTTTTTCGTCTCTTCGCTTTTACAATTTCGTTATCCGGCAAGATAAATTTTTATAAACCGGGCATTATTTTTCATTGCAAAGCTCCCTGATATCAGGCTTTTCTGCTTACAATTTCTTCATTTTCTCTGTGACGTTCAGCTCTTATAATTTCAAGCTCGCGATACATCTGTTCCTTCTTTTCGCCTTCAACATCATAAAGGAATTTAAGAATGATAGATTTAAGAAGATTGCTGAGAGCATAGCCGAACAGCAGGAAGGCAAGAAGCCACAGGCAGGTATTCATATAATCAGGCTTTGCCTGCATAGTTGCTACAAGATCGCTTACTTCTGATGATTCATAACCCACCCATGCAATCATAAAGGGAATCATAACCTCCTTTGCATAGTTAAGACCTGTGAGAATCCATCCGGGAACGATACCCTGAATTGCTTCAACACGTTCACCTGTCTGCCATTCAAGATAATCGTAGTATTCAACAACGAAGTGAGAGTTTGAAAGCTCCTGCACGCCGATACCGAGACCGAACATAAAGTATAAAGCATAGAAGAATATGCTGTTCCAGCCTGTGAAGAAATACAGTCCCATCTTTGCTTCAACGAAGCATATGAGGAAAAGAACACCTGCACATACCATAGAATACGGTCCGCAGAACTTAAGAAGCTTTGTGGGCTCATATTTCTTTCCGAATTTTGCAGTAAGCACATTGCCCACAACCGTACCGGCAGCGGTGGGAATTGTGAGAAGAATGTTCTTTGATGAACCTACGGTGATTGCTGCAAGGAAGGTTGACATCTTACCGAGCATAGCAAGTACATTTACCCACTGCATATACTGATATGCACGGTAGTTGCGGTATTTGAAAAGTGAAAACAGAGTTTTTGATATTTTGACCTTTTCTTTTTTGGGAAGCTCGATTCTTTCCTGACAGAAAAGTCCGCACATCAGATTTCCGAAGAGTGTAACGCAGGCTGCAACAATAGCAAGAGTCATATACATCTTGTTCTTGTCGTCGCTGAAAAGTCCGTAAACAAAGGTTGCAATATATGCACCGCCGTAGCCTATGTAATAAGACAGCTGCCATACAGTAGCAACGGTTTTCTTTTCCTTGGGATCAGGAGAAATAACCTGAGCCACATTCTGACCGAGATTATTGAATGCATTGAACGCCGTCTGACAGCAGGCAATTCCGTAACGAAGCATTGTCATCTGTTCAACCGTCCAGCCCTCAGGCACATAGAAATAGAAAACGGTGAGTGCAAATATAGGAATAAGACAGATAATATACCACTGACGGTATCTGCCCCAGCGGGTTTTCCATTTCTGTACAATAACACCCGAAATAAGTCCGAATATTACACCGCAGATAGTGGTAAGAGTGGTCTGCACAGCAAGAATTTCAGCTATTTCCTCAGCTTCTACACCTACAGGTCCGTAATAAAGCTCGTGAAGGAAAGCAGAAGCCAGAGTACCGGTAAGAGTAGTACCAAACATTCCGCCTATACGTGCAAGCATCAGACATACATATTCAAATTTTGTAATATGCTGCGTCCTGACGGGAAGTGCATTTTTCGGAGGCACTAATGAATCATCTTTATTTCTGTTAAAAAACGACATTATTTCATCTCCCATTCATTATTTATTATATTGTACTATCAACATGTTAAAAAAACAAGTCAAAAATATGACACTTTTTGTGTAAAAAAATAACTGAACCTTCATAAAAGCTCTGAAGCAAAGAAATTCAACGGGAAGCAGAATATTTCTCAACAAATTCTATAATCGGAGTGTTATCATCAAGTCCGTGGGGATGATGTCCGCAGTTTTCTTTTCCGATGGCAACGATCACACCGCCATTTTCACGGTAGTATTTTTCAAGATGTGCGGCGTTTTCCTCATAGGGCACAACACTGTCTGAGTCACCGTATATCAGAATAACGGGAATTTTGTTTTCAAGAAGCACATGCATTTTATCAATAGGATGCTCCCTGTATGAGATAAGCTCGGAAAGCTCCATACCCGTTGCCTCAATAAACTCGGGCAGCATTTCATTATTTGCTCTGCCAAGCCCCGCAGGACATGAAAGAAGATTCATAACAGGAGCATCGAGATAGAGTGCAGACACACATCCGGGATATTTTGCCGCAAGCTTAACTGCAATAAGTCCTCCGCAGCTCATCCCCACAGGAACACATTTTTCATAAAGCCCGTATTCTTGAGACAAAAACTGTGCAAAACGCTTTTTGACATCAAGATCCTCCTCGAGACACCAGCGGGTGATATTTTCCACATACGCAAGATGCCATCCTCTTTTCAGCATTTCAATTTCAAACTCAGGAAACGCACCGAAGTATTCGGTTTTCAATAACCAGTTTTTATTTTTGTTTTCCTTTTCCGGAAAAACAAGTATAGCCTCATGTCCCTCAAACAAAAAATCAATACGCCTGAAGCCGTTCCACATAGTTTCAGCCATACCCCCACCGCCTTTATTAATAAAACTCATAAATCCCGAATAAGCCTGAAATTGTTCCTCATCAAAGCATAATTCTTTTAAATAATAGCATATTTTAAGACAATATCAAATATTCTGAGAATATTTTTCTTATGCTTGCAGCTGTAACAAAAAAATAAAGCTCCTGCTATTGCAGATGCTTTATTTTTTTGCTCGCAGCACCGAAAAAGAATCCGATTATTTCACATAATCAATATCATATTCCACGATTTTCATTTGATTTTCTTCCAACTTATACAGGATATTTATAAAGCGATATTTTCCGCTGTCCTTTGGTAATGTATTATACTCAGCTGTATCCACATTGTAAATAAGAACATAATCATAAAATCCGTAATCATTCAAAGATGAAGTTATGCCTATTAAATCATTCGACACAAAAGATAACCATTTGTCATCTTTTGCAAGCTGTTTTTCAAAATCTGCTACCGCCGAATTTTCAAAATAAATATCGCTGGTGTAATAGATATATCCTCTTGAAACCGATTGTGTTCCTTTGGTCCAATCATGTGTACTTATTTGTTTGTGTTCAGGAATATCTATGCCTATTGTCTGCTCTGCTCTGACTATCGGCTCTTCGCTATGGTCATATACATTTGCAAATATAAAAGAAAATGAACCGTATATACAAAGCAACGCAGCCATAATTATTCCGACTGTTACGTTCTTTTTGTATGCGTAGTTTTTCGATTTTAACACGAACCCTAAAACTATAGAGGCAATTGGGATAGGTGTCAGCAGAAAGAATAACCACGTATTCTCAACAAATAAATGATTTTTACTTGACACCACCGCAATCAAACCCAATGCACCGGATATTGATAACAAAGATGCAACAAAAAGTATAACGGAAAGAACCTTCCATTTGTTATCCGTGTTTTTTTCCGTTATCTTTAATGGGTTTTTATACATATATGAATAAAATGCGGAGTTTTCTTTCAAATCGCTTTTTCGAATAATAAACAACTGCCCGCCGAATTGTAAGAAAAGCCATTTGCCAAACTGCTGAATTTGTTCAATATCTGTAAAGAAACATTTTAATCCGTGAATTTTTTCGTTTTCACGATATATATTCACGCATATATAACTATCAAAAACTTTATATTCATAAGTTGATTTGCAAATTCGTTCTGCACTGTTTTTCCACGCTTTGCTATATGCCCGAAATCCCTTAATATATAAAACGGCACCAAACAAAAATATACCGAAAACAAAACCAATCATAGCATCAGGCGCAGATGCTGCAATGAAAAGTACAATCATCAAAACGTACACTAATGTGAAAAGTATAGGTCTTCTGTAAGCGCTTTTTATTTTCAAACGATATATTTCACTTAATTCTTCCTTTAAAAATGTAAACCGATATAATTCATTAGGTAAAATTTCATTATTTTGCTCTATAGTCTCAAATCCCAGTATTTCATCAACCGAAACACCGAATATTTCTCTTAATCTTATTAAGTTGTCTATCGTAGGGACAGTTTGATCCTTTTCCCAAAGACTGACAGTTTGTCTGCTTACAAGCAACTTTTGTCCAAGCTCTTCTTGTGATAAGCCAAGGCTTTTTCTGTATTTTTGAATTTTTTCGCCAACCGTCATACAAGTCGCCCCCTTTTGTTTAATTTAATTATAACAGAAAGCCTTGCAAAAATAAAGAATATATCACTTGATTTTGTCAAGCAGCACTTGCAGTATAACTTTTTTAGTTCAAATCCTCCCCAAAGGGCGTTTCAGGGAAATGATATTTTAATTACACCTCGAAAAATAGTCCCCCCCGAAAACTCTGTAGTTTCGGACTTTTCCGAACCGATATCTTTTTTGGTGTACATTGTTGATTGCGTGAGAAAAAAAAGGTACTCCCTGCGGAATACCTTTTCCTTTATCCGGCATGTCACACCGAAAAAACTATTATGTAAACATAAAGATGAACGAGCCGTATATACATAGAAACAATGCTATTGTGCATCATTAATTGATTCTGTTATCTTTTTATTAAATACATCTATTATATAGTTACAGTTTACTATTTTTTCTATAAGCTGTCCCTTGGAATAATAATAGTGGTTTGCCGCCTCGTAACCGATCGCTGCGTTTTTGTTCATCAGCTCTAACATTTTTTTCGCAATCAGCAATTCATCCGTTGCGGCATAAACGGCATCTGAATAGCAACCGCTATCTCGGGCACGAATAAATCTGATCTGATTCAGAGATGATTTAAAAAGGCAATAGGCAGCTCTTGCCATAACTGAGGGTTCGCTATCGTCCTTTTCATCCAGCATGTTCAGACCGATTTCCCACTTTTCGCAAAGCCTTGAAAATTGCTCCTCGAAGGTGTTTAGCGGATATATCGCTCTCCAATTCTCGAGATCATCATAGGCAAAGCAGGTCATACTTGTTTTATATCCCGTCGGCTTTTCAAACAGAAGAGTAGAAGGTCCCGCATTTTGCGGCCCGTAATAGAGGACACCAACATGGAACGGAAACTCTTTGAATGCTTCAACAAATTGCTTTTCTGCTTCATACAATGCAGAGTTTTGGGGTTGCCCGTCACATTTTTCAAAGAAATACTTTGCCGCCGTTGCAATATTGCTACAAGGGTATCCGCCAAGCGTCCAACTCAGCAAGAGGTGTTTAACATCCTCTTTCTGAAGTCTTTGCATATGCTTTTCGACAGACGGTGAAACAGGTATTGCGGGAACGGTGGATGCCTCCCACGTGGTGTTTATCTGTACCTTTGCTCCAACCTCCAAGCCGCAATCCCTTGCTATTTTCCATTCACGGCGCGCACGTTCTCCCGGACCGATAATACTCATAGAATAGTCAAGGATATTACCGTTAACTCCGCCTATCTCAAACGGGATATCAAGTTCGCTCTGAGATAAAAGTATAATATCCTTCGGAAGACGCGGGATTATATTCTCGTTAAACTCATCCCATCTCCAGCTCCACGCAAATACCTTTATGTTACGGTCTGCACGTTGTGCGCCTTCCAAAAAACAGTTTATTGTTTCTGAGATCACTTCCGCAACGGATGCGCTCTTGCATCTGGAACAATTGCAAGGTTCGTTCCGAGTTCCCGCATGTGAGTAGCAGTTTGTAAGATTCTCTGATCTGGTTATGGTGAAAAAACCGCCGATAAGCGGTGCCGCGCGGCACACTGATTCAACAGCATTCTTTAGATAATCCCGAACTTGCGGGACAGATGTGCAAAGGCAGCCTTCTTCGCCCTTAATATGTCCGAGCAGTTCAGGGTGCTTTTCAAAAAACGGAAGAGGCAGGGCTCGAGGCTCATTAAGATAAAGATAAAGCTTGATATCGAATTTTGCAAGACGCTCGGTCATCGCTTTCAATCTTTCAAGCCGCTTTTCATATCCTGCTGAAACAGCGGGATCAAACGGAAAGGGCGAAAGCTGAGAGAGCAGACCCTGTGTCCAGATGCCGTTGACCCCAAGCGCCTGATATGCTTTTAGCTGCTCATCGGACAAAAAGTCCTCGCTGTTCACGTCGAATGCATTATTATATAAGCCCGAAAATGCATAGATCATACGAGTAGAAAAGTGTTCCTTGCCCTCAAAATGCAGTTTCGGAACGTCATAATCAAATTCAAAAGGGCGTTTGCCCGATATACTGATTGATTGCATTATCTTCTTGATTTGGCGCGTCCTTGTTTTTTCTTCTTCGTTAAGATTTCGCCATACAAGTTTTTCACAGTTCGGTTTATCCGAGAGCTTGATACCAAGAAAATCATCATCGCTCATGATGCGCGCAAGTGTTTGCTCGTCCATATCCATAAGTTCTGATAACTGCTCGTATGGCAAAATATGCCACAGCCTGCGAATGATTGTAATATAGCCTCGCTTGAGCCATAAATCACCGGGGTCGTAGTCAGGTAATCCCATTTCATCTGCGGCACGTCTTACTGTATCAACATCCGTTCTCAAGACCTTTGCTATTTTTTCTGATGGCACGTATTCATACGCCCTGAATATAAATGCCTGTTGCTTAGTCGGAAAATGTGTCAGATCTATTGCGGCCTTACCGATCGCCGGCAATGGATTATGCATAACAGTTCTCCTCTTTCCGCGTAGTGTAATAAGCGCGATGTAGTAATGTGTATTATATCTGACCATCAAGGCCGTGTCAATAAATTAATAAAAATGAAAGGTAATTATACGCTTTCGCATCATGAGCCCACTCGTGCTCATCCCCTCAGAGGTCGTTTGTTCAAGTCTATTTTACCGGTTGAAGTAGAAGGCCTCCAACAATTCGCGCAAAGGCTTTGTTTAACTGAAAATAATTACACTATCTTATACAATTTGACACTGTTATGACCAGCGTGCATAAATTATAAATACAGGCTGTCGGAATTCGGATATATAAATAAAAATGAAATTCTTGACACATTTTAGCACTAGTGCTAAAAGTATCTCGCGCATTTATCT
>JAZSNB010000061.1:0-42020 GCA_045536195.1 Acutalibacteraceae bacterium
ATATACTGCAACCTGTCAGGAAGAAGGCTTGGAAGAAAGAGTCTGCTCTTGCGGTGAAACAGAAACAAAGACAATTGCGAAGACTTCACACTCCGACAGCGATAACGACGGCTACTGCGACGAATGCTATGAAAAGACAGGCAATGCTTCGGCGGAAAACAACAACTGCTCACACCTTTGCCACAGCAAAAACGCATTTATTGCAAAGCTTATATGGCCCATAGTAAGATTCTTCATAAAGCTCTTCGGCACAAACCCTGTATGCACCTGCGGTGCAAGTCATTATTAAACATATTCTGTGAATAACAGAGCTAAAAAATCAACGGCATAAGGTGGAAAAGCCTTATGCCGTTTTGGTTATGTATTTTTAGTTTGTTTGTCGGTTATTTATAATTTTTTACAAAGTGCTTATAAAATTTTATTCCTGCGGGGATGCAGGCTGTGTCGAGGTTTTCGTTGGGTTGATGAACAAGGTCAAGCTGCTTGTCTGAAATCACAAAGGGTGTGAATCTCAGGTTGCAGTCTGTTACGTCCCTGAAAACTCTGGCATCCGTGCCGCCTGAGGGGAGCACATAGGGAACAACGGGATATTCGGGGAAAATCTCCTCAATGCACTTTTTTGTATATCTGAAGCCGGGGGAGTTTATGTCGGCAGGCTCATGGTAATCGCAGTTTTCGTCCTGAGTGACACTGATGCCGTATTCTTCCGCCAATTTTTTGAAGCTTTCAATGTCCTTCTTGAAATCCTCCATTGATACGGGCTGAAGATATGCTGTTGCCGTGCATTTTTTCTCTGCGCTGCTGCCTTCAATTTTTATAAAATTACAGGTGGTGCTGATAAGTCCCTTTGCCAAAGGATTGAGCTTCGGCATAATTTTTTTTATCAACGGAGCGGTGATTTTAAGATTTTTAAATGCTAAATTCAGCGGAAAAGAAATATGCGGGGCTATGTATGTGAACATATCCTTTACCTGCTGATTAAGGTTTACCATAAAAATATCCGATGTGTTTACAGCCTCAATAAAGGCAGTCATCCGCTCAACGGGATTTTTCTTTCTTGCCTTTATGAAGCTCTGATAGGCTGTGCTGCTTGATGCCGTACAAGTGAAATAATATCTGCCTTTTTCGTGGATGCCTACCATAGCGCATTTGCCTGCCTTTACACCGTCAACAGGGGGAGCAATTATGGCACCGCCCTCATCAAGGACAACATCGAAGCGCATGCCCTCTTTTTTGAAGTATTCATTAACAAGGGGCATTCCGTCACCGAAGCGTTCTTCATTATGAGATGAGCCGATATAAAGATTACAGGAGGGAATAAAACTGTCTGCAAGCAGTTCTTCAACAGCGGTAAATTCCGCAAACAGAGAAGCCTTAGTGTCAAAGGTTCCTCTTCCCCAGATTTTGCCGTCGTGAACCTCGCCTGCAAAGGGGGGATATTTCCATTCGCCTGTTGCCTCCACAACATCGTGGTGGGACATCAGCATAATATTTCTTGATGTATCCTTGCCTGTTATTTTATAAAGCCAGCAGTCCTCGGAAAAATACTGAATTTCAGCTTTTTTGTGTATTTCGGGAAAAAGCTCCTTCATAACCTCTCTCAGCTTCATAAATTCATCGGGAGTGAATGAGCCTTTTACAGAAACGGTTTCGCATTCAATCATTTTTCTCAGGCGGTTCAGATAATAATCCGTGGTAAAACAGGGCATTTATTTTCCCTCCGTATATTTTATAATGTCAGCAATTGAATCGAGAATAATATCGGGCAGGTCTGTGCTTTCATCAATCTTGTGTCCGCTTCTTACAAGAACATTAAAGCCTATACCGGCTTTTTTGCCGGCTTCAATATCGCTGAGCTTATCTCCCGCAAGAATACTGTTTTTAAGGTCAATAATTATTCCCCTGCTTTTCATATCGCTGACTGCCTTTTGTATCATCCCGTCACCGGGTTTTCTGTCGGGGGAGAATTTTCTGTATTCATCAACAGTGCCGTCTTCGTGGAAGGGGCAGTAGTATATACCTTCAATATGTGTTATATCCCTGAGTTTTTCAAGCATAAAGCCGTGAAGAATATTTACATCCTCCTCGGTATAAAGTCCTTTTGCAACTCCTGCCTGATTTGTGATTACAAAAAGAATATAGCCTGCCTCTCTGAGTGCTTCCATTGCCTCGGGAGCACCGTCAATGAATTCAAAATCCTCAGTTTTATAAAGATGGTGTTTTTCCTTGCATATCACTCCGTCACGGTCAAGAAAAACTGCCCTGAAGGTGTTTTTACCAAAGAGAAGGGGAATCTCAGTGTTTGCTCTGAAATATGCTTCGGGTACGCCCATATCAATAAAATAGCCGTCTTCCTTAAGAGCAAAAAGACCGTCGGTCATTTTTTCCAGAATATCTTTTTCGAATGAGAAACGGGTTTCGTTAATTTTTTCAAGCACATCGCGGTTTACTATATATACACCGCCGTTAATAAAGCCTGTTTTCTGGGGCTTTTTTTCTTTGAATTCAATTATTTTTCCGTTTTCATTAATGCTTAGTGCAGAGTGGCGTGTGCAATCGGGCATCTGCTTTGCCGCAAGAGTAACCGAAGCGTTGTTCTTTATATGAAAATCATAAAGCTTTTTGTAATCAACATCAAAAAAAGTATCACCGTTTATAACGGAAACTGTGTTGCCGTCACATAAAGAAAGGGCTTTTTTTATTGCTCCGCCTGTGCCCAACGGCTCATTCTCAACGGAATATAAAAGCTTTATACCCTCATATTCCGAGCCGAAACAGTCTTTTATCTGCTCGTGATGATAAGAAACGGCAAGCACGGCTTTGCTGAAGCCTTTATTCTTCAGATCTTTAAGTACATATGCCAAAAAAGGACGGCCGCCCGCGGGAGCCATCACTTTTTGCTTGTCCTGTACTGTTTTTGCAAGTCTGGTGCCCAGACCGCCTGCCAAAATAATTGCTTCTTTCATATTTCTTCGTCGGGAATTATATCCTTTGTTCCGTCTTCATTTTCCACCGGGGAGGTATAAAGTCCTACAAGATATGTGTCTTCAAGATATAAGAATGTGTGACGTACATTTTCATTTACTAAAAACATATCACCGTCACTGAAGGTGTATTCCTCAGTTATACCGCCGAGCTTTGCGGTAAACTGAATTTTTCCTTTTATTATATAAAATAATTCCTTGGTGTGCGCGTGATAATGAAAATTGCCTCTGATTTTTCCCGCCTTTGTGAAAACGGCATTTACCTGGGAGTAGCCTTCGTGAACTATCTGGGTGATAGTGCCTCTGTCGTCTGTGAATGTAAAATCCGGGGTGAGAATTTCAATAAGCTTCATTTTATCACACATTTCCGTAAATGTTGTTTTTTATTATTGAATATACCTTTATCAGCTCTTCTATGCCGTCATCAATTGTATATTCAGGTCTCCAGCCCATAGCTTCGAGCCTTTCATTGGAAACAAGATAGTTTCTCTTGTCGGGGTCGGTGCCGACAGGAGCTTCAATATACATAAAAGAGGGGATATGCTCTTTTATTTTTTCGCATAGCTCATTCTTGGAAAGATTGGCATCGCTGAGACCGCAGTTATACTGTCTGCCCTTCATTTTTTCAAAATTATCCATAGCGAAAATAAATGCGCGGGCGGCATCTCTTACGTGAAGATAATTTCTCATAAAATTACCTTCAAAAACTATTACCGAGCGGTCAAAAACTGCTCTGTAAACGAAATCGTTTACAAGAAGGTCGGTTCTCATTCTGGGAGAAGCACCGAAGAGTGTTGCAAAACGGAAGGTGAGACTGTCTCCCGCTTCAAGCACCGCTTTTTCAGCTGCCATTTTTGTTTTTCCGTATAAGGAAATGGGGTTGATAGGGGATTCTTCAGTGCAGAATTCCTGACCGAGCCCGAGGCCGTATCCGCTGTTTGTACAGGGGAATATAATCTTCTGACCGGGCTTTCTCAATCTGATTATAAGCTTTACTGCATCAAGATTTGTGGTGGAGGCAGCTATAGTGTCTTTGTCACATACGGGAAATCCCACAAGAGCAGCAAGGGGGAAAATGAAATCCTTGCCCTCAATATGCTTTTTTATCAACTCTTCATTTCTTGCGTCACCGTTCACAATAGTGAAATTTTTGTCACAGCAGCAATCGAGAAGGGAATTCTGCCTGTAAAGGAAATTATCAATTACAGTAACCCTGTGCCCCAGTTTCAGAAGCAGGGGTACAAGCACTGAGCCTATATAACCTGCCCCTCCGGTGATTAAAATATTATAGTTCATCTGAAAACCCCCACAAATCAGAGTCTGCAATCATAAATTACTGAGCTTTCAGTTTATGTGATTTATGATTTTGCGTATAGTATCCTGCTGCCCTCAGTTTCAAATCTGAAGGGGACCAGCATATATTTTTCAAGAGAATTTCTGACCTTATGCTGATATTTTTCATCAACATATAAAAGTATGAATCCGCCGCCGCCTGCACCCAGGAGCTTTCCACCTGCCGCACCGTTTTTCCTGGCTGTTTCATAAAAACAGTTTATTTCATCAGTTGTGATGTTGCTTGCAAGAGTGGTTTTCATCTGCCAGGAATGATCAAGCAGTTCACCGAACTCATCAAGGGATGCTGTGCAGGTGAGAATTCTTTCTCCTTCATCCACAAGAGCCTTCATTTTATGAAGAGTGGCTGTGTTGTCCTCAAGTTTTTTTGTCTGCTCCTTTGCTATTTCACCGGAAAAACGGCTTTGTCCCGAGAAGAAGAGCATAAGTCGGGAATTGAGACTATGAAGTCTTTCTTCTGAGGCTTCTATATGCTTTACTCTGAAGCCGTCCGCATCGAAATCGATTCTGTTAAAGCCACCGTAAGCCGCAGCAATCTGATCCTGAATGCCGCCGTCCTCACAGCATAAAACTCTTTCAAGATAAATGGCTTCCTTTGCCAGGTTTTTTGTGTCGGTGTACCTGCCGCGCAGGGTGTGGATGCTGTTGAGAAGCCCGACGGCAAAGGAGGAGCTTGAGCCGATACCTGTTCTTGCAGGAAGGTCTGCGTCATAGCTTATCTGAATTCCCGATTCGTGAAGATGCTTCAGCGCTTCTCTTACAAGAGGGTGGCTGAGCTCGTCGGGAGAATCAAATCTTTCTATTTTTGAATATGTAAGCTGGTTTTTGTGGTCAAAAAACGGAGGAAAGTCTCTTACGGTAACAAAGCAATATTTATCAAAGGTGGCAGATAATACACTGCCGCCGTGTTTTTTGTAGTATTCGGGATAGTCTGTTCCTCCGCCGAAAAACGACATTCTGAAGGGTGTTTTTGAAATTACCATATTTTACCTCAACAGAGACCTGCTTATTTTATAATGCTTATCCTTTTAGCCAGAGAATTGCTCATTAAGATTTCATCAGCTCTTTTTTCCGTAAAAATATTAAGCTCTTTTTTAGTTGCGGGCACCACAAGTGAATTATCACAGCCAACCGACTTCGCCGCTTTTAAGCCTATGTCATATTTTGACAGGGGAAAGTTTCCGCATATATTTACGGTTTTCTCTTCCGACTCGCTTAAAAGAAGATTATAGGTTATTTCTGCGGCACTTTGGTATGTGAGTGCAGAGCGTACCCAGTCTGTCAGCATATATATCTTTTCTCCGCGGCGGAGTTTATCCGTTACCTCGTCAAAAAAGTGTTTTTTTCTGCTGAGAAGAGACGGTGCATACATGTATGAAAACCGTGCCGCTGTGTGAGAATATTTATATGTTATTTCCTCTGCCATAAGCTTTTGTCTGCCGTATATATTTATTGGCGAGGGACTATCTTTTTCCGTAAAAAGATATCCGTCTGTGCTTTCTCCGTATACGGTATCGGATGATGCATATATAAGTCTTCGGATGCTGAGAGAGGATATTTCCTTAAGAAAATTTTCATAGCAGACTGTGTTTATATACTGAGCTCCGTCAGGGTCTTTTTTTACTGCATCGGGATTGTGCACGGAAGCTAAAAAAAGTATTTTTATATCCTCATAGGATGAGAGCACACGGGCAGCATTTTCTATGCTGCTTTTGTCCCACAGCTCAAAGCGTTCGTTAAGTACTCTTTTGGAAGCTGAAAAAGGTATTTCGCTGTGATTAAAACAGATGATATCTTCATCTTCATTATGGGTGAGAATATGCTTTTGCATATAAGAACCGAAAAAGCCGTCTGCTCCGACTATACAAATCATATTTTCACCTCAAAAAATTCATATATAGTTTATTATATAACACCGTCAGAGATAAGTCAAATATTTAGAAAAAATTCCGGACATTTTATGCCCGGAATTTTCAATAGCTTATTTACCGTCTTATCAGACATCTATATTGAAGTGATTGTTAAAGAAGAAGTAGTCTGTCTGATATGCGGTTGATTTTACTGTCATTGTGGTTGTGGGTTTGTCGTGCTTGATAAAGAGATTGTCAAAGTAAGTGTGCATTTTGCTTACGGTTGCAACATTAACATCATATGTTGCGGCAACAGGCTCAAATTTATCAGCTGTGAAATAGTAGCTGAATGTGCAATCGGTTGTGATTTCAACCTCAACCCCCATCATATCAGCCATTGCAGGTTCATCTGCAAATGCAGAATTAAGAGATTCAATCTGTCTTTTCAGCTGTGCGTTATAGTTTGCATTGATGACCTTTTCAATAGGTGTTGCTGTTGTGGGGAGTTTTTTGTCCGTAATTTTTTCCGGGTTAAGTGTTACTGTTACCTTATATACATCGCCTCTGAAGGAATTTCTTATGGATGCAAGGCTGTAGTTTTTGCCTGAAGCTGTGGATTTGTAAGAATTGGGGAGTGATTTTACAAAGTCAACACCGCTCATTTTCTGCATCGTGATGCTCTTTATTTCATCGTCTGAAAGATCGCTTATATAAGATTTTCCGGGGACATAGAAGGTTGCATTGTTAACATGACGTCTGTTTGTGAAATCATCATATTCTGTAATTTCACCGGGAGCCACAGAATCTTCAAGGAGTGATTCCATAGTGGATGCCAGTCCTGCGTGGAGGAGGCTTGAGGGCTTTACCGTAGGCTTGTCTGTTACTGTTTTGGTTTTTGTGTAGCCATAGTAGTAATTGAGACTGCCGGGCTTCTTGAGTGCATTTACAAGGTCGTTGAAGGAAGGCATAAGCACTTCATTTTCGTGACCGGGTTCAACTGAAAGAATGGGCTTTGTGATGCCTATTTTGTCGGAGTCGGAAGCATGTCCGTTGAAGGTGTAGCCCTTGGGGGTAAATGTTTCAAGACCTACCGAAGCTCTGAGAATCAGTCTTGCGTCGGCTGCAGTAACTCCTGTTTTTCCGTCAACGTCAGCTGATTTTATCTGAGCAGCCGAGAGGTTTTCCAGCTTGACAGATGCTCTGAGGGTAATTCTTGCATCAGCTGCAGTGATCTTACCGTTGCCGTCAACATCACCCATTGCGGCTGCAGATGCAGAAAGAATAAATGCGGATGACAGGCAGAGAACAATTGCGAGGGTTAAGCTAATGAGTTTTTTCATAAAAATTTCCTTTCGGGTGGTATTATGCTGCATACGGGGTGCGCGGTTTTCAGGCGCACCCCGCAAAAATTAATACTGCTGGAAGAAGTGTGTGAAGAGATATGCTCTTGAATATGTGGTTGAAACGATAGGATCAAGTGCACCCTTGAGAGAGAATAAGCCGATCTTGAAGCTCATATCAATTGTCTGATCCATTACAAGGTCAGTATTATAAAGAGCGATGATGGGTTCAAGTGTGTCTGCCTTGAAGTAGTAGGTTACCTTTGCATCAGAGGCGATATCACGGAGCTTCATCTTCATTGTGATTTCATATCCGTCGCCCTTGTCGGTTTCAGTCATTTCAAGGTTTTCATCATATCCGTCAATCTGATCTCTTATATTTACATCATAAATCTTCTGAAGAGATGTAAGAGTGGCTTCGTCCAGATTCTTGACCTGAGAATACTTTTCGTTCTTGACGTCAATTGTTACCTTGATAACATCAGTTACGGTTACATCCTTGAACTTCTGAAGGTTGTATTCCTTTGAGCCTATGGTATAGGTTGTGCTGTAGTCGGAAAGAACATCGGAAATCTTAACAGTTCCCAGCTTTTCTGTTGTGATAGAATCAATATCTGCTTCGGTAAGAAGTGATACTGTGTAAGGTCCTGAAACAGGAAGAGGAAGCTCGTTAAGAATACGTCTTGATCTTACAGGCTCATAATCGTCAGGAGTGTTTGCCATTTCATCCTCGTAAAGACTCTTTATAGCAGAGGTATAAATACCGAAGTCAAAACGTGAATATGAGGTTGTAATGTGGGATTTGCCTATGCTCTGAAGATTATAGTTGTTATATGTTCCGAAGGGAGGACAGTATTCGGAGTTGTTGTAGAAGCCGGGAGTAACAATGCGGTTTGCAATGTTGTTGAAGGTTGTGAGCTCATTGGCTGTTTTTGCGCCGCAGCGGTTGCAGAAGAAGGAATCCACATCAGTGCCATATGCCTTTGAATGAACACTGTAATCGTGACCGAGTGCGGGCTCGACTTCCTTGTGACATATTGTACAGCTTACGCTTGTGGTACAGGTTTGAACGCCTGTGAGGTTGTGGCCTTTTGCCTTAAGCGTAATTTCCTGACCGTCAACTGTCGTATTGCAGTCTGTACATGTGCCTGAATATAAAATATATCCATCATCTTCACAAGTAGCATTCTTAATGTCGGAAGGAGTCATTGTATGTCCTTTGGGATCAGCCAGAATACAATCCAGTTCTTTATAATTACACTTTCTACAATAATTGTTGCCTGTACGAGGAGTTGTGCAGGTTTCTTGTGTGATTTCAGATGTAGGAGTACGGAAAAGATGTCCGGAGTTTTCATTTTCCAAAAGAATTTCATCGCACACAATACATTTGAGAACAGTTTTACAATATGTATCGCCACTTCCGTAAACCGGAACTGTTTCGTCGGCAGGGGTACATGCTTTAAGTCCGATTGTTCTGGTGGTTTCGTCACCGCAAACCTTACAAACACCGTTTTCTTCGCCTGTTTCTTTACAGGTTGCAGGTCTTGTGGTTGTCCATGTGTAGTCGTGACCCTTAGCGTCGGTATAATCAGATTTTTCCTGAGCTTCACATTTTGCGCAGACCTTAAGTGTGTAGCCCTGTTCGGTACAGGTTGCTTCTACGGGTGTGGGGGTTCCCCAGCTGTGGTCTGTGGCAGGCTCGCCCGGTACATATGTATCAGCGTCAAAGTATTCGCAGCCTTCGTTTGTACATTTCATAACAGTGTAGCCGTCCTGTGTGCAGGAAGCGGGAACTGTTGTTAACTCAAGCTTGTGCTCTGTGCCGGCACTTTCAATAACGGCACCCGCTTCTGTAACAGCACCGCAGGCATCGCATACCTTGTCGGCTTCTTTACCGTCTTTTACGCAAGTGGGAGCTATTGCAGTTGATTCATCAAGAGAGCTGCTGAGATGGATGTTGTTTACGGGAATAATTTCCTGAGCTACTGTAACAGTGCCGCAAGCGGAGCATTTTTTACCTGCTGTAAGACCTGTGGTGCTGCAGGTAGCTTCAACTGCGGGAATTATCTCTTCTGTATGAGCCTTTACGGGAGTTTTTACCTGAGCTACTGTAACTGTGCCGCAAACGGAACACTTCTTACCTGCTGTGAGACCTTCTGTTGTGCAGGTAGCTTCGACAGCGAGAATTGGCTCTTCTGTATGAGCAATTACGGGAGTTTTTTCCTGTGCCACTGTAACTGTGCCGCAGACGGAGCACTTTTTACCGGCTGTGAGACCTGTTTCAGTGCAGGTTGCTTCAACAGCGTCAATATCTACCTCTGTATGAGCAGCTAAAGGAGTTTCAGTCTGAGCTTTTGTTATTTTGCCGCAGACGGAGCATTTCTTACCCTCAGTAAGACCTGCTTCTGTACAGGTAGCCTTGACAGCGGGAATTGTAACTTCAGTGTGTGCTGCTAAGGAAGTTTTTTCCTGAGCTTTTGTGACCTTGCCGCAGACGGAGCATTTCTTACCGGCTGTGAGACCTTCTTTTGTGCAGGTAGCCTTGACAGCGGGAATTTCAACCTCTGTATGGGCAATTACTGGAGTTTCAGTCTGAGCCTTTGTTATTTTTCCGCAGACAGAGCACTTCTTACCTTCAGAAAGACCTGTTTTTGTACAGGTAGCCTTAACAGCGGGAATTTCAACCTCAGTGTGAGCAGCAAGGGGAGTTTCTGTCTGGGCCTTTGTTATTTTTCCGCAGACGGAGCACTTCTTACCTTCAGAAAGACCTGTTTTTGTGCAGGTAGCCTTGACAGCGGGAATCTCAACTTCTGTATGGGCAGCAAGGGGAGTTTCAGTCTGAGCCTTTGTGATTTTTCCGCATACGGAGCACTTCTTACCTGCTGTGAGACCTGTTTTTGTGCAGGTAGCCTTGACAGCGGGAATTTCAACCTCTGTATGAGCTTTTACGGGAGTTTCTGTCTGAGCCTTTGTTACAGCACCGCAGACTGAACATTTTTTACCTGATGTATAACCTGTTTGGGTGCAGGTGGCTTCAATAGCAGGAATTTCAATTTCTGCACCGTGACCCTTTGCGGGGATTGCTTCAACATAAGAATCGCCGCATTCACAAACGTACTTTTTCGTACCTTTATTAGTACATGTAGGTTCTGTGATATAAACTGTGTAAAGGTGGTTTTCAGTGGGAGTAGAAATAATTACTTCCTTGATTATATCACTGTATTCTTTCCAGGGAGCATTTTCTGATTTGTAATCAGGAGCTTTTCCTTCACCGAAAACTTTAAGAGTACCTGCAGCATCCAATGTCCATTCAACATTGTTTCCTAATGTACCTTTATGAAGGATATCTGCAAAGGAGCAGACTGAGCAGATGCCGTTGACAAATTTGTGACCTGTTGCATCAACATAATCTGCATCATATTTATCACCGCATTCACAGGTGTATGTTGTAAAGCCCTTTTCTGTGCATGTAGGCTTTGTTACCTTTTTGTCGTAGGCATGAGTGTGTAAGTTTTCAAGACCTACAGAAGCACGGAGAATAAGTCTTGCGTCAGCTGCGGTAACACCGGCTTTGCCGTCTACATCTGCAGCCTTTGTCTGTGCTTCATCGAGATTTTCAAGCTTAACAGATGCTCTGAGCGCGGTACGCGCATCGGCAGCTGTGATTTTTCCGTCGTTGTTCACGTCGCCTGCTTTTGCAGCAAAAGCAAGATTTACGGGAACAACGGAGAGGATGAGCAATACTGCCATTAAAATTGACAGAATTCTTTTTTTCATATTCTGTACCTCCGGTAAGACATAAATGTCCGAATTGGTTATGGGCATAAACCCACATATACAAATTATACAACATCGCATAAATTTAAGCAACACATTTTTATAATTAAAATATGGTATTTTTACCGAAAAAAAGATAGAATTTATGTATTATTTATGGATAAATGTTTATATTATGTTAAATTATTGTAATTATAAATGTAAAATTAAGCCAAATAAAAATTATACTTGAATTGTTATATGCTTTTATGTATAATTATTCTGAAAATGTCTTTTTACAATCAGGGAGGTTCTCCATGAAAAACAATTTTATCAAAAGAATCATTGCGGTTATTCTCAGCATTATCACGGTATGTGCCGTGCCTCTGAGTGTCGGTGCCGTAACCGTAGATGCTGCACCGGTAATTTACATCGGTGAAATGTCAGACAATGCACTTTATGCAAATCCCAATAAAATCAATTCCTCTGTTGTATTTGATTCAAATTCTTCCGACTTTACGGGAGATGTTGCTTCAATTGTAGCAGGTGTTGTGCTTTCTGATATTGCAGGCAAGGATGCTGCTCTTACAATGATTACAAACAGCATAAAGTCAATCCTTGATCCTATTCTCTGTGCTCCCGACGGTACATCTCTCAATGATGTGGGCGCATGGAAGTATATGGTGCCCCTTTCAGAGCTTGTCAATGATGAGGTTTATACAGGCAACGAAAATCTTCAGGCTTTTGAAAAGGCTGCCAATAAGCGTGTAAACAGTGATGAAATATTCTTCTTCGGCTATGACTGGAGACTTGATCCTACCGTAGCTGCCGAAGAACTCTGCGGATTTATTGACCACGTGGAATCTGTAACAGGTAAAAACAAGGTGTCAATTATGGCATCAGGCTACGGCGGACTTGTTGCAAATACATATATGTATTATTTCCAGGATCACGCACTTGAAAATATTGATTCTGTTGTGTTTTATAACAGCCCTCTTTACGGTAATTCCGTAATAGGCGACTTTATGAGAGGCAGAATTGCAAGAACCTATGAGGACGACGGTTCTCTTGCAGGTGCTGTCAACTCCATAAGCGGTGCGCACAGAGGCGAAGCTTTTATGAATTTCATAAATGACGACGTAACGGGAATAGTAAGCGGTGTGTTTGAAAATCTTCTGGGCAACGGCGACCTTCAGAAGCTTTTCGGAAAGCTTTTCACCCTTCTTTTAACCACCATTTTTGAAGGTCAGGACGGACATAAGGATTTAGGTAAGTTCTATAATACATTCGCTCTTAATTGCGACGATGTTATATACGATGCATTCCTCAGAGAGTATCTCAGAAATATGCCCGGTCTCTGGGCACTTGTCCCCGAGGTTTATTTTGATGATGCTGTTGAATTTATGTTCGAGGATGAATTCATCAATTATGAGCTTAATAAAAAGATTATCACTTACAGAGCAGTTTCTCTCAACACTCCCGTTACATTGAAGGTTGCACAGAATAACGGTATAAAAATCAGCGTTGTTTCAAACTACGGCTATCAGATCGTTCCCGTAACCGCAAGCCTTGACGATGTTTCCGACGGTATTGAATCCGTAAAATATACCTCTGCAGGTGCTGTTACTGCAGATGACAGCAGCGGCGAGGGCAGACACGAGGTCTGCATCGGCAATCATCAGCATGTTGCTCCCGATAAGGATATAAATGCGGCTTACTGTGCATTGCCCGAAAATACATGGTTTATAAAGAGCCTGCCTCACGGCAGCTTCACAAAGGGAAATGTTTCCGATTTCCTCATATGGCTTCTTTTCAGCTATGAACAGAGAACAGTATGGGATGATTCAAACTATACTCAGTTCCTTTCATACTCAATGTATACCGATAAGATCGTGCCTTATCTCAAGCCCGGCAATGAAATGCCCGGCTCAAAATACGGTGATGCAAATCTTGACGGACAAATAACAGCAGCTGACGCACGTCTTGTTCTCAGATATTCTGTTGAATTGGAAATTCCCTCAAAAACAGGCAGAATCGTAAGTGATGTTGACGGTGACTCACGTCTTTCAGCTGGCGATGCCCGTCTTGTATTAAGACATTCCGTAGGACTTATTCACGCATTCCCTGTTGAGTATTAAAAATAATTCCGGATTTCCCGTAAAAAGGAAATCCGGAAATTTTTTTTGTTCTGATATGAATATTTTTTTGTTTTTTCCGTCTTTATAGATGAAAGGAGATTTGAAATCTCCGGATAAAGGAGGAATAAAACATGAAAAACACAAAAAAAGCATTCAAGTCCGTTATTTTTGCAGTTCTCACGGCTTTTGCTGTGTACATAAGTGCTGCCGCTGAAACCCTGCCGGAAGATATTTCATTAAGCTATTTACTTGTTATTATTGAAGAAAGCTGTGATGTTGAAGAAATAATCAGAGGCATTGACTGCGATAGTATAGAAAGTGTAAGAGAGCTTACAAATCCCGATGACTATGAAGATTCTTACACTCCCATGCTTCTTGTTGAAATCAAAAACAAAAGTAAAGATAATCTTTTGAATGCAAAAGAATATTTTGAAAATGCAGAATATGTTCTTGACATTCGATATGACTATTTGGCCGGCGGCTTGCTCCCGGAATTTTTGCCGGGGCCGGAATTTTTGCCGGGGGATGCAGATTCCGACGGCAGACTGACGGCAGCGGATGCAAGGCGTATATTAAGGTATTCTGTAGGTCTTAGCAGCAATGACAGTGATTATTACCGTGAAGCGATAGATGCGGATTATGACGGAAGAATAACCGCTTCTGATGCAAGAGCAGTGCTCAGAATATCTGTGGGGCTTGAAAAAATACCTGAAATGAGAGCCCGCAAAACCGGTATAACGGTGAATTAGAAAAAAGCGGCTTCAGCAAAAAACTGAAGCTGCTTTTTTATTTCGATTTTTCCGTTAAACAGAAAGCTTATTTATTCACTGAAAAATTCAGCTTCTGCCGCGGCGCATAAGGCGTGATATACGGGAAGAGTGAATTCCTGAATCTCATAGGTGATTGCTGTGGGAAGCTTTATTGTTACGTCACAGAAAGCAGACATAAGGCTGTCCTTTTCACCTGTGATGCCGATTGATTTTATTCCCGCTGCCTTTGCTGCCTTTACTGCATTTACCACGTTGAGTGAATTGCCTGAAGTGGAAAGAGCAATAAGAACATCGTGCTCGCTTTTTGCATAGGCATAGACCTGCTGAGCAAATACGAGAGAGGGGTCAATATCATTTGCAAATGCCGAAATAAGACCTGTCTGACTTACAAGGGAAATACATCTTATGCCCTTCTGAAGTCTGTTTGCAATTTCTCTGCCGCCTTCAACGGAGTCAAACTGCATTTTTTCCTTTTCGGGAAGGGGTCTTTTGAGAATAAAGCCTTTCATAAGCTCGCCTGTGATATGCTCGCTGTCGGCAGCAGAGCCGCCGTTTCCGCAGCAATATATGAATGCATCATTTGCTGCACAGGTCTTCAAAAGACAGAATGCCCTCAGGATTTCTTCTTTATTTACGGAAAGTTCGGGATAGTCAATATATAATTTTTCAAGAATTTTTTCCGGTGTGTTCATTTTTTCTTCCTCCTCAGAATGCAAGTCCCAGAGCCGCATAATCACCTATGCTGTTGCCTAGCTCTGCCGGCAGTATCTTACACACCCCCGCACCGTAGCTGAGAGCTTCTTTTTTTATAACATCATTTAATATATCGTCAAAAAGCTCTTTATCTCTTGAGTATATGCTTCCTATTACTATAGCTTCGGGATTGAGAATATCAATGAGGATGCTGAGCCCCAGACCGAGCTTTTTTGCACAGGCATTATATATTTCTTTTGCAATTTTATCGCCTTTTTTTGCAGCAATTGCAATAGTTTTTGCCGATATTTCTTCTTCATTGAAAAGAACGCTGTTTTCGCCTGTTTCTTTTGCTTTTGCAAGCATAATATGACCGAGACGGGCAATTCCTCCGCCGGAACAGAAGCCTTCAAAGGAGCCTTTTTTACCGTAGCCTTCGGGACCGTCAGCTTCAAGTCTTATATGACCGACTTCACCTGCCATGTCATTTGTTCCTGAATAGAGCTTTCCGTCAAGAATAAGTCCTGCACCCATCCCTGTGCCGAAGGTGAGGAATATCATATTCTGTGTTCCTTTTCCGGCTCCGAATTTCCATTCTGCTACGGCACAGGCATTTGCATCATTCTGCAGAACGGGGCGTATGCCGAAATGAGAGGCGAATATATCGCATATGGGCACATTATCCCAATCGGGGAGATTAGGAGGGCAGTTTATTGTTCCTTTTCTGCTGTCAAGAGGGCCTCCGCAGCTGATTCCTATACCTGTAAGCTCCTTTGCAGGGGATTGTATGCCGTTGCGTGCCAGTATTCTGTCGGCTGAGGCGAGCATTTCTTCAATAATCAGCCTCCAACCTCTTTTGACATCAGTGGGGAATGCCTCTTTGTCAATAATAAGCTCATTGTGATTTTCGGGCATTTCGCCCTTGCCTAAAATTACTGCACATTTTGTACCGCCTATATCAAAGCCGAGAGAATACATATTTACCTCATTTCCAGAAGGGGCAGAATAGAGCCGATATCGATAATTCTGCCTTTTCTGAGTTCTTTTATTTTTACTTCATGCTTTTCGCAGAAGCATCTGATTCTGTTTTCATCTTTATGATACTTCAATTCTCCCGTGACTGCAAGAGTATCTTTGCTTATTTTTCCCGTGCTTCCGCCGAAAAAGCCCGAATGCTTTTCTGAAAGGTATATATCCCCCTGAGAAATAAGAAGTATGTCTAAGGAGCTTCGCTGAAGGGATTGGTAAATTGACGGATCTTCGGTGATAACAGCATTGTCCGTTACAAAGCAGACAGAGCATTTTGAATAGCCCTGATTTGTATGAAAGGCCGTGAATCCGCTGAGAAGCAGTTCATCCGTAAGATAGCAGTCGGCAGTTTTCGGATTGCAGATATAAAAGCCCTTGCCCACAGCTACATTGAGCTTGACATCAAGAGGGTATTCAGCTTTAATATCATCGGAAAGGTAAACCGAAAAGCCTGTTTTTTTCAGTTCCGAGGTATTTATCCCGGGAACGGCAAAAATTCGGTGCGAACCCGCATGGCACAAAAGCATATCTGAGTGCCTTTTAACCTCATCGGGGAGGATATCGCTTGAAAAGGAAAGTGTTCTTATTCCCTCTTCTGCGAGGGCAGCTGTTATTTCAGGATAATCTCCCGCGGCGGCAAGGGTAACCCTTCCTTCGGGGAGATTAGGGTAATTGATAAAATACTCTTTCATCAGCTTACAAATTTTTTCCATGGCTTTATTGCGGCAAAACAGCAGATAGTACCTGTAAGGGCAACTATAACCCAGGCGATAAGTACGGTATTCCAGCCGAAGCTGTCACTTATTGCGCCAAAGCCGTAGGTTGCGGCAGCAGAGCCGACATAAGTAAGTGAGTTTATAATTCCCGACATTGTGGAAACCGCATTGTATTTTTCAAATCTTGCAGGTACTATGCATATAAGAAAATAGTTTACGGCGTGCATAAAGCCTGTTATTACGGAAGCAAGCACCAGTGTTACATACTGATTGTTCTGATATATAAGCATAAGGATGATACAGCCTACGGTGCCGACTGCAAAGGTTATTGTGCCTGCCTTAACCTCATCCTTTACAAATTTTCCGTTGACAATGCCCACAAGCTTCACGCTGATAACACCGAAAACGGGGATGAGAACGGATTTTAATATTGCACTTGAGCTTTCAAGGGAAAAAGTGTTTATAATGAATGTGGGTACCCAGTCTGTAATGCCGTCGCGCAGGGCTCCCTGAGCTATTATGGCAACAGCGATGAAGAGAAAGCCTGAGAGAAGAAGCTTTTTTACACTGAGTGTGTTTGATGCCTCTGCTTTTTCGTCATTCTTTTTGTCTTTTTCGAAAAGATGCTGTCCCTTTACGGCTTTTTTGAATGCCGATACCCATATAACGGCAATTACGGCACTTACTGCTGCGGAGGAGAAAAATACATATTTCCAATTGAAATATTTAATCCAGAGAGCTGACGCGGTTATGTATAAAAGGATAGTGCCCGATATTCCTGCCACGTTTACATTTGTGCATACCTTATTATAGGTGCCGTGATCCATTGTGGCTGCCATAATGCGTACAAGAGGCGGCCAGAGCATAGACTGTGCAAAGCCGTTTATGAACCATATAATGCTTCTGAGAGTAAAATCTCCCGAAAGAGGCATAAGAAGATTCATTACTGTTGTGAGTGCAAGGCCGCAGGTGATAATATTCTGCGGCTTGAATTTATCGCCTAATATACCGCTTATGATCTGCCCCGCACCGTAGGATATAAGAGAAAGAGTTGCAGCAAGAGATGCGTCCGCATTGCTTATTCCTTCGCTGATAATAATATCCGCCATAACGATTGAATAATTTTTCCGTGTCATATAGCTTGCAAAATATATGAGCGGACATACAATACTAAGTATTCTGACTGTTGTACTGTTTTTGTTTTTTATCAGTGACTCTGACATATGAAAATCACCTGTTTCTCTTTGTTTTTTGTCTTAAACTGTTGTTCACCCCCGAAAGAAGCTTCGGGGGTGAAAAATTATCGGATTATTTTGTTCCGGTGGAACCGAATCCTCCCTGACCTCTCAGGGTGTCACTGAGCTCATCGCTTACTGTGAAATCTGCCTTGAGGAAGGGGGTTATTATCATTTGTGCGAGCCTTTCTCCGGGCTCAACCGTCTGTGGGATGCCTGACTGGTTGAACAGAGAAACCATAACCTCTCCGCGGTAGTCTGCATCAATTACGCCCACTTTATTTGCGGGGGCAAGTCCTTTTTTTGTTGCAAGACCACTTCTTGCATATATAAGACCTGCAAAGCCCTCGGGAATTTCAAAGGAGAGCCCCGTGTGAATAAGAACGGTTTTTCCGGGCTCTATTGTGACAGGCTCTTTTTCACAGGCATAAAGATCTGCACCTGCACTGAAGGGGGAGCCATAGGTGGGCACAACGGCATCGGGAGAAAGCTTTTTGATTCTTACTTCGGTATTCATATTCTTACCTTATTTTACAAATTCATCATAGATAGCCTGAAGAGTTTTCTGGTAATCCTTTTCATCAACTGCTATTATGATGTTGATTTCACTTGAGCCCTGGTCGATCATTCTTATGTTGACCTGTGCGTTTGCAAGAGCAGTGAATATTCTTGCTGCAGTGCCCTCTGTATTTACCATACCTCTTCCGACAACAGCAACAAGGCAAAGACCTTCAACAAGTGTGATTGAATCGGGATTTACCTTCTTAACGATATCAGCTGTGATTGAGCCCTTGTGTGAGCCTAAGGAATCATTGGAAACAAGCACGCTCATAGTATCAATACCGGAGGGGAGATGCTCGAAGGAAACACCGTGATTTTCAAGAACCTCAAGAACCTTTCTGCCGAAGCCGAGCTCTGAGTTCATCATATCCTTTTCAACGTGGATTGCCGTGATTCCTTTTTTACCTGCAATGCCGGTGATAACGGTTTTTACATTGTTGCTTGAAGCCTTATGCACTATCATCGTGCCGGGATCTTCAGGTCTGTTGGTGTTTTTGATGTTTATCGGAATTCTTGCTTTTCTTACGGGAAATACTGCTTCTTCATGGAGAACAGTAGCACCCATATATGAAAGCTCTCTGAGCTCTCTGTAGGTGATCTCGGGAATGGGTTGGGGATTTTCAATGCATCTGGGGTCAGCCATAAGCATACCTGAAACGTCAGTCCAGTTTTCATAGATATCTGCATTTGCTGCACGTGCAACAATTGAACCTGTGATATCAGAACCGCCTCTGGAGAAGGTTTTTATCATTCCGCTGGGAGTTGCACCGTAGAAGCCGGGAATAACTGCATATTCGTGATAGGAGAGAAGACGGCTGAGCTCCTTGTCGGTCTTATCAAGATCGAGAATGCCCTTTTCGTCAAAGAAAATACCCTCTTCGGCATCTATGAATTCAAATCCGAGGAAGTTTGCAAGAATCTTTGAGTTAAGATATTCTCCGCGGCTTGCAATATAGTCCTGGCTTGCATGGTGGAGAATAGCAACCTTGATGCCCTTAAGGTCTTCTTCAAGGGAGAAGTTTATTCCGAGATCCTTTATAATGCCGTTATATCTTTCTGTGACCTTGTTAAATGTTTCGTCAATGCTCTTCTTGTCTCTTACAAGTCTGAAGCACTGAAGAAGAAGGTCGGTGACCTTAACGTCGTGTGTGTCTCTTTTTCCGGGAGCAGAGGCAACAACATATCTTCTGTTTGCATCGCTTTTGATGATTTCAGCTACTTTTCTGAACTGGTTTGCATCGGCGAGGGAAGAGCCGCCGAACTTTACTACTTTAAGCATAAAAGCACCCCACAAAATTTATATTGATTTTACGGTATTATATTATATTAAATTTATATTCTGTTTGCAATAGATATTTTTTATAAATATGTCGCTGACGGATGTGCCGGCTGTGTGAATTTTGTCAATTGAAGGTAGTATAAAAGCAAAAATGACACTTTATACAGAAGCTGCAAAAGTGTCATTTTATTATTGTTTTGTCTCTGATAAGCCTTTATCAGGTTTTGGAATCCTCTGTTCTCTGCTCTGTGAGCTTTAAGAAGTCGACCTTTTCAAGTCTTGTTCTGGGAAGTGCATCAATTACTCTTATATCTCTGGGAATTGAGAATGAGCTGAGAGTTGCGCACATATCCGTGATTGTCTTCTTGTATTCATCAAGCTTGGAAGCATCTGCTTCGGGAGAAAGAACGATGTAAAGACGAACGATAGGCTTCTTGTCTTCGTCGTAGCCCTGAACTGCACAGCATTCTGTGAGGAAGGGGAGGGGCTCAAGAAGGTTTTCAATGTCTGCGGGGAATACATTGTAGCCGGAAATTATGATAACTCTCTTCTTTCTTGCTGCAAATGTGATATATCCGTCCTCGTCCATTTTTCCGAGGTCGCCTGTGAGAACCCACTGCTTGCCGTTTTTGTCGGTGTAAAGACCTTCACCGAGTCTGCCGTCGGGCATAAGATAACCCTTCATGAGGGTATTGCCCGAAAATGCGATTTCACCTACAGTGCCGAGAGGAAGCTCATTTTGTTCTTCATCAAAAATCTTGCACTGCATGGTTTTGAGATATTTTCCGATTGTTCCGGGCTTTGTGAGCCAGGGCATATTGATACAGTCAACAGCACCGCACTCTGTAAGACCGTAGCCGGGCATAAGAGTTGCTTCTGCACCCCATCTTTCCATTATATCATTGAATCTCTTGAGGAAATCAACGGGAACATAGTCGCCGCCTGCGAATGCATAGCGAAGATGTGAAAGATGCTCGCCTTCAAAATCGGGATGGTCGAGAAGCTTACGGTACATATTGGGAACACCGATAATCTCATAGCATTTGTTTGCCTTGAGATAAGAGATGTATTCATCAGCTTCAAATCTTGCCATGGGAACTGCCTGCCAGCCTGATACAAGAGTTGTAAGAAGGCCGCCGCAAAGTCCGTATGCATGGAAGAAGGGAAGAGCAAGGATCTTACAATAGTAGCCAGCCTTGTGATCTGAAGGAGTTGCAGCACCGAGAGCGTTCTTTGTAACAGCATTGAGAGCTGTTGAAGAAAGCATTATGTATCTGCTTACACCTGTGGTTCCGCCGCCGTTCATGTAAACAGCAGTCATATCACCGCTTCTGTAAAGACCTTCTGTCTTCTGACCCTTATATTTCTTAAGAATGTCGCCGTAGAATTTTACGTTAAGGCCGTGAGCTGCTGCAATAGCCATAAACTTTTCATCGGGACGGATGTAGTATTTCTTTTCAACGGGAGCCGCATATAAAACAGGGCTTGTTATGATAATGTCAATGCCTTCCATTTCCTTAAGCACGCCTGCGTGCTGATGAAGGAACATTTCATAAAGAAGCACACCCTTGGACTTTGTATATGTTACGGAGTTTTTCATTGCCTCGGGCGGGAAAAGGGGATGAATAAGGTTTGCAATACAGCCTATTTTATTAAGAGCATAGAGGAATACAACCTCTTCAATTGAATTAGGAATAAAAAGAGAATAAGCGTCACCGGCCTTCATACCGAGCTCTTCTTTAAAGTATACAGCCATTGCTTCCACATCTTCAAAGAATTCGCTTCTCATATGATTGGTGAGCTTGAACTGGAACATAGGATAATCTTCTTTATGAGGAGCTATGCAGGCAAGAAGAAACTCATAGAGATTCATATTACCGTAATCGGGTAAAATCTCATCCATTGTGAATGGGGGTAATTTAACCATTTTCGTCTTCCTCCGTAATTGTTACATTTTTTTGTTGTAAAGCACCCCTATTCTATCCAAAAAGATATGTACTGTCAACACACATAAACTGTCAGGATTATTTTATTCCCGACAATAAAACAACATATTGTAGGTAGTTTACAAATTGTTTAAAAACTGTTTACAAACCATTTTGCACAATATTTACTGTTTTGTAAGGTTTTTATTTTTTTTCTTGAAAAACATTATTTTTTGTGCTATTATACATCCATAAATCTATAAGAAAGGTGTTTTTTTTGTTATGAAATTAATGAAAAAAGTATTAGCTGTTGCTCTTGCAGTAATGATGGCAGCTTCATTTATGGTTTCTGCTTTTGCTGCTGACATTTTCGGCAACACAGTTCTCAGATTCAATGAAGACGGTAAATTTAAGATTATGATGTTTGCCGACAGCCAGGATGATGAAACTCTTGAAGAAACAACAGCTCAGCTTATGAGAGAAGCACTTGATGCCCACAACCCCGACCTTGTTATCTATATGGGTGATAACACTGTTGCAGGCGGTTATGAAAACCAGGCAAAGGCAAT
This sequence comes from Acutalibacteraceae bacterium, assembly GCA_045536195.1. Lineage (GTDB taxonomy): Bacteria > Bacillota > Clostridia > Oscillospirales > Acutalibacteraceae > RUG806. The sequence continues at coordinate 22,199 of JAZSNB010000061.1, forward strand.
TGAAGCCATTGTTGCTCCCTGTGTTGAAAGAGACATTCCCTTCACACTTGTTTTCGGTAACCACGACCAGGAGCAGGGTGTTACCAATGAAGTTCTTCTCAGAGAATATCAGAAGTATTCCGGATGTCTTGCATATGATGCAGTTCCCTCTCTTTACGGCTGCGGAAATCACAATCTCCCCATTCTTTCTTCCAAGGGTCTTGATATCGCATTCAATCTCTGGTTTATTGATTCAGGCACATCCACAGCAGAAGCCGGCGGATATGACTATGTAAGAGAAGATCAGATAAACTGGTATAAGGATACAGCAAACACTCTCAAGGCTCTTAACGGCGGTGAGGTTGTTCCTGCATTAAGCTTCCAGCACATTATCGTTCCCGAGGTTTATGATGCTGTAGGTATGATGAAGATTCCCTTCAGTATTGATGAGTTTTATTATAATGATACAAATTATCTTCCCGTTCCTAACTTCGGTGCATACACAGGTTTCATTTTCGAGCCGCCCTGTCCTTCTCACATCAACGGCGGTCAGATGGATGCATGGATTGAAACAGGCGACGTTATGGGTACATTCTACGGCCACGACCACGTAAACGATTTCACCACAACCTATGAAGGTATTGATATCACAACAGTTCCCACAGTAGGCTGCAATTCCTATTCAAATGATATCAACAGAGGTGTAGGTCTTATCACACTTGATGAAAATGATCTTTCAACCTATGAGTATGAAGCTCTCCGTATGTATGATTTTGCACTTGCAGAAGGCTCAAAGATTCCCGAATGCGACGGTGCTCTCAGCACATTCGAATACATGTTCTATAAGGTAATTGATCAGTTCCTCACAGCTCTCCACAAAATAGCTTCTGTTTTTTCCTTTATAAAATAACAGATAAGTAAGCAATGAAAAAACCGCTTTCCGGAATGCTCCGGGAGGCGGTTTTGTTGATTGAACTTAATTAAACAGTTTATCTTATTGTATATTCCCGGTTTCCGATTACAAATGTAAGAGGAGCTGAGGTGTTGTTTACCACTTCATCAGGAACAGTGAAATATGCTTTGCAGTATAAGGTTGACAGAGGATTAACTGTTACGCTTGTGAATTTGTGCCAGTTATCGATTCCACCTAAGGAATAGTAGCTTTCACTTACTTCATACTCATAGCCGTTGTTATAGTTAAGATAAATTTTTTCGTCGAAGGTTTCAGCCTGCTGTGCAGTATTTTTCATTGTGTATGAAACAACAAAGGCAGTATTTCCTTCTGTAGTAACAATTGTGATATCACAAAGTGTTGTGTCGCCGTAGTTTGTCATATCGGTAGTTAAAAATTCGTCGAACTGATCCTCATCTCCGTTGAGCTGCTTTGCTGTGACGATATTTGCATCAGCTACAATTTCAAAGTCAGAGACCTGCGCTGCCGTACCGAAGGAGGCTTTCTGCATTTCGGCAGGCTTATCTGAATTGCCGCCAATAAACAAAAATGCCGCACCGCCTAAAACAATAACCAGAACTGCAATAACAATAAATTTTTTCATAATTGAATTCCTTTCTCCTGAACAAAAATATTTTGCTTTTGCAGAGTAAATATATCACATAACATCAATGAAATCAAGATGTTTTTTATATAGTATTGGTTGATGTTATTTTAAATCGCTATCAGTAATACTATATGTAGAGGTGATAGTATTGCACATACGTATAAGACGTGCCCGAGAAGAAAGGGGCTACACAAGAGAAGAATTTGCGGAAAAGCTGGATGTAAGTGTATCGTATCTTGCAGAGCTTGAAAGAGGCAGAACGGGAATTTCCGTGAAAATGCTGATAAAAGTATGTAATGTTCTGGGGCTTTCCTCTGACTATATTCTTTTCGGAAAAGAAAGAAGCGGTGATAAAAAGCGTCTGGAGGCAATAAACAGAATATCTCCCGAATATATACCTCTTCTTGATAAAGTGATTGCAGAGCTGTTGGTTCTCAGCAAAGACGGCTAAAGAAATATCAGAAGCAAATGAAAGCAAGGCTTTGCCGTGCCGACTATATATGCAGATATAAAATGATATATTTTCCGTAGCTTTTAACCGGATTTCAGGCGAGTTGTTTTTTCTTTTCCGGTGCTTGCAATTTTATCCGGAAAGATATATAATATCCTTCGCAGGACGAAATATATTGAGGAGCAGTGTATGGAGCTTTTTGAAGGATATATAAGAATTGATGAGCTTGCAAAGAAATGGGGCGTTACACCCCGTTCGGTGCAGTTAATGTGTGCAAAGGGTAAAATTGAGGGTGCAGAGCGCTTCGGCAGAGAATGGATGGTGCCTAAGAACACAAAGAAGCCTCCTGACGGCAGAACAAAGGCAGGACGTGAGACGACGGAAGACCGTATTAATATAAATCTGCCCTTGCCGAGAAAAACCCCTTTTTTGCATATGACAGACCTTTACAGCATACCCGGTACGGCTGATGAATGCATAAGAAAGGTCAGCGGTAATCACGAGGCAAAAATACTGATTGAAACAGCTATTGCCTATTCAAGAGGTGAGATTGACAGAGTTTATGACAGTTCTAAATATCTTCTTCAGAAGCATTCCGGACTGTATGCGGTTATTGCCGCAGGTATGACACTTGCCCTTTGTGCTATATGGAAGGGCGACCTTGATATGTGGCGGCAGGCTAAGATTCATATTTCAGAGGCTCCCGCAAAAACAGACGAGGAAAGAGATATTATTGCGTTGTCACTCACTGCAGTTGACAGTATGCTTTATGATATAACTCTTTTCCCCGATTGGTTCAGAATGGGCAGATTTGAGCCTCTGCATCCGGATGCACTTCCTGCTGTAAAGGTTTTTTATGCCAAATATCTGTATGCCATAGGCTTTGCGGTTGCAACCAAGGAAAGTGAATTCCGGGGCGCACAGGGACTTTCGCTTATGACAATGGTTCCTTTTGCTGTTGAACCGATGATTTCTCAGGCAAAGGCTGATAATTCGCTTATATGTGAAATTTATCTTCGTCTTACCTGCGCTGCCGTTTATCACGTTATCGGAAACACACAGCAGATGTTTTATCATATTGACCGCGCGGTTTCCCTTGCCTTGCCCGACAGGCTTTACGGCGTGCTTGCGGAGTACTGCCGTGTTTTTGACGGGATTCTTGAGAAGAGGATTTCCTTACAGGATGAAGCCGCAGTCAGAATCGTCGGTCAGCTCAGCAAGGCTTACAGTGCGGGCTGGAATAAGCTCAGCGGTATGGTAAGAGGTAAAAATCTGATTACTACTCTTTCACCGAAGCAGCGTGAGGTTGCAAAGCTTGCCTCCTTCGGCTTCAGAAATGACGAAATTGCAAAACGGCTTAATATGTCTGTTTCTGCAGTTAAGCAAAGTATTACAAGTATTATTAATAAAACCGGTATGCAAAGAGAAGAATTTGCCGCTTTCTTATAAATTTTTACCGCGTTCACAAAAGTCTTGGGCTGTGCCTGAGGCTTTTATTTTTTTTCGGAAGGGCTGAAATCGGAAAGAAAGATATTTCGCTCTGCGAAAGGTTTGTTTTCGCAAAGCGAAATATATAAGATTGGCTTTCTGAAAGTACCGTCTGCCCCATAAAATATGATATCCCGGGCTTTTGTGAATAAAAAAATGCTTCCGGGTAAGCAGAATATTCTGTACTTTTTTTTGCAAAATGGTACAGGTGCGGCGAAAAAAATATGTACCAAAATCGCTTTTTCCGGCTATATGCAGGAAGAGAAATCAATGATAGAATTATAAAAACGATGATGAAAGGAGGCTATGTTTATATGTTCAGCGGCTTTTTTACTAAGGCATCACAGCGTGCCTCACCTAAAGAAGGCGATGTTTATAAGGATGTGACTCTTTATGGCAGAACCTTCAGACTGTTCTACGGCTATTATGAAGATTTTGAACGAAATGCCGGTGATAATGAGCCCATTCCTATTTATCCGGATTTTATCAAAGAGCCGGTTTATACATCAGAAGGATACCCCTTTGTAACGGCAATGCAGGATATATGTGAGTATTATATCGGCAGTAAAAAGGGTGACAGCTGTATGGATTGTAAGCATTTTGAGCCTTCACAGGAGCTTTTCGGCATCTGTAAATGTGAACGGAGAACCGCGGAGGCTTCAGAACAAGAGACTATTCAAAGCTGACAGAAACAAAAAAGGATTACAAAATCCTCTGAGGTAAGCTAATACTTATTTTTATCAGCAAGGGATTAAATCGGCGTGAAGTATATTTCGCTCTGCGAATGTTTTATTTTCGCAGGGCGAACAATATATTACAAATTCCGGAAAGTACCGTCAGCACAGGAAAGACAGGGGATTTTTAAGACCTGAAAGAAATTAATGCAAAAAAAATCCTGTACTTTTTCGGGCAAAAAAGTACAGGTACAGCGAAAAAAATATGTACCAAAAACGCTTTTTCCGGCTATATGCAGGGAATAAAATCAATGATATAATTTTAACAAAGTGCAAAAAACAAAACTGAAAGCTGAGTTAAAAATCAGTAAATAGTAAAACAGAAGCTGACGCAGTTTTTATCCTTCGTTCAGCACTCCGCACTTAAATAATTTTCCGGAAGGAGAAAACATAATGAAAAAATTTTTATCAATTCTTCTCGCAAGCTTAATGCTTGTGATGACCGTACCCTTTGCCCTTGCGGCAGATGTCAGTCTTGTAATCAATATGACAGACAGCTACGGTGACGGCTGGAACGGCAATGCAATTCAGGTCGGCACTGTTTCCGGCGGTGAATTCACAAAAATTGCAGATGTGACATTAGACGAAGGCTCAACTGCTACCTATGAGGCAGCTATATCCGACGAAAATGTTTATGCTTTCAGATGGACCAAGAGTTCTTTTGCCGAAGAATGCAGCTTCAGCATCGTTATAGGCGGTGTGACTGTTTTAGAGGCATCTGATTGCAATGCTTATGTACCGGATGGTATTTTTTATGTTACTTGCAATCACAGCTTCAGCGACAGCATCTGCTCAATATGCGAACTTGAATGCGGTGTCGATTTTGCACATACTATGAACAGTGACAGTGAATGTACCGCTTGCGGTTTTATATGCAGCCATAGCTATACTAACCATTATTGCAAAACCTGCGGTAATGCCGAGAACGGATATTATGCAGGTGTCTGCGGTGAAGAAAACATTAACGATGCAATCTGGTCACTTGATTCACAGGGAACTCTTACTATCAGCGGTACAGGTAAGTACGATGTAGAATATCTTAATGCTCCCTGGCTGGCTTATGAAAGCAGCATTAAAGATGTTGTAATTGAGGAAGGTATAACTAATATTCGGCATGGATCTTTTGATGAGTTGTCCAATGCTGTTTCTCTGTCAATCCCTTCAACTGTGAATGAGATAGGTGCTTATGCCAATAACTATTTTGCCGAGTTTAAGCTCGCGGAAGGAAATTCTGCCTACACTCTTATTGACGGTGTTCTTTTCAATGCCGATAAAACTGAGCTTATTATGTATCCTGTAAGAAAGGCAGACGAAACCTATACCGTTCCGGCAGGTGTTCTGATCTTAGGCAATAATTCATTTTCGTTTTCTGAAAACCTTAAAACAATAAACATTTCTGACGATGTTACTACAATTAATGAGTATTGTTTTAGTTATTCTTCGGTTGAAACAGTTAATTTCGGAAAAAATGTAAATTCAATAGACTATAACGCTTTCGATTATTCAAACATTAAAAATATAGTTTTGCCTGAAAAGCTTACTGAAATGTCCTACGGTATGTTTTATGGCTGCAGTTATCTTGAAAACCTTGTAATCGGCAGTAATGTAATTTCAATTGAGAACGATATAATAACCTATTGTCATGCGCTTGAAGCAGTGCACTTCACGGGAACTGAAGCACAGTGGGAAGCAATCATGAAGCCCGAAAACGAAACAGATAAAATTAACACCGTTCCCGTTCATTTCGGTGCATTGGAAGAAAAGCCGGGGCAGGATGCAACCTGTGCAGTTGACGGACACACAGCCGGTCTTTACTGTACAGAATGTGATGACTATGTTACCGGTGATATAATTCCTGCAACAGGTGCATGTACAGACGAAAACGGTGACTCTGTATGTGATGTTTGCAATGGTCTGATCGGTGCCCCCGAGATTTGCGTCGGCGGAATTTATTTAGACAGCAGTAATTATACAGATATTCTCGGTGATGCAGATGAGGGTGCAACGGCATATTATGTTTCTGAAACAAACACTCTTGTTCTTGACGGCTTCAATTATGAGGGTGAGGACTTCGGTATTATTTGTGACGGCTCTCTGAATATTGAAGTTAAGGGCGAAAACAAAATTGCTGCCTCTGACGGACTTTATTTTTACGCATCCGAAGATACTGTTATCAATATTGTCGGAACGGGCAAATTAGACATTGCAGCGGATTCTAACGGAATATATGCCGATTCTGACAATGAGGTAAGCTTCGAAATAAACATTAAAGACAGTGTAACACTGAACATAGATTCCGAAAGTGACGGTATGGATATTGACGGTAAGAAAACGAATAAAATTACCGTAAGCGAAAACGGAACATTAAATATAGAGGCAGTTTCAGAAGGTATCACTGTGTCGGAGACTTCCGAAAGCGTTGAAATACTCGTTAAGGATAACGGCACATTAACAGCAGACTGTGAAGATGAATGTATCTATATTGTAGATACTGAAAAAGCGGCTGTAATCTTTACCGATAATGCAAAGGTTTCGCTTGTAAACAACGACGAAGAGGGTATTTATATCTCTGCACTTGAAGGCTCAACAGTAAAAGTAAGCGGCAGTGCTGATGTTTACATTGATGTTGTGGAGCAAGGTGTTCAGGCAGAAACAGTTATTGTTGACGGCGGAAGTCTGAAAGCCCACAGCAAAAAAAACTATGAGGGAATTGTTGCCGCAGATGTTACCGTTAACGCGGGCAAGTTAATTGTAAAAAGTGAAAACAATAATGCAATTTCAGCTGACTCAATAAAGATTAACGGCGGTACTTTTGTTGCAGGTAACGGCTCAGCGGAATTTCCCGTGTGCACAGTCACTCCCGATGTCAGCGGATACACCTCCGAGCATATGGTTCTCGCAAGTGAACAGCCGGACAGTCATTGCTTTGTCGAATATGACAGTGCCGATGCGGATAATTACAGAGTTATCAGCATTCAGTGCAAGCATGAGCTTGACGGAAAAGTCTGCAAAAAGTGCGGCTTTGAATGCGGTGTTGATTGCGGACATTATTTACAAGAAGGTGCTGTATGTGCAATATGCTCAAGTTATGTTTATGCCATCACTCACGAGCCCACAGAAGCAGAGCCTTATGTAGAACTCAGTGATGATACAGATGCTTCTTATCAGTGGTATACCGTTCAGGAAAACATATCAGAAATCACGGATGAAAATGCTGCCGCCGTTTCTTATGCATGGGGCGAGAGCTCTTATGACAAAGAAACAGGCTGGACAGGTATTGCGTATCAGGAAAATTATTACGGACAGGATTTCTTCACAGTTGAGCTTAAAGAAGGTGAAAGCTTAACTGTTGAAATTACAGGCGATTTCGTCAGCTCTGTCGGACTTTATGATTACGATACCGATGAAGGTGTTTGGAAGGAACCTCAGGAGGGTGTGACCTCTTACGAATTAACAGTGGAAGCAGACGGTAATTATACATTCTATACTTATGTAAACAGCGGTGTTGTTACTGTTAGGGCATATAAAGCTATTGCCAATAAAACAGCAATCGGCGGTGAAACCTCTGCAGAGCTTAAAAATCCCGTAATCGGTAATAATCATTTCTGCGAGGTAACCTTCGCTGACGGCACAACAGAAATATCTGACATTTTTAAGGTAACGCATATACACACCTTCACAAAGTATGAAACAGCTGAAGAAGCAGAATGCGGAAAGGCCGGTAAAGAAGTAGCTTATTGCGACCACGGCTGCGGTGCAACGGATGAAAAGGAAATCCCTGCTCTCACTCACGAGCCTCTTGCAGCAGTAGTTGAAAATGAAGTTGCTGCTGAGTGCGAAAAGGCAGGCAGCTATGACCTTGTTGTTTACTGTGATCTTTGCGGTGAAGAGCTCGACAGAGACACGGTAACAGTTGATGCACTCACTCACAAGGACGACGACGGTGACTATCTCTGTGACCACGGCTGCGGATATGAGTTTGAAAAACCCGCAGAACCTGACACCCCTGATGAACCCGCAGACGAAGCCTGTGACCACCTGTGCCACAAGGACGGTATTCTCGGCTTCCTCTGGAAGATAATCAGATTCTTCTACAGACTGTTTAATATTCAGCAATATTGCGATTGCGGAGTGCTTCACTACGATGCTCCCGTTTTCGGATAAAATATTCACTACTGACCGCCGGGGACGAAAATCCCCGGCAGTTATTTTTTGTCAAATAATGCCGGGACCGGAATTAATTATTTAATATCGGTTGAACCGTGTGATTTTTTTTGCTATAATAAACCACAAATGCCGATAAGGAAGATAAGAATAATGAATTCATTTGAGATTAAAGGCACCGAGTTTTATCTTAACGGGAAACCATTTAAAGTTTATTCCGGAGCAATGCATTACTTCCGTACCCTCCCTCAATATTGGGAGGACAGATTATTAAAGCTGAAGCTTGCAGGCTTCAATACTGTTGAAACATATGTCTGCTGGAATCTTCATGAGCCTCAGAAGGGCAGATTTGATTTCAGCGGTATGCTTGATATTGTGAATTTTATCGAAACTGCCCGAAAGCTCGGTCTGTATGCAATAGTAAGACCGGGTCCTTATATATGTGCGGAATGGGACTTCGGCGGTTTTCCAGCCTGGCTTTTAAGGGATAAAAATACAGAGCTTCGCTGTAACAATGAGGTTTACCTCGGACACGTAAGAGATTATTTTGAAAAGCTGTTTTCACTTCTTAAGCCTTTATTTATTACAAACGGCGGCAATATTATTGCAATGCAGGTTGAGAATGAATACGGCAGCTACTCCAATGACAAAAAATACCTTGGCGCACTTTCCGATATGTATGATGAGCTTGGTGTGGATATATTGAAATTCACCTCTGACGGTATATGGTGCAATATGCTTTCGGGCGGAACGCTAAAGGGTGTTTTGCCCACACTCAATTTCGGTTCACGTGCTTCAACCGCCTTTGATGCATTAAAGCCGTACGGAGAAATCCCGAAGATGTGTATGGAATTCTGGTGCGGTTGGTTTGATCATTGGGGAGAAAAGCATCATACAAGAAAAGCGGATAATCTGATCCCTGAGCTTGAAGAGTTCCTTAAGCAAGGAGCCTCCTTTAATCTGTATATGTTCCTCGGCGGGACTAACTTCGGTTTTACCGCAGGTGCGAATCATCAGAAATGCTATGAGCCTACGGTTACAAGCTATGATTATTGTGCACCTCTTACTGAATGGGGCGATTATACCGATACATACCACAGAATAAGAAAGCTGCTTTGTGAAAAACAGAATATCCCTATGGCACAGCTGCCTGCACCGCCCGAAATGCAGAATATCGGTACGGTAAAACTCACAGAGTCTGCAGATTTGTTTGATAATCTCGGCAGTATAGCTCAGAAGCATTATTCGCCGCTTCCGAGAAGCATGGAGGCATACGGACAAAACTTCGGCTTTATTTATTATGTAACAAAGCTTAAGGGTAATTATGACGCAGGATTTCTTTCAATTGACGGTGTTCACGATTATGCACACGTTTATTTTGAGAAGAAGAAAATTGCAACGATAAACAGATGCAAGGAAAAATCTCTGTTTAATAAAGTCAGACTGAAAAAACAGCTTTTTGTGAAGGGGACAAGCTCTGAAAGTGAAATAGGTGTTCTTGTTGAGGGAATGGGCAGAGTAAACTACGGTAAAGAGCTTTATGACCGCAAGGGAATTTCAGATATTCATTTTGCAAATCAGGTATTAACCGATTTTGATGTTTACACAATCCCCCTGGATAATCTTGAAAACCTTAAGTTTGAGAAAATCAAAGAAGAAAATAAAAACGGTCCGGTCTTCCTGAAGGGCACCTTCAGTGCAGGAAAGGGCGAATGCTTTGTTGATATGACAGGCTTTACAAAGGGCTGTGTTTTTGTTAACGGCTTTAATCTCGGCAGATACTGGAATATCGGTCCCCAGAAGGCTTTATACCTGCCCGGGGCTGTTCTTAAGGATGAAAATGAGATTATAATTTTTGAAACGGAAAAATATAAAAACCCCGAGGTTGTAATCAGAGATACACCGATGTTAGGATAAAAGGAGAATAAAAAATGGTAGATCAAAATATAAAAACTGCATTTGAGGCATTCTGCCGTGAGGGAAATATCGTAAATGTTCATCAGTTCACTGCAGGACTTATCAATGCGACCTATTTGATTGAAACCGATAAGAATGAAAAGTACATACTTCAGAAAATCAATACCTTTGTGTTTAAAAATCCTGCAGAGCTGATGTCTAATATCGTCGGGGTAACTAAGTATATCACAGAAAAAATCAAGGAAGCAGGCGGCGACTACAAGAGAGAAAACCTCAATTTTATCCCCTGTATTAACGGCGGATATTTCTACCGCGATGAAAATGACTGTGCGTGGAGAATGTACATTTATGTTGATGAGGCTCTGACCTACAATAAGCCAAAAAATATTGATACCTTCAGAAATGCAGGCCGTTCCTTCGGCAGATTTATGAAGCTTCTCGACGGATATCCTGCCGAAACACTTCATGAAACTATCAAGGATTTCCACTATACACCGGCAAGATATGAGAATTTTCTCAAGGCAGCTGATGCTGATATAAAAGGCAGAAAAGCAGTATGCGAAGAAGAAATCAGGTTTGTAACCGAGCGTAAGGCTGACACACATAAGCTTACGGATCTTATTGCAGAAGGCATACTTCCTCTCAGAGTTACCCACAATGACACAAAGCTTAACAACGTTCTTTTTGACATAAACACAGATAAAGGAATCTGTGTAATTGACCTTGATACAATTATGCCCGGACTTTCACTTTATGATTTCGGAGACAGCATCCGTTACGGGGCAAATATGACTGCAGAGGATGATCCCGATCTTTCAAAGGTAGGCATTGATCTTTCGCTTTTTGAGGCATATGTTGACGGTTATCTCAGTGAAGCTGCCGAAAAGCTTTGTGCTGCCGAACTGGATAATCTTGCTTGCGGTGCAAAAATAATGACCCTTGAATGCGGAATGAGATTTCTTACTGATTATCTTGAGGGTGATGTTTATTTCAGAACAACCCACGCAGAGCATAATATTGAAAGAGCAAGAAATCAGTTCAGGCTTGTTGCGGATATGGAAGCCCGCATGGACGAGATGAATGCAATTGTGTTAAAGTATAAAGAAAAATATCAGAAATAATTTATGGCACTTTTCGTAAAAGCATTACTTTGAGGTGGCATATGAGTAATATAAAAGAAATCAGAATCTTATCTTCTCTTGAAAAAATCTATAGCGGTGATAAAATGCCGTCTGACGGCTATAAACGCTTTTCTATGCTTAAAAATGAAAAGAAGTCCTTTCAGCTTGCGATTGAAACTGCTGAAGACTGTGTTGCGGCGTTGGAGTTTGTAAGCACTGTTAAAGATATCCGTGTGTATACGGTCGAACACGTAAGGTCGGATTTTCCTATGTGGAAAAAAGGTGCAGATGACTATTTCAGATTCAGCGAAAACGGATATTATCCCGATTTGCTCTTACCTTCAGACGGCAAGGTGAAGCTCAAAAAAGGAATAACCGTTCTTTGGTTTGAGGTGGATGCAGCACTTAATGATGCGGGCAGACACAGTATAGATTTCACTGTCTGTGACAAGAAAGCCGGTATTGATATTGAAATTATTGATGCAGAGCTTGATTTTAGGGATTTTGTTTATACCTGTTGGTTTCATACGGACAGCCTGATGTCTTATTATAAATTCGATGCCTTTTCCGATGAATACTGGAGAGTAACCGAAAACTTTCTTAAAACTGCAGCAGAGTACGGAATGAACTGTGTTCTCACTCCGATTTTTACACCTCCTCTTGATACGCAGAAGGGAAGGGAAAGACCCACTGTTCAGCTTATTGATATAACAGTAAAGGACGGTGTTTACTCCTTTAATTTTGACAAGCTCACACGGTGGATCGAAATGGCTCATCGCTCAGGCATTGAATATTTTGAGCTTGCTCATTTTTATACACAATGGGGAGCAAAGCACGCTCCTAAAATTATGGCAACGGTCGACGGAAATTATAAAAAGATTTTCGGCTGGAGGACACGTGCGGACTCACGCAGATACAAAGACTTTCTTGCCGCACTTTCTGTTGAGCTTAAGAAATATTTTGAAGAAAAAAATCTCAAAAGCAAGGTGCTTATCCACGTAAGTGATGAGCCTAATGCCTCAATGCTGCGTACTTATAAAAATGCTTCAGGGTATATACACAGCCTTTTTGAAGGTTATAAAATCGTAGACGCTCTTTCTGATTACTCTTTATATGAAAAGAAAGTAGTTTCAAATCCCATACCTTCAAGCGACCATATAGATAAGTTTATAGGAAATGCTGATGATCTTTGGGTATATTATTGCAGTGCCCAGACAAATCACTATGTGGCTAACAGATTTTTCTGTAATGACTCCTTGAGAACAAGAGTTATCGGCTATCAGATGTTTAAGTTTGATATCAGAGGCTTTTTGCAGTGGGGATATAATTTTTATTTTACAAGACTTTCAAAAGCTCCGGTGAACCCCTATGAGGTTACCGATGCGGGAAAAAAGTTTCCCTCGGGCGACAGCTTTATTGTGTATCCGGCAGAGGACGGAACAGCTTACCATTCGCTCAGGCTTAAGGTTTTCTATGATGCTCTGCAGGATATGGCTGCACTCAATACGCTGGAAAGGCTTACAGATAAAAAAACCTGTCTTTTTGTTATTGAAGAAGAAGGAAAGCACAACATAACCTTCAAAGAATATCCCCATAATGATGAGTGGCTTCTTTCAACAAGAGAAAATGTAAACGCCGCCATCAAAGAGAATATATGTAAATAAACAATAAAAGCAACCACCGGCTCAGCTTTATATGAGTCGGTGGTCTTTTGATTCTGTATGTAATTGTAATAAATGAAAGTCTGAAATTACTGCAGTTCAATTTTATATGTATTTTTGTCCAGATCGATAACGACAGAGGTTCCGTCCGAATATGTAGCCTTTTGTTTACGGTAGCTGCCGAGGAATTCGTGCTTTAACATTTCTTTGTCATAAAGCCTTGCCTGCAGCTCGCACAGCGGTCTGATGCGTTCAAGCTCTTTTTTCAGTTCCTCGTCGCTCATCATTTCAATGTCGGCTGTACGGTTGTCTGTTCCGATTTTCCGAAGAGAATTTCCGTAGGGATGAATATAAGGCATTCCGGCATTTAATGCACCGTACAGGTCACCGTCTTCACCTTTTGGAATACCCCAGTTATTAAACCAGTTCCACGGAACCATAATGCAATCGTGATAAACAAGATTTCCGAGAGGAACGGGAATTCCGACAGCCTCGCCGTTTTCCTGCGGGCGCAGAGCATGCGGACCGTGATGCACGAGAGCAAGGTGGTTGAGAAGCTGCATTCCGGGCTCTTCTGATGACATAATAAGACCTTTTTCGTTAAGATAATCAAAGCACTCGCCGCGCAATTGCATACTTTTTTCTCTGGTGATACGGTGATTTTTGTGGAAACACTCATCTCCCTGCATAATTGAAAATACATCAAGATATGCGCCCTGTACATCAACACCGTGCTCTTCAAGCTCGGTATATGTTCTTTTTACAGCCTCAAGAGCAAATTCGGAGCAAAGGTAGCTGTGCTCACCGCCGTCCCAGATTGAACAATACGGATTTGTGCCGTCAATGTTTGTTACGGCTTTTTCTTTGTCAAAAACAGGGCTGTCGTAATAATAATCTCTGTATTGGTCATGCAAAGCAAAGACAAAGCCCAGTTCACGGCAGACTTCGGAAAACATCTTGAAGCCTTCCCAGCCGCCTGCTTCTTCACAAGGCGGAAGAATATAGGGATGCTTGTTGTCGTATCCGTCTTTACCCCAGCCGTCAGTATGAATATACAGCTTTTCAAGTCCGAGAGCTTTAAGCCTTTTCATCTGATCGGCACGCTCACCGAAAGTAGCGCAAAGAATTTCATTTGTGCCGTTTTTGTCGTAGAACTGCGATTTTTTATTGATTTTTGAGAAGATTTTGTGATGAAGAACGGGTGCACCGATAATCTTTTTTATGTTGGGATTTTTTGCGATTTTTTCGTTTATGGTAACAAGCTGATTTTTCTCAATCAGATAATTGCGGTAATCCTTTGCAACTGTATTATAATCACCGTTTTCGTGGAAAATAAACCTTATTTTTCTTTCATACGACAGCTTTCCCAATGATGATTGCCAGTAAACCGAATTAACAAATGCTTTGTGTTTTCCGAAGGATGAATACACAGAAGCATCATAAGGAGTGTCAACAACAGCAGTAAACATATGTCCGTCACATACTCTTCCCCAGACAGGCATATAGCAATCGCCGGTGTTTATCGGGCGTTTTATATGAGTGTATCCGAATATTGTTGCAAAGTTCTTTTTATAGCCGTCGGGAAGGATAAAGCCCTGACGCATAGGGTCAACATGATAAGAGTTTTTGCCTTTTGATTTTGAATTAAAAGGTGCGGGAAAAAAGACAGCCTGAATGTCATATCCTGCTTCATTTTCTGCTTTTAATGAGAATTCAACAGTTGCTTCACCTGTTATTTCGGCAGTGCAGACAATAGTAAAAGGCAGTTTTTTCCCGAATGCTGTGAAATCAGAATAGCGGGTAACAATTTTCTTCTCGGAAAAATCCGTTTTCTTTTTTAATGCTGAGCGAAAAGGACGGAATACGGCAATATGCTTATCTCCGATTTTTTTACGGATGGTTATATAAGGCTTTCTGCCGTCGCTTATCCATGAAAAGCCGTTGTGAACAATTTCATAATTTCCGCTGAATGTATTGAAATTCAGTTTAATATCATTAGCAGTCATTTCAATCCTCCGAATCTGCAATGTAATTACGGTTGAACCCGGCTGAACGCTTTTTGCTGAGATTATTATAGCTTTTCTGTATTTGTCTGTCAACTGAGCGATGAACCCTTTGCATTATATACTGTTTTAAAATATTTCGATAATTACATTAAAAATATTGACATAGCAACAAAATATCTTTATAATAAAAAAATCTTAAAAATCGCCAATAGGATGATATCGGAGATTTTGAGCAAACAATTGAATAAAAAACTTTCATAAAGGAGGCTTCAACAATGGAAAAGAAGCTTGTTTACACAGGAAAAACCAAAAATGTCTATGCTTTGGAGAACGGCAACTGCCTTCTCAAGTTCAAGGATGACTGCACCGGTAAAGACGGTGTGTTTGATCCCGGTGAAAACTCTGTCGGACTTACTATCGAAGGCGTCGGCGATGTCAATCTGCGTATGTCTGTCTATTTCTTTGAAAAGATTAATGCTGCAGGTATCCGTACCCATTACGTAAGCGCAAACCTTGAGGATACTACGATGGAAGTTTTGTCTGCTAAGGTTTTCGGTAAGGGGCTTGAAGTTATCTGCCGTTATAAAGCAGTCGGTTCATTTTATCGCCGTTATTCCGATTATTGCACAGAAGGACAAGATCTTCCCGCTTATGTGGAAACTACCTTCAAGAATGATGCAAAGGGCGATCCGCTGGTTACAAAAGACGGACTTGTTGACCTTGGTGTTATGACTGCTGAGCAGTATGACTCACTGAAGGCTCAGACTCAGGCTATCACTAAGATTGTTGCCGATGACCTCAAAGAAAAAGGCCTTGAGCTTTACGATATTAAATTTGAGTTCGGTTATGATGCAGACGGCAATGTAATGCTTATTGACGAGATTGCTTCAGGCAATATGCGTGTTTATAAAGACGGCGAATATGTTGATCCTATGACTCTTAATAAGCTTTTCTTTGCCTGATGAGCGAAGAAATCGCTGCATAAAGGCGTTACTGCTTGCCGGGTGTGAAGAGAAAAACACAAAAGTGAAATATGTATCAGATAATACCGCCCCGAAGCCGTTGATATCACAACGGTTTCGGGGCGGAAGTCTTATTCTGTTCTTAAAAGCTTTTTATTTGCTGTTTTTCAATGCTGTGTCAACTGCTCTGAGCAAGGAATCCTCATGTGAAGAAGGAAGGTCGCAGTTATAATGCCATATCATAACTCCGCCGTAACCGTATTCATAAGCAAACGATGTTTTCTTTTCTATTACATCCGGAGTGTTAAACCAGAAATCCTTGCCTGTGGTTTCGCAGTGATACCATCCGTTTTCATCAATTTGTCCGTAACATCCGTTGTAAGCATACCAGTATGCAGACATATCTGTAGGGCGTGAATAAAAAGGAAGTCCGATATTTACTTTTTCGGCAGGTATTCCGTTAAAGCCGATTTTTTCAACAAGGCCTTTCGTTGTGTCAAATGCCGCATGTCTGCCGTCATTGTCAACAAAGTCATAAACCATCAGCTCAAAGGTGTCTACCGCACCTATTGCGGCAGTTGAAAAATCAATATTCCAGTCACTCATTGCAACTCCGAGAGTGTATTCTCCCAGCTTTTTGTCAAGTGAAACAAGGAATTTATTGTAATATTTCCACGCTTCGGCTGAAAGGGGATATTCATAATCAAAATGCACGCCGTCAAAGTTATATTTGTTAAGTACGGCAATGATATTGTCTTCGAGCACACCGCTGGTGAAGGCTTTGTTGTGTTCGGCACTCTGGGCTTCCATTTGTTCCTCCCATATGACGGAAGAGGTGTTTCCTCCGGGGCCGAGAAGATTGAGTGTTATTCTTGTTTTTCTGTCACCGATTGCACTTCTTATATTCGAAAGTGCAGTTTCAAGCTTGTTCTCATCATAAACAACCTCTCCGTTATTGTTAAAGGATGCACATTCGAAAAGGATAACATCGGTAATTATATCAAAATCCTCAGGATAAAGACTGTCAGGTGTCTGAACATAGTCACCTCTTATATAAGCTGTAACCCTGAATTCACCGGGCTTTTTCGCAGGCTTGAAGTCTGTACCGAACCAGCCTGCCATTAATGTTATGAGAGCTGTAAAAAAAGCAATTACTCTTGCAATAAAAACCTGCATTTTATCATTCTCCGTTCATAAAAAAGTATTCGGGATAAAAGAGTCTCAGACAGATACAGCTTTTTCAATGCCCGCAGCATTAAAATTTCACATACTGTCTCTTATTTACAGAATAACATGATGATTTACACGATGTCAATAAAATATTGATATGTTTCACAAAAGAAGCAGGGATGCAGGTTTAATCCGTGAGAATTATCAGACGTGTACCGGAAAGTACATTTCGGAAGCCATATAAAGGACAGGGGATACCGATGAAGATAAAAGGAAATCTTATATAGTCTGATTAAAAAGGCTGCGGTGCTTGATTTTTGTTGATAAAAACAGTAAAATAAAAAAAGAATCAGCAATCGGTTTTTTCGGTTGCTATTATGAGGTGGTAAAATGAAAAGAATAATTTCGTTGATTCTTGTTGCTGCGTTGTGTTTTGGTTTTTCTCTTAATGCATATGCCGTGACACCGGAGGCATCCCTTTATGCAAATATATACGGCGACGGAATGCTGTTTGCACAGAACAAGCAAGCCGTTTTTGCAGGTGTTGCAAAGCCGGGAGCTTTAATTACAGCGGAGCTTTATTCCGAAAACGGTGAGCTGTTATCAGAAGGCAGCTCTGCAGCGGGTGCCGACGGAAGCTTTGAAGTTTCGTTCCTTGCTCCTTCAGGTGGATATGAAGAATATACAGTTATTCTTAAGGCAGATTCTTATGAATTTTCAAGACTGAAAAATGTGGTTTTCGGAGAGCTCTGGCTTGCAAGCGGTCAGAGTAATATGCAGTATCCTCTGGCACAGTCAAGAGTTGGCAGAGAGATGTTTGCAAATCAGGAAAAGCTCAGCAAATGGCTCAGAGTTTTGATTGTCCCCTCTTATCCCGGCAATACAACGGGTCCGGAATTTACCTACTCTAAGCCGCAGAAGGATATAGTCGGAGCAGAATGGGTTACGGGTGAGAATTCTTTTGTATATAATATGAGTGCGGTTGCTTATTTCTTTGCAAAGGAGCTTATGGAAGAGCTCGATATGCCCGTAGGTATCCTCAATACACCCCTCGGCGGCAGTGCAATAGCTTCCTGGCTTTCCCGCGATGCAATCGACGGTGATGCTGAGGTTAAAAACCACCTTGTTTCTGATGAGGCATATATCGGATTATCCGATTGGGCGGACAGTAAACAGAATATTTATGTTGATATGACCGCAAATTATAACCATAAAATCGAGGCACTCGGTAATTTCAGACCTTCGGGTATGATATGGTATCAGGGTGAGTCGGACGTCGGCAATAGTGCAGAGTTTTATTCCGACGCGTTTGACCTGATGCAAAGGTCATATTCAGAGCATTTCGGCTTCAAAAACGGTCTTATGCCGATAATCTATACTCAGCTTGCATCTTTTCTTTACGGTGAAGATACATTTATAATACCCGACAGAAACCTTGATTTTACTGAAATTCAGAAGGCTTCACCCGAATCAAGAGCTATGGTTACGATTTATGACGTACCGCTTACGTATATTCCGGAAGCAGGTGCCATTCACCCCGAATGTAAAAAGGAAATAGGTGAACGTATGGCATTTGCGGCAGAAGGCCTTGTTTACGGCGGAAAAAACAGCTATTCCGCAGCAACAGTGAAGGAGACTGTGATTTCTGACGGTGCTGTCTTTGTTACATTTGAAAACACGGGCGACGGTCTCGTTTGCCCTGACGGTGAGCTTTTCGGTTTTGCGGTCTGCGGAGAAAACGGCGTTTATGTTCAGGCACAGGCTGAAATAGTTTCGCCCGATACCGTAAAAATTATAAGTGAAAGTGTTTCGTCTCCGTGTTCGGCAAGCTATGCTTACAGCGTGAACAATATCCGCTCTAATCTTTATGCGAGCGCAGACGGTAAACCGTCGCTTCCTGTCAGTCAGTTTATAACCGATCCTTCAATCGGCACTCATTATTGGATTGATAAGCAATGGACCGATTGCGATGAAGAAAAGATATGGCATCTTTCCTTGAGCGGTGATGAATATATCGGATTTTACGATGCCTGGACTGCGGACAAAGCCGAGGTTTCCTTCAGTGACGGCGCAGTGAATATAAAAAGCAGCAGTAACTGCTTTACGGCAGCTCCTGTTATGAAATACGGTGACGGTCAGGTGTTCCACGACATTGACACGAACTATTCCGACTACGGAAAAATGAGCTTCTGTCTGCGCAACAACGGTGAAAGCGATATCAGACTCAGTAAGGTAAAATTTATCCTGAATTCCCTTCTGTGGTATGCTCCCGAGGTTGAAGGCACTAAGGATGTTGAGGCTGTTATTCCTGCCGACGGACAGTGGCATCTTGTTTCGCTTGATCTGAATTCACTTTATCTCTACGGTAATGAAGGCGGTGTTTCCCGTCCTTGCAGCAGACTTTGCAAGGTGAATAATATCAGTTTTGAATTTTCGGGCTCAGGCGAGAATGATATCAGCATTGACAGAATATGTTTTGCTCCCTCGCAGGGAGATAGCGATTTGCGCTTTGATGCGGATATCAGCAATGCCGATACATTGTTTGAGAAAATATCTGCATTCTTCGTCAGCTTAATCGGTGAAATGTTAGCTGTTTTTAATAAAGCCCTG
>JAZSNB010000057.1:0-5875 GCA_045536195.1 Acutalibacteraceae bacterium
AAACAAGATTTTAACCGCAAGTGGAATCACACCCGAACAAAGACACAGGTTGTGTCGATGTCTGATGTTGATGAGAAATATCCCGCAGAGGATGCCTTTGATATTGCCGAAGCAAAAGCAATAATCGGAGCTTTACCTGAAGAGGACAGAAAAATACTTCTGTTGCACATTCAAGGGTACACTCAAAAGGAAATTGCTAAAAAGTTAGGCTATAAAACTCACAGTGCTGTTGGCAAGAAACTCAAAAAGATAAAATCACAACTGAAAATAACTATATAAAATTTCTCCACCGATGAATAAGTCGGTGGAGATTTTTCTTTATGTAAAGAAAAACTGCCCTCGCGAGGAGAACAGTTACAAACAGTAAAAATTAAAGATTAATTTCAAGTTCCAAGCATTTCCATTCTTCGCCAAGGACGGTATAGGTTTCTGTCTTTTCTAAAACAACATCTTTAAATCCAACAGCTTTGTAACAGTAATAAGCAGATTCGTTATTTTCAAAAACACCTAAAGAAACCTTTTTAGCACCATAGATTTCTTTTGCAAATTTTAAGCCCAACTGAAGCATTGCTTTACCGTAGCCTTTGCCACGCTTTGCAGGGTCAACAACTACAAAACCAAATCTCAGTTCGTCAAAGCTTTCTGAAGGTCTTCTCATTGTAAAAAATCCTACAACCTCATCATCTTCAATGGCAGTAAAAGCCATAAGATTTTCAACGAAGCTGAATTTCTTTTTGCTTATAGGATACTTACCCATAACACCTGCCGACCACTTGTAAAAAGATGTTTTATCCTTGCTCCAAGAAAGTATTATATCTGCATCATTTTTATTATAAGGTCTTAATCTTAGCATATTTATCCCTTCTTCAATAAGTTTTTAAGAGGTTTGAAATTCAATGATGTATCAATATATTCTTCTATGTATTCTCCATCTTTCCAATACGATTTCAAACCAAACGCCTCGATATTATGATAAGAAGCATCGCTTGTAATAAGTCTGTATTCATTATCTACGATTTCAAGTGCTGTACAGTTTGACATTGACAAGCCAATTTGCTCACTTGTTTTCAATAAATCTTTTACATTATCAAGACGGTCTTTTTCATCACAATGAGGCACAAACAATCCGTCAACAAAGCCCAAACAATCAACGCCAATTAACGGCTGATCATTACCGTGCTTGATCTTAAGAGAGTCGGAAGAGCATTCTTTAAACCAACAGTTAGCTCCTGCAGAAACACCACACATTACTTTGCCGTCGATCCAAGCTTGTTTCAAAATTTTATCAAAACCTGTTTCTTTCCAAAGTTTAAGCATATCAAGCGTGTTTCCGCCACCCTCAAATATGATATCTGCCCAATCAACAAGACTTTTTACAAGTTCGGTATTAGTCAGTTCACTACTTTTTAAATCTTTGCAAACGCAACCATACATTTCTCCATAAATATCAACCATTACCTGAAAGTAACTTTCTTGTCTTTCTAACGGTTGTGCGTGAGCAATTAAAAGAAATTTTGGATGTTCTTTGCCTGTAAGTCTGATTATTTCTTTATCTTGATTTGCAAGTTCGTATGGATAGCGTGTACCGTCAGAACGCTTTCTTCCGTTTTCACCGCCACCAATAGCAACTATTTTTCTGCTCATTATGATTTCACCTCGATTTGCATAATTATAGCACACCTATACCACATAATTCAATCCTCACATAAACACTTGTTACCCCAAAAGTAGCAAGTGTTTTTTATGCCTAAAAAATTTTTTCAATTTTTTTCTAACTCCTTGGAACATTTTGTATGCTCTTATGTCGTATATAGGTGAAGGGTAATTTTAAACACAGAAAAGATGGCATTGGTCTTAGCAAGCACTGGATTTGTGCATACAAATCCGCTTGTTAAGGACACCCTAACACCCGAAGAAAGGAGGATAGAAATGAAATTAACAAAAACCTTGTACTGTTACCTTGACGATGAAGAATTAAAAGAGCTTGATTCGGATGCCGCATCGTTAAGGTTAACACGGTCAGAATTTGTACGAAAACAAATACGAGAAAGTGAAATGATACCTACACCGATAATGAACTACACAGAGTTTATTTTAACATTGAATTCGATTCTTGACCGAGTGGAAAGCGTCGCAGACCGACTGTGGCACAAAGTAGTTTTTGATGTTCCAATGCTACGGGAAGCATTAAGGGACATTGAAGAACTGATACCCAAAATTGAAAAGGAGATGAAACAATGCGAACAAGAAGCAACCGAATAGCGGTACGCATAACAAATGAGGACTACGAAAAAATACAGGATTATGTGAAAAGAAGCTTCTTCCCAAAAGAAGCACTTCTGCGGTACATTATCGCAGGCTACCCGATACAAGAGAAACCAACCCAAGATGCCATAAAGTTTCTTGTGGTATTCAGAAAGGTCGGCTCTATAATCGGAAATCTTTGTCTGAAATATGATTTAAAGAATACACCGATAGGTGAAGAACTTGAAGCCGTAAAGGAAATGATGTACGAAACAGACAGAAGCTTACACCGTATGCACTATGTGCACTATGATAATAAGCTCAAAAAGCAAATCAGAAAAATTAAAAAGGAGGCTATTAAAAATGGCAAGTAAAAAATTAAAAGCACCGGTAAATATACCGACAGAAAAAATCCATTCATTTGAGGGACACCCCTACAAGGTTTTAGACAACGAGGAGATGGCTCTGCTCATAGAAAGCATAAAGGAACAAGGGATATTATCCCCTATAATTGTAAGGCCTATTGAAGAAGCAGAAAAAGAATACGAGGTGATAAGCGGACACAGACGCTTACACGCAGCAGTAAAGGCAGCGATGAAAACAGTCCCTGCTTTAATTTACGCCATAACCCGTGACGAAGCGGCAATTATGCTTGTTGACAGTAATCTGCACAGAGAGCATATTCTGCCGAGTGAGAAGGCCTTTGCGTATAAACTCAAGCACGAAGCACTTAAATCGCAAGGTAAAAGAAACGATTTAACTTCGGGACAACCTGTCCCGAAGTCTGACGACAATCGTACTATGTCGGTAATCGGTGAGAATGTTGGCGAAAGCTACAAAACGATACAGAGATATATACGGCTGACAAATCTTATCCCTGAACTGCTTGAACTCGTTGATGAAGGTAAAATTGCTCTTACTCCTGCTGTTGAGCTTTCATATCTTACTGATGAGCAACAGTACGCTCTTCTCGGCACGATAGAGGAAGAAGAGTGTACACCGTCATTCTCTCAGGCTGTCCGTTTCAAGAAGCTGAGTCAGAGTAATGAATTGGACACAGAGCAGATTGAAACCATTATGCAGGAAGACAAGGCAAACCAAAGAGAAACGATCAAGTTTCCGCTTGAACAGCTACAGCAGTTTTCACCAAGGGCAGATAAAAAAGAGCTTGAAGAGTTTGTATTGAAGGCCTGCGAGTATTACAGAAAGTATCTGATTAAGCAGAGGGATAGGGATGCGAGGTGATGTGTATGATTAAATTAATTAAACAACTGATAAAAAGCATCCTGAACAACACTAAGGGCGAATATAGTTTTCGTATCGAACCAAGCGAGTTCACACCCGAGCAAAGTGCATCATTTGACAGAATGGTTGATTTTCTTGCTAGTATGGTAGAAAAGTACGGTCCTATGCTTGATGATATTGTAAAGTCAGAAACGGGCAAAAAAGCAGAAAAGCAAACCGCATAAAAAATTGTGGGGCAGGTTTATCCTGCTCCACACATTTGTCGAATATGCGAAAGAAAAATATAATAAAGCTGAAAATATATAAGGAGTTGAAAAATATATGAGAAGATTATTTTGCTATATTTACATCCGAGTTTCAACATCAATGCAGGTTGACGGTTTCAGTCTTGATGCGCAGAAAGAAAAACTGCTCCGATATGCCGAATATCAGAATATGATTGTTGCCGGTATATACAGTGACGAGGGATGCTCAGGTAAAAATATCGGTGGCAGACCTGATTTTCAAAGGATGCTCAGTGATATTGAAAGCGGTAAAGACGGTGTAGATTATGTGCTTGTTTTCAAGCTGTCCCGTTTTGGCAGAAATGCCGCTGATGTTTTATCATCTTTACAGATTATGCAGGACTACGGTGCAAATCTTATCTGTGTTGAGGACGGTATAGACAGTTCAAAGGATAGCGGTAAGCTGATGATTTCTGTTTTATCTGCCGTTGCTGAAATAGAGCGTGAGAATATCCTCGTTCAGACTATGGAAGGCAGAAAGCAAAAAGCAAGAGAAGGAAAGTGGAACGGTGGTTTTGCACCTTATGGATATTTTCTTGAAAATGGCGAATTGAAAATTGCAGAAGATGAAGCAGAGGCAATCAGGGTTATCTATGACAAGTTCATACACACTAATATGGGAGCAAACGGTATTGCCAAATATCTTAATCAACACGGATATGAAAAGAAACAAAGGCAGAACGGTACACTCAGTACATTCTCTGCACATTTTGTTAAGCTTGTTTTGGATAATCCCGTGTACTGCGGTAAGTTAGCCTATGGCAGAAGAAAAACCGAAAAGGTAAACGGAGCAAGAAACGAATACCATATAGTAAAGCAGGACGAATACCCGATTTATGACGGTGTACACAATGCCATTATTTCTGAAGAAGATTGGCTTTTAGCACAGGCTAAGAGAAAGAAAACGGGCATTAAAAATGAGAAGGTGTACAGCCTTGAGCATCAGCACTTACTTTCGGGAATTGTCTGCTGTCCTGAGTGTGGACAACCTATGTACGGAAGTGTAAACAGAAAGAGGAAAAAGGATGGCACTTTCTACCGTGACTATTGGTATTATGCCTGTAAGCACAGATTGGAGTTTGACGGTCACAAATGCTCTTACAGAAAACAGGTTCATCAGGAGAGAGTTAATTCTGCAGTTGAAGAATTTATATCAAAGATAGTTAAAAATCCGAAGTTTGAAGAAGCAATCAAGCAAAAAATTAACGCAAGGATTGATACTGCTGAAATCGAAACTGAGATTGAAAGCCTTAACAAGAAGCTCCGTCAGCTTAATATGGCAAAAGAAAAGCTCGGTAAAACTATGGACAACCTGGATGTGTTTGACGAGTTCTACAACAAGAAATATGACGATATGCAAATTAGGCTTGATAGCTTGTACCGTCATATAGATGAAACGGAAAAAGAATTGTCTGCTATCTATGAAAGACTTGAAAATATTCGCAAAGATAAAATTTCTCAGGAAAAGGTATACCAATTTCTGTTATACTTTGATATAATATAGCCAAAGTTCACTGATGCGGAAAAGAAAGAGTTTCTCGGTAGCTTTATTGAGCGCATCGAGATTAACCCGGAACCGACTGAAAAGGGACAGATTCTTAAAAAGATAAAGTTCCGTATTCCTATTTATTTCGACGGGAATGACGGAAGCAATGTTGAGGTTTCTTTTCCGAATGAAAAAATTACAGTCGAGACGGTTGTTCAGCTCTGCAGAAAAAATCCCGACACACATATTGACATAAAGCTTGATTTTCAGGGAAAACAGGAGTAGATTATTTATAGTAATATCTTTAAGGAGAAATATGTTGTGAAACGTTTATTTGTGTTTTTACTTAACTTGGTTCTTATTATTGGTGTGTTTCCGCTTGAACCCCGGGCGGCTTCAAACGGTGTGCCTGATGTGACGATTATTGAAGAAAAAGGATATGATTTTCTTTTCCCTGATATCGTTAAAAAAAGTGACGGAAGCTTATTGGTTGTAAGCTACAGAAATAAGTCCGATTCATCTCATGCACCGTATCAATTCGGAGATTCATTGGGTACTATTGTAAAGCTTGACGGTTCTGCCGACGGCAAAGCATGGGGAGAACCTGAAGTGTTAG
>JAZSNB010000135.1:0-3630 GCA_045536195.1 Acutalibacteraceae bacterium
GACTAATATGCTTTTATCTTACGGCTGTACTTATGCTCCTTCTTGCGCTGTCGCCGTTTGCTTCGGAAAATGCTATAAAAAATGCTGTTTTAATTTCGGATAAAGAAGCTTATACTGAAGAGCTTTCTGTTTCTGACACCGCTTATGAAGTGCCGGATACAGAAACTACCGTTTATAATTCTGTGCTCCCGGCTGAAGATAATACGTCAGAAGAAAGCCTCGTGAATGAATCCTCTTCATCGGATACCCATGAGGCATCTGAGAAAAATACACCTTCAGAAAAAACCGAAGAACCCAAAACACAGAACAGCAGTTTCAATGAAGCGTCCCGTGAAGAGGCAGCATCCTCCGGCACAGTGTCTCCCGACCTTCATAATAATGACAATCCGTCCGGAAAGGATTTTTCCGTGCTTTCAGCAGATACGGATGCTTCATACACTCCGGGGAAGCCCGGTGAAACAGTAAGCGGTCTTAACTTCTTCACCGACACGGTAGGCTTTCTTGAAGCTGCAGACAGTATAAATGTGTATGAATTCACCCTGGATGCCCGAAGTGTTTTCAGCTTTACCGTATTTCACGATCAGTTTCAGGATGTTTCAGGCTGGAAATTCAACCTTTATGCAGAGTATCTCGTAAACGGTGACGGAAACGAAACAGCCTACAGGCTTATAAATTCTCTTTCCACAACCACAGCTTCCTCCGACTCATCCCCGGAGCTGGGACTTATGCCGGGATACTACCGCCTTGTTGTCACAAAAGGTCAGGGATATACGGGCAGCGCCTTCAGAATCAGAATAAGCCTTGATGAAACCTACACCTATGAAACGGAATGCAATGACAATATCTTCAGATATACCGAAATTTACGGTGACTCCCCTATAAAAGGAAGTGCATCAAAATATCCCGACAGACAGGATGAAGACTGGTATATGCTTCGTATGTATGAGGACGGATATATTGAACTTTCCTTCAGCCATCCCGCTGTAAAGGATAAGCTCACTGTCTGCTGGCAGATTCTGTTTTACTCAGAGGATATGACCGAAATGTTTTCCGTGAATTCCACCTTCGACAAAAATCTTTTTGAAAGCGGAAGAATAGGTCTTGAAAAGGGCAACTATTATATTGCAGTAAAAAACCGTGTGTATACGGATATGACATATACACTGGGCATTGAAAGAACAACGGTAAGCGATCACGAAAATGAACGCAACGATACAATGTTGACGGCAAACACCATTGCCCCGGGCGATACGATGCTTGGTATAATATCAGAACAGATAAGCGGAATCGATGTGGATTATTATAAATTCACACTTTCCGAAAGCTCTGTTATAAGCATTGAATTCTCCCACAATCCCATTGAAGACGATGATGACAGGCTCGGCTGGAATTTCAGTCTGTATGATGAAAACAACAATCTTCTCTACTGCGGAATATCCGCCTGGATAGATGACGTTTCCGTCTCTTCTCCCTTAGGTCTCGGCAAGGGAACATACTATATAAGAATTGACAGTGAGGGACTTTATCACAGCACTGAAAAGTATTATCTTTCCGTTATTGCGGCAGAAGAAACTGATTGGGAAACAGAAAGCAACGACAGCTTCGGCTCTGCCGATAAGCTCTCCGAAAATAAAGCACTCACAGGGCTTCTTGCCGATAAAAACACAGATTACGATTTCGACTGCTATACATTTGAAATTAAATCAGCAAAAGATGTAAACATACTTTTCTCTCACGAAAAAAGAACGGATTCAAAGGAAATATTTGTTTTCACTCTTTACGACGAAAATGAAAAAGCAGTCAACACAGCCTACGGCGGAAAAACCGTCAGCAGAATAAGCATAAAAGCAGACACTGAAAACACAGAGGTTAAATACACCGCTCTTCCCGCGGGTAAATACTATATCAGAGTTGCAACGGGAATTTTCTTTGATCAGATAGAATATTCACTGACCTACAAAACATCCTGAAAGGAGATTTAATATGAAATATTCAGTCAGTTCCTACAGCTTCAGCTCCCTTACTTCAAAAGGAGAATACACAGAAAAACAGCTCATAGGATTAAGCAAAGAAATGGGCTTTGACGGGATTGAGTTCGCAGAGATTCACACTCCCGAGGGAAAAACAAAGCTCGAATATGCAAAAGAGCTGAGAAAAGAGGCAGAAAAGCACGAAATTGAAATTGTAGCCTACTGCATCGGTGCAAATCTTATTTACGATACCGAAAAGGAAATTGAAAGACTCAAGGGCGAGGTTGATGTCTGCGAGGCACTCGGTGCTCCCGTTATGCGCCACGATGCCGCAGGCGGATATAATGAAGAGGATAAAAAAAGAGGTATGGGCTTCAATAATGCTCTGCCCGTTATAACAAAAGGCTACAAAGCAGTTACGGAATATGCAAAAACAAAGGGCATTAAAACCTGTATTGAAAACCACGGCTTTTTTGCACAGGATTCACTTCGTGTTGCCGCTATCATAAACGGTGTAAACAGCGACAACTTCGGTGCCTTGGTTGACATAGGAAACTTTATGTGTGCAGACGAGGACCCCGCAGTTGCAGTGGGAAATGTGGCAGACTATGCCGTTCACGTGCATGCAAAGGATTTCCACCTCAAAAAGGGTACGGAATTCATCCCCTCGGACGGGTTTTTTATGACCAGAGGCGGAAACTTCCTCAGAGGTGCTATCATCGGTCACGGAAACGTACCCGTTATACAGTGTCTGAGAATTCTTAAAAAAGCAGGCTACAACGGCTATGTAACCGTTGAATTTGAAGGTATGGAAGATGCAAAGAAGGGCATCGCCTACGGTCTCAACACTCTCAAGCGCGCAGATGAGCTTATCTGATATGGAATTTATGAAAAAAGCAATCGCCCTTGCAAGAGAGGCAGCCGAGGAGGGAGAAGTACCCGTAGGTTGTGTTATCGTGCGCGACGGTGAGGTAATTGCTACAGGCAGAAACCGCCGTGAAAAAGGGAAAAATGCGCTGTATCACGCAGAGCTTGAGGCAATTGACAATGCCTGCAAGGCTCTCGGCGGCTGGCGGCTTCCCCGCTGTGAAATGTATGTGACCCTTGAGCCCTGCCCTATGTGTGCAGGTGCGATTATTAATTCAAGAATCGAAAAGGTATATTTCGGAGCATACGACAAAAAGGCAGGCAGCGTAAGAAGTCTTATAAATCTTTTCGACCTGCCCTATAACCACCGCCCTGAAACCGAAGGCGGAGTTTTGGAAGAAGAGTGCGCCGCCCTTCTCTCAGACTTTTTCCGCACATTAAGACAGAAATAAATTAAGACAGAAATAAATTATGAGCCCGTGTCACACTCTCCCGACACGGGCTCTTCATCTCCTGATATCTGATATCTATTATCTATTATCTATTATCTATTATTTATTCTTTATTCTTTATTCTTTATTCTTTATTCTTTATTATCTTTATTTTTTTTATTCTTTTTTTCTTTTTTCTTTATCTTCATCTCCGCCACTCTCCCGATTATCTGCCCCGATATCACCACAGTCAGAAGCGAATAAACAATCCTTTTTAGCGGTATATACCACAGCGACAGCACAAGCACGCTGAGGTCGGATATGAGATACACCCATTGGATTTTTATTTTTGTTCTCGCACT
>JAZSNB010000050.1:0-32523 GCA_045536195.1 Acutalibacteraceae bacterium
TCGGAGTATTTTTCGGGATTTTTGTCTGTTGCCTCCGTAAACTGCATTATGGTTATCATATCGTCGCCTGCTTCAAGCAAAACGGCATATTCTCTGCCGTCGAGGACATACATTTCAAGGAATTCGAATTCTGCTTCGTTTGTGCCGTCGGTAAGAATTATATCTCCGTTTGTTCCTTTATTGATATATTCCATACAAAACCACCTCGGGTATATGATATCCCAAGGCGGCTTATTTGTCAACAAACTATATAATTATCCGGCTGCTACGGTTGTATCCTCTTCGGCGCGGTTAAAGGTTTCGGCAATGCCTGAAATTTTTATATTTTCATACTTCCCTGCACACACCTCATTTACAACGTCTGAAATGGTAAGCACATTCGTATCTGACAAGGCTGAGGATGAAACCATAACATCAACACTGTTGGAAGAAATTACGGCAACACAGTCGCTGCCTGTTTTACCCGTAACAAGGCTTTCTATATCCGTTTCCATTTTCATTATGTTGCTGATTTCTTCAATTGCGGCAGCGGTGTCGGCAGCTGCGGGAGTTTCGCTGCCTGCATTTGTAAGCACTGCATTAAGCTCCTCAAGACTTGATGCGCGGGCAGCATCCCGGGTAAGCTTAGCTGATGAAAAATATTCTTCCTCATCGGTGTTAGCCACAAGCTGTGCATCACCTGCTGAATTATCGGTGCGCTGTTTATCCTCTTCGGCAACTGCACCCTCGGGGAAAAGCTGTGTGTCAGAGCCGGTATAATACCAGTTAACAAACACGGCAAGTCCCAGTGCCGCAACAAGGGCGGCAAGAATGATCTGTTTTTTTCCTAAAAGTACGTGCATAAAAATCCTCCGTTCATTTTTGCATAGCGGCAACCCACACCTTATTTGCGGGAATACCCAGTCCTGCGGAAACAAGCTTTGTAATTTCCTGTCTGACAACGCTTGAATCTGCGCCCTCACAGCATATAGCAACACCTCTTACCACAGGAGTGATCGTTTTCAGGATAAGTCCCTGACTATCCCCCGAATTTTCAACAATGACATATTCTTTCTTTTCTTCGGTTGCATTATCTTCATTCATAATTTCCGTATCCTGTGCCACCACCTGTTCACCTGAAGCCTCAAGAGTGACCATTACCTTCACATCTCCTGCACCCTCAACACATTTTAATATTGATGTCAGCTGTTTTTCTATTCTTTCTTCTTCGCTTATAAGATCGGCAGTGTCATTTTTCACCGTTTTATTTTCCGACGGCAAGCCCGCAGATAAAAGCAGCATTATCATCCCCGATAATCCAAGCACAACAATAAAAATAAGCTTTTTGTCCTTCTTTAATTTATTTATGAAAGAAGCGGCATTTTTATTCATACACTTTCTCCGTAAATATATCGGGCATAATACCCAGTTTTTCTTTCAGCTCTTCACGTATTTCCTTTTCATTCTCCGGACGGTTTGTAAAAATGATATTTACCTTACTAATGTTTATGCTGCCGTCTTCATTTTTATCAATAAAAACCTCTGTTTTGTATTCATATTCACCGGATTGTAAAAGAGTTTCGTCAATAATATTCTCAACTGCTTTTTTTGCAGATGAAATAATCATTTCATCAAAGCTCTGTGTTTCCGGCATCTCTCTTTCTTCAAATGAAAAGCTTCCGATTTTTTCACCGAAGCTGAAAACAGGCAGGCATATAACCCCGAGAATTATTGCAGACACTGCAGTTTTGGCAGTTTTTGAGACATTGCCCGAAGGGAGCAGAAAATAATATATCATACACCCTGCAGAAACAAAAAGCAGCATAAGTCCCCAGTTTTTGATTTCTTCCATATCCTATCCTTTACTTATTGTAAGAAGAATTGCAATTGAAATAATAAACACAAACGATATATAACACAGCGCGGCAACTATAACAGACAGCACCGAATTCATATTTTCAGAGAAGCTTCTTACTTCGGAAAATCCCATAATATCTCCCGCAAGACCTATAAAATAAAGAGAAAGCTTCCAAATTATAACCTTTATGAGAACAGGAAGATTTATCACAATCACAGCGGCAATACCAATGACACCGACGGAATTTTTTATAAGAGACAGCCCGGCTACTATGGAATTCAGTGCTTCGCCTATGGCTGAACCTACTATAGGCAAAGTATTTCCCACAAGAAAGCGGACACCTCTTATTGTAACTGTATCGGCAGCACCTGCAATAACCCCTCTTACAGAGAGAACTGCAACAAAAATTCCCGCAACAAAAGCCATAAGAAGATTTACGATTTTTGAAACTGTTTTTCCCACGTTATCAAGCTGAACAAGAGGATTAATTGCGGCGGCTGAAATAATACATATCAGAAGCACCGACAGTACGGGAAAAATGTTCTCAAAAAACATAGTGACAGCCTGAGCGAAAGCAAATACCACGGTATTGAAGCTGAGTGCCAGTGAAGGATTGCCCGAAAAGGATACTATACCTGCAAAAACCGGAATAAGTGAAAGCATAAAATTTTCCGTAAGCTTCACCCCTGCAGTGAGCCCTGAAAATACATCTCCCGTGGTACTCAGAATAAGAAACATTATACACATAAGCGCCGCTCGTTTTCCAAGCTGAGACACACCGTTTTTTTCAGGGATAAGTGTGGTGAGAAGCGAGGAAATAAAAATCAATGACAGCACTGTTCCCGCTGTTTTCATAGGTGCTTTTATTTCACCCGTAAATAATTCTCCCAACACAGCGAATACCTTTTTCGGAGAAATATCACCGTAACTTTTATAAACATCCTCACTTATACCGAAGTCATAAAGAAGCTCCTGAGCTTCAGAGGGAAGTGCTTCAAAAAGTCCCGAATAAGTGTCTTCGGAAGCATTCACGCTTATACACATAAAGGGGAGCAAAAGGCAAAACACTATAACTGATACTATGTACTTCATACATTTTCCACCATCCGTGATATAAGTGCCGTAAAGGTTTCCATTACAGGAAGAACAGCCGCCGTAATTATTATTTTTCCTGAAAACTCCACCTTTGAAGCAAGAGCACTCTCCCCTGCATCACGGCACATATCGGAAGTAAGCTGAGTCAGAATTGCAATTCCCAGCACCTTCATAAGCACGGTTATATAACCGCTCAGCTCCGGAAAAATGCCGAAATATCCGGAAAATACTTCAACTGCCTTTTTTATTTCATCCGAAAGCATAAAAAGTATCAGAACAATTGCCGCGAATTCCGATATCACGGCAAATTCGGGTTTGTATTGCTTCAGAAGAACATATACGGTAATTTCACACAGCACAATACCTGCAATTTTAAGTATCACAGGCTGAACACACTCCTGACATATGAAAACAGGGAGCCGACATACGGGAGCACCATCATAATAACAATAATAAGTCCTGCAAGAGTGGTGATCATAGTGTATTCCTCTCTGCCCGAGCGGCTTAATACCTGATTGAGCACGGCAACGATAAGTCCCACTGCAGCAATCTTAAAAATAATTTCAATATCCATATATTTTCCCCTTTATATAAAAATTATAAAAACTGCAGCCGCGGTAAAGACTCCCGTTCCCAGATGAAGAGAACGGTTTTTCTCCCACTTCTCTGCTTCAGCCTCGTATATTTTCCGGATTTTTTCTGAAAACAATATACATTTTGCAGAAAACTCCTCACGGGAATACTTTCCCAGAGTATCCGAAAAGCTTATCAGAAGCTCTTTTATTTCTCTCATATAAAAAGGAAGAGGGCAGAAATTATTTACCGAATTTATCCACAACTCTCTCATATTACAGCCGATATAATAGTCCTTCAGAATCACGGAAAGAAATCCGAGAGAAGAAAAAACCGGCATCAGACTCAGCTTTTCTATGCAGTTTATCGCGTCAAGCTCATAAAGAGATGTGAGTGAAGAGAATTCACTGAAAAGATCCGAAAGCTTTTTTATAAACTCCAGATTTTTTCTATGCAAATTCATCAGATAAAAGGACGTCAGAATAACCGATACGCTTATTGCAAAAAGACCCGCCGATTTCATTTTCCAGCTCCTTACGGGAATAAATTTTTATGATTTCACCCGGCCTTTCCGCAGAAAGAAACACCACGGCTGAAAATACATTTTCATTAAAAAGAAGTCTGAACTGACTCCTCATAATAAGCTCATTCAAGGACGCTGCGTGAATAGAGGCAATAAAGCTGACACCTGAATTGAGTCCCTCAAGAAGTGCTTTTGACTCACTTACTGCTCCCAGCTCATCACATACGATATAATGGGGCGAAAGAAGTCTCAGAGCGTGAAGAATTGCTTCGCTTTTAGGCTTTCCTTTAATAATATCGGTACATACTCCGAGAGTTGTTCCGAGGGAAATCTCACCTCTTTCATCAATCACGGTCACTTTTTTATATTCTCCGTTTTTTCCGTCGGAAAGAGCTTTTGTAAGAATTCTTAAAAGAGTGGTTTTTCCGCTTGCGGGAGCACCTGCAATAAGGAGTCCGTTTTTGCACAGTTCAAGAAGCTTTTGCGTTCTTTTTTGGCTTTCCCCGTCTTTTTCATACGAGCCGCTGAAAGGAAGCCTGAGAGCAAGTGAATTAACAGTTCCCAATGCGAAGGACTCGCCGCCGCCTGAGGTGCATATTCCCATTCTGCATCCGTGAGAATACGTTATAAAACCCTCCTTTATTTCTTTTGCATACAAGAAACCCGAATATCCCATAGCACGGTTCACCGTTTCTTCGAGCTCTTCCTTTGAAGGCCTGATTATTTCATCCGAGAAGCCTCTCTTAAGCTCACCTGCAGAGGAAACGAAAAATATACCTTCACTTGTATAAAAATAAACCGAAGCCGAAGCTACAAGCCGTATTTCATATATACGGGGAGAATTCTTTCCGGCAAGTATAAGCGGTGTTTTTATTCTGTCGGGAAAAACCGAAACAGCGTCAATAAATATATCCGTCATAGCCTCTCCTTTCAATAAATTATATGCGCCTTGTCCGTCAATATGATAGCTGCAAAAAAACTCTTGTCTGTACTTTTTACACAAATATAAGCCGAGGCATATTATGAAACAACAAAAAAAGCGCGAAGCTTACTTCATATAGGTAAGCTTCGCGTTATCTTTATTATTCAGTTTTTATCGGGAAAGCTTGGGCTGTGCAGCCATAAGCACAATTACAAGAGGATTGTTGAAATATTCGAATGTGCCTGTCTCTTCATTGAAACGGTATTTGCGTTCACGTACTCTTGCACGGTTGTCGCCTTCGTATGCATAAACAAGACTGCCTTCTGTGCAAAGGAATGTGCCGTCTTCAAAAACCTGAGTTATCTGTGCAGTATGGTCTACTGTGGGATAGCCGTTTTCATAAGTTTTTGTTTTATTACTGATGAAAAGCACGTCGCCTACACGGGGTCTGTAGGTTGCACGGTCTTCATCATCGTGTTCATAAACAACTCTTTCAACAACATCATCATAGAAATCATACATAAAGAACACTTCTGCAGCCTCGGGAGTATCAATATAATAATCCGAAAGGAAGGAAGGAATCATAATATTATGAGAAATAACAAACCAGGATGACCAATTGATTCCTGTGATATTTGAAAGAGCCTTTGCCGTGGTATCCTTGGGGAATTCTATGGGAGCAAGAAGATTGATTTCAGAGCTTGTGTAGCCTGCAGCCTTAAGAGCAGGACGGAAAACATCCTTTATAGTATATTCACAGCACCACTTCTGGAAATTATCGGGATAATTAGGCTTTGTCTGATTAAGAAGAGGGTGGCTTATGCTATAGACTGTTTCACGGAATTTAAGCTCTTTTTCGGAAGGAATATGCTCCGGAGGCTCGGGATATTCGGGTTCTTCGGGTTCAATGGGCTTCTCGGGACCGTCGGGCGGGAGATTAACCGAAACACGGAGAATGCAGCGTGCATCAGCTGCGGAAACTGTGCCGTCTTCATTATAATCGGCAAGCTTTATCTGATCTTCCGTAAGCTCATCAAGGCCTACAGAATACCGCAGTGCTGTTCTTGCATCTGCAGCGGCAATTTTTTCGTCACCGTCAATATCACCTTTCTCTGCGGCAAAAGAAACCACAGCACAGGAAAGAACGAATGTGAGAGCAAGAATAATGCTCAATAATTTTTTCATAATTCTCATTCACCAACTAAAATAAAAATATTTCCACATTATTTTAACATAATCGGTGCTGTATTGCAACAACAAAATAACTTATAAAATGTAAACAATCTCTGAAAATTTTGACATTATCACCAAATAACCGTTAAAAGTATTTGCTTTAATATTAATTGAAATAAGCTTTTGATATATGCTATTATTAAATTGACTATATTTACGGAGGATTTGACTATGAAATCACTCACAGATACTTTTCAGTTAAACAGCACAAAAATACCATGCATCGGATACGGCACGTGGCAGACTCCCTCTGACGGAACAACAAAAGAATGTGTTATAAACGCAATAAAGGCAGGCTACCGCCATATTGATACTGCCTTTGCTTACGGAAATGAAAAAGAAGTGGGAGAAGGAATAAAGGAATCCGGTGTAAAAAGAGAAGATATTTTTCTCACGACAAAACATTGGGTAACTGAGAGAGGCTATGAAAAAACCATCGCAGCAGTTGAAACCTCCCTTAAAAATCTGGGAACTGACTATATTGATCTCTATCTTATTCATTGGCCCGCTGTAAAAAAGCTCTCTCCCGAATGGAAAAAAATCAATGCAGATACGTGGAGAGGCTTTGAAAAAATGTATAAAGAGGGCAAAATCAAAGCCATCGGTGTGAGTAATTTTGAAAAAGAGCATATTGATGCTCTTATAGAAACAGCAGAAATAAAGCCAATGGTAAATCAGCTTGAATTCCACCCGGGATACACTCAGATCGATACAGTAAAATATATGCAAAGTATGGGAATTCTTGTTGAAGCCTGGAGTCCTCTCGGAAGCGGTGCGGTACTTCAGAATGAAAAATTAAAGGCAATCGCGGCAAAATATAATAAGGACACGGCACAGCTTTGTATAAAATTCGCACTGCAGCTGGGTATTCTCCCTCTCCCGAAATCAACATCTCCCGAAAGGATGAAAACCAATACCGAGGTTTTCGATTTTGAGATTTCAGATGAAGATATGAATGAATTACTGGAGTTCCCGACTCTGGGCTTCAGCGGATTTTCTCCTGAGGATGCGCCCGCAGACGCGCTCAGTGAAGGTTAAAAGGAGTCAGCGCTATGAATATGAAAAAGCTTGAACCCTTTGCATGGGGATATATTCACGCGGGACGTGAGCACAAGGGGTACAGAATTGCAAACGGGATGAAAACCTTTGCAGATGAGGTTGAGGTTGAAATTGATACTGACGTTTTCTTTCAGTCGCCTCTCGGGAAATTCGATGCACTTGCTGTTCATTACGAAAGAGGAGACGGAATCGCACTGAATGAACAGATAAAGAAGCGAAACGCTGAAAAGCTCACGGTCCTTCAAGACCTTGAAGAGCTTAATTTCTGTTTTGATTATTTCCGTCCTTATGAAACGGTGCGGATAATCAGCAAGGAAAGAACACCGGTTCAGGAAAAGCTTGAAATCAACAAATGCTGCTGGGCTGCAGGGGGCGGTCATTCAAATCCCGATTATGAAATGCTGTTAAGAATCGGCACAAAAGGAATCCGAGAAAAAATCAGATTATTCCGTCAGGTTCACACAGATAAACAGGATTTTTATGATTCTCTTATTCTTACCGTAGAGGCACTTGAAGCAGTTTCGGAAAAATACAGACAAAAGGCTCTTGAAGAGCTGGCTTCGGCAGAGGGAAAAGAAAAAGCGATACTTGAAAAAATCGCCGATACCTTTTCAAATATTCCCTGTAACAAGCCGAGAAATTTCTTTGAGGCATGTCAGTTTTTCTGGCTTTCCTTCTCCCTTTTTGATATTGACTCCCCCGGTCTTTTTGATTACGCACTGGGAGCATATTATACCGACAGCGAAGAAGATTATGAATGCCTTACAAAGCTGTGGGAATTATTCAGAAAAACAAGAACCTGGAATCTGTGCATCGGCAGAAGCGACGAATTCGGAAACGATTATACAAACAAGCTTACCTATGCGGTGCTTCGTCTTGCAAAAGAAAAAATGTATAACACTCCGAATATTACAATGAGAGTGAATAAAAATACTCCCCCCGAGCTGTGGGAAGCAGCTCTTGATACTCTTTCAACAGGAATCGGTATGCCTGCCATTTATAATGACAAATCGGTCTGCACAGCACTTGAAGCAATAGGCATTCCCCCGTCTGACGCTCATCTTTACTGTATGAACGGCTGCAATCAGATTGATATTTTCGGAAAAAGCCATATGGGACTTGAGGACGGTGAGATAAGCGTTATCAAGGCTCTGGAATTTGCTCTTTTCAGAGGAGAATGTCAGTTTTCTTATGAAAAGCTCGCTCCCGATACGGGAGATCCGGAAAACTTCTTAAGCTT
Organism: Acutalibacteraceae bacterium; assembly: GCA_045536195.1. Taxonomy (GTDB): domain Bacteria; phylum Bacillota; class Clostridia; order Oscillospirales; family Acutalibacteraceae; genus RUG806. Next base: position 8,483 of record JAZSNB010000050.1, read on the forward strand.
CGATGAACTGATGACAGCCTATAAAAAGCAGATTGAATATATGGCTGATTACATAACGGACACATCGAATAAGGCTCAGGAAATATTTGCCCGGGAAGCTCCAAATCCGTGGAAATCAATTATGGTTCAGGGCTGTATTGAAAAGGGACTCGACTACAAAAACCGCGGTCCCATATACGGACACGGTCAGATACTAACGGAAGGACTTCCCGATACGGCTGATTCCCTTGCCGCAATAAAGCACTTTATATTTGACATAAAGAAATATAAAATGAGTGAGCTTCTGAAGGCTCTTAAGAATAATTTCGAAGGAGCTGAAGAGCTTTATAAGGATTTTAAGAGCTACAAAAAATTCGGAAATGACATTGAAGAGGTAGACAGCATATATGTTGAGATAACAGAGCATCTTTACAGATACTGTCAGACAAAAAACACCTTCAGAGGCGGTGTTTTCGGCGTCGGCTGCTCCACCTTCCACCGTGCTCCCGATTACGGCTATCACGTGGGAGCACTTCCCAACGGAAAGAAAAAAGGTGAAAAGCTTCTTGCAGACAGCATAGGCGCAACACCGGGAAACGATGTAAACGGTCCTACGGCTTTACTTAAATCCGTAATGAAGGGCAATCAGTATCTTGCAACCAGCGGAAACGTGCTTCAGATGAAGTTTTCAAAATCGCAGTTCTGCACGGAAAAAGGAAGAAATGCCTTCACTGCCCTTACAAAAACCTATTTCCGAAACGGCGGACAGACTCTTCAGATAAATGTTTTATCACGTGAGGATTTACTTAATGCACAAAAGGATCCCGACAGCTATAAAAATCTTATTGTAAGAGTAGGCGGCTTCAGTGAATATTTCACCCGCCTTGCCGAGCCTTTACAGGATAATATTATAAAAAGAACTGAAAACTGAACAGCACAGCCGAAAAGACTTTACTCTTTCCGGCTGTGTATTTATATATATTTCGAAGCAACAAAACAGATTTTATTAAGTGCAAAAATCTTCTTACAAAAATATTCTGCACTTCGTAAACATATTCCCTTTATATCAGCTTAATTCTCAACGGTTTTTTCAATTCTTTGGCAAAAGAGATCATAGATGCCGTTCCGCGGCTTTTGCCGTCCCAAAAACAAATTACAAAATCACTGTTTTCTGCCATCTTCTTATTTCGAACAGGTCCTGCACTTTTCCCGTACTTCTTCCAATCAGCAGGATAGTATTCTATTGCATATCCTTTTTCTTTAGCATAACGTTCACCCAACAAATCAGCACCTCGGCAACATCCTGACAAAAAAACAAGGGTATATTGCTTTCTGATTTCTTTTATGCACAAATCAATATACACTTTTGCAATATCATAATCACTAAAATCTCTGCAACCTGCAACAACAATTCTTTTTTCCATCGTGCACCGCCCTATATATTTATATAAGTATATACTTAATCACATAAATTGTCAATCGGATATACCTCTAATAAAATAGTTATAAGAGGTGTATAATACAATTATGATCAGATTGACACTTGATAAGGCTTTGGAAAAATATAATATAAGCAGATATGAGCTGGCAAAAAGAACAGGAATACAATATCAGATAATTGACAATTATTACAAGAACAAAGTTAAACGGTATGACAGCTACGTGCTTGAAAGAATATGCACTGCATTAAATTGCAGAATTGAGGAAATAATAGAATATATCAATAAATAAGTATAATTCTTACAATTTATCAATCCCATCCCCCCGTTCTTTGTGATAGGGGTGTTGCCTGATATACAAATTGCTCACTGATGCGAATGATTTCCTATAAATAAAAAATAAGGCAAGAGAGTGCTCTCTTCGCCTTATTTTTCTTCTTTACGGGAATATTACTTTTTCTTCAACGGTTCGGGGGTGTCTGTGAAGCCGAGGATATAGTCAGCTGAAACATTATAGAGCTTACACAGCTTTATAATATCCTCAACCTGAATTTTGGTTCTTCTTTTTTCGTATTTGCTGTAGGCACTTTGTTTTATACCCAGGATTTCTGCAATTTCCTTCTGCTTATAGTCGTTATCTTCTCGGAGACTTGTGATTCTGTCGATATAATCCATATAAACACCTCGGAAATATTATAAAATAGTCCGTATCAGACTATTGACAATTAGTCTTATTTAGACTATACTATAAATATACTCATTTGCTGCCACACAAAATTGGCGCCAAACAACAGAACCCGTGTCAGAACACTCTCTGATACGGGTTTTGTTTAACATACAGCAAACACCTACACCCTCCCGGAATCGGGAAGCCCAGGGGAACAGAATATTCTTTTATTTTGTCAATATTTCGCCTACATTATTAAGAATATACTTCGGTCTGTAGGGGAACTTATCTATATCCTCCAAGGAGGTCACACCGCTTAATACAAGCACTGTGTCAACATTGGATTCAATACCTGCTATAATATCGGTATCCATTCTGTCTCCGACAAAGGCAATATCTCCGCTGTGGCAGCCCAGCTTACTGAGTCCGTGGCGAAGCATAAGAGGATTGGGTTTACCTATGAAATATGCCTTTTTACCTGTTGATATTTCAATAGGTGCTACAAGCGAACCCGTGGCAGGCATAATTCCCTTTTCCGTAGGGCCTGTGATATCGGGATTTGTACCGATAAGCTTTGCACCCTTTCTTACAAGGTCAATTGCCTTTTCAATTTTCTCAAAATTATAGCTTCTTGTCTCCCCCACCACAACATAATCGGGGTTAACATCGTTCATATAAATCTTCTGATCGTATAATGCCTTTGAGAGAGCCGCTTCGCCTATTACATAAGCGGTGCAGCCGGGCTTCTGGGATGCAAGGAATGCCGCTGTTGCCATTGCGCTTGTATAGAAATGATCAGGATCAACCTTTAGTCCCATTCGGTCAAGCTTCATACTGAGCTCATGAGGAGTTTTTTCAGGGCTGTTCGTAAGGAAAACAAATTTTTTGTTGTTTTCAATAAGCCAGTTAACAAATTCTCTTACGCCGTCCAAAATTATATTTCCGTGATATATAACACCGTCCATATCGCATATAAAACCGTGTTTTTCCGTAATCTGCTTCATATATATACCTCCGTTACAGATATATATTAAAATAATAAATAAAAAAAGTCAATCTGAAAGTGTATTTACGGAAAAATACATCTGAAAAGAAAGATTTTCCCTTGTATTAACATTACATTAACGTATTACTGCCTTACAATTAACATACATTTTATATAGCCGGGCAAAAATAATCTGAATGCCCGGTAAATTAATATAAGGATGTTATACTATGAAGAACTAAAGAAACCGCCGTTTATCACGGCTGTTTTTCAATTAACGGAGAAAGAATTACTCTTTATTCAGCTTACATATTCCGTTAATTCTGTATTTTCCGTAGTCAAAATGAAGATTTAGTGTATTTTTGCCGTCTGAAAGCTCATTTTCTGACTGATGCATAAGCTTTTTTCCGTGGAAAACAGCAAATCTTATTTTTCCGTCATCTTCCCACGGAACATTGCTGACCAGCTCAAACACGGGTTCGGTTATGACAGTTTTACCGAATAAAGAATCTATTGAAATATCAAAAGCATCTGCAATCACGGGAAGAAGGGAAATATCGGGAGAAGAGAGCTGTTGCTCCCATTTTGATACCGCCTGAGCTGAAACATTGAGCTTACGGGCAAGCTCCTCCTGTGTCATGGAGTTAAGCTTTCTGTGGTAGGCAATTATACCGCCTAAAGTAGTTTTATCGGTCATAAAGACAGTCCTTTCTGTTTTACTTGATTACATAATACCTGAAATCATATGTAATTAAAAGATAACAGATTGATTTTTACTCTTACCGGTAGTTTAGATTTTCAGAAGTGAGGCTGTTTTCCGTTTGCCCGAAGGGCAACTTCGTTTGCCGAAGGCACACTTCATTAGCGTAGCCACTTCATTTGCCGAAGGCAACTTCATTCGTTTATGTCCGCAAGAGCGGAATGAAGTTGAGCTACGCCCAAATGAAGTTATCTGCTAAAGCAGATAAACGAAGTTATGTCCTGCGGACATAAAAAATCAAGGCGAAGCCTTGTATGTAATCCGTCGCAGACGGAATGTAATCACAACGAAGTTGTGCATGTAATCCGTCGCAGACGGAATGTAATCACAACGAAGTTGTGCATGTAATCCTTTCGAAGAAAGGTATGTAATCAATCCGAAGGAGACATGCACTTGCGGTGATGCCATACACGCTCCGCGTGATTACATACGCCTGACGGCGATTACATACCAATCCTTCGGATTGGATAAAAAAATGACAAGTTTCTGTCGAAACTTGTCATTTTTTTGGCTGGGGAGGCGGGATTCGAACCCAGGGATGCAGCAGTCAAAGTGCTGTGTCTTACCGCTTGACGACTCCCCAAAATGTTATTTTATTAAAAAAATCGCAAAATCCACTGACTTTGCGATTTATAACTGGGGTGGATAATCGGATTCGAACCGATGGCCTCCAGGGCCACAACCTGGCGCTCTAACCAACTGAGCTATACCCACCATACTAAGGATGCACTTTTGCACATCGCTTGAGTATTATATAGCAATCTCAGTGATTTGTCAATAGTAAAACACAAATTTCGCAATATTTTTTGCTTTTATTTTTTTGTCCATGTTGCAGGTGAAAAGCACAGAAGCAGGGGGAAAATTTCAAGTCTTCCGAGAAGCATTGCCGCACACAGGACTATTTTTGAAAAATCGGTATACTCAAAATAATTTCCGACAGGTCCTACTGCACCGAGTCCGGGACCGATATTATTAAAACAGGCTACTGTAGCACTGATATTTGTTTCAATATCAAATTTATCAAAGCTCAACAGCAGGAAAATGATTACCAGGCAAGCTGAATACATCATCAGATATGATGCCGTAGTGGAAAGAGTCTGTTCATCAAGACGCTTTCCTTCAAGCTTAAGTGCCTTTACACTTCTGGGATGCAAAAGATGTGTAAGCTCTCTTCTCATACTTTTGACAAGAATAATTACTCTTGAAACCTTAAGACCGCCGGCAGTTGAGCCTGCACAGGCGCCCATAAGCATAAGAACAAGAAGCAAGGTCTTTGAAAAAACCGGCCACTGATTAAAATCCGCGGTAGCATAGCCGGTGGTAGTCATAACTGTTGACACCTGAAAAGCAGAATGTCTGAGAGCATCAGAAACATTACCGTAAATGCTGAAAATATTTACTGTGATGGCAGCACAGGAGACTATGCCGACACCCGCATACACCCAGAGCTCTGAGCTTCTGAGCACATTTTTGATTTTACCCATCAATAGCAGATAATACAAATTAAAGTTTATTCCGAAAAGGAACATAAACACAGTTATTACCCACTGAATAACGGGAGAATAGCCGGCTATGGAATCACCGTAGACACCGAATCCGCCGGTACCTGCAGTACCGAATGTATGCACAATTGCCTCAAACACAGGCATTTTGCATATTACAAGCACAACGATCTCAAGAAGTGTCATACCGATATAGATCAGATAAAGAATTTTGGCAGTCTCCCTTGCCTTGGGAACCAGCTTGTCAACAATGGGGCCCGGCATTTCTGCACGCATAATATGTATTGAGCGGTCGGGAATACCCGCAGTTATAGCCAACACAAAAACAAGAACTCCCATACCGCCTATCCAATGAGAAAAGCTGCGCCAGAACAACAGACCTTCACTCATTGCTTCAACATCGGTAAGTATTGATGCACCTGTTGTTGTAAATCCGCTTACCATTTCAAACAGCGCATCCACAAAAGAAGGTATCTCTCCCGAAATAACAAAAGGCAGAGCACCGATAACCGACATCAATATCCAGGCAAGAGATACAATTACAAAGCCTTCCTTTGCATAGATAACCTTATTTCTCGGCTTACATAAAAAGGTAAGAGGAGAAGCAACAGCTGCTGCAATTGCAATTGTGATAAGAAAGGAATAAACAGCTGCATTTTTATAAATAAGACACACAAGCACAGGCAGAAGCATAAGTCCTGCTTCAAGCCAAATAATCTTTCCCAAGGTATTGAGAACCATTCGTCTGTTCATAGTAAAATACTTATCCTCATTTCAGAATATCAGACAGGTCATTCAGTCTTTTCTGACCTGATATAACAATTACATTATCTCCCGGCAATATTGCATCATTACCTGAAGGAATTATTGCTTTTCTGCCCCTTATGATACCTGCAACAAGAATATTATCTTCTATAGGCAGGTCCTTAAGAGAAACATCACAGCCTTTAAAATCGTTGGTTACGGTAAATTCAAGAGCTTCGACATTAGAATCCATAAGCTTATACAGTGTTTCAACCTTACTGCCCATAGAATTCTGCAGAGCTCTTACGTAACGGGTTATGGTATCCGCAGATATTTTTTTCGGGGAAATAACGCAATCAAGCCCCATATCCTCTGCTATACGTGCAAGCTCTTCGCGGTTCACCTTTGAAATAACCTTGGGAACTCCCCTTCTTGCGGCATAATAAGAAATAAGAATATTTTCCTCGTCAATTCCCGTGAGAGCAACAAAAGCATCGGTTTCGTCAATTCCCTCTTCCTTGAGAATTTCCTGATCGGTGCCGTCACCGTGAATAACGGAAACATCCGGAAGAAGCTCACTTATTTCCTCACATCTTTCAAGATTCTGTTCTATTATTTTTACATTGTTTCCTGCACTGAGAAGCCTTTTTGCAAGATAAAAAGCTATTCTGCTTCCGCCGATAATTGTTACATTCTTAGCCTGTTTTTGCAAAACCTTCAGTTCTTTAAGAAGCTTCAGAAGCTCACTCTGATTTGCTGTGATTCCGATTTTATCTCCGCCGTGAAGCTCAAAATTACCCGAGGGAATAAATACATTGCCGTCTCGCTGAACAGCACACACAAGAAACTGTGCCTTGTATTTATTTCTCATCTCGCTCAGTGTCATTTTATGAAGCACAGAATCAGGCTTCAGCTTAAGCTCGATCATTTCAAGACTTCCGCTTGAAAAAGCTTCTATTTTGACGGCAGAAGGCATTTTCAGTATATTATAGAATTCCTTTGCGGCACTGTATTCGGGATTTATCGGCATTGACAAAGACAGAGTCTGCTTCATAAACTCAAGAGAGCTGTCGTTATAGTCCGTTTTTCTGATTCTTGCAACGGTGTTTTCAGTACCCATCTTTTTTGCAAAAAAGCAGCACAGCATATTCAGTTCGTCTGAATCGGTAACCGCAATCAGCAGATCCGCCTTTTTTGCATCAGCCTCAAGAAGCACATCGGAATCTGCACCGTTTCCGCATATGCACATTACGTCATATATATTATTGATTTCCTCCAGCACTTTTCTGTCGGTATCAATAACCACAATATCGTGTTCTTCCTCGACAAGACTTTCAACAAGCGCGGAACCGATTTTTCCGCAGCCGACAATAATTATTTTCAAAAGCAGTACCCCCTTCCGGTTTACACGATTATACTACATATATCTGAAGAATGCTACTGTTTTTTTATTTATTTTTCTGATATGATATTTTAATTGACTTAAACATACAGTTATGATTTAATTGATTTATAATACTGCAGGGAGAAATACACATGAATAATTATAAAGATCCTTTTATTATTGAAAGAGCAGACCCGTTTATAACAAAGGGGCCTGACGGTTTTTATTATTTCACGGCATCCTATCCTGCAAAGGGCGACGAGCTTCACGGATATGACAGAATAATATTAAGAAAAAGCACCACGGTAAAGGGGCTTGCAGATGCCGAAGAATTCACCGTGTGGGAAGCACACAAAGAAGGTATAATGTCAAGACACATCTGGGCACCCGAAATACATTTTATAGGGAAATACTGTTATATTTATTTCGCAGCAGCTACAAGCGAAAACAAGTGGGACATAAAACCCTACGTATTGAGATGTAAGGACAGTGACATAATAAACGGCAAATGGGAAGAAATGGGTGTTGTAGGCAAAACAGAGGCGGATGAACTGTCTTTTCGCTGTTTTTCCCTTGATATGACTTATTTTGAGCTGAACGGCAGACACTATCTTCTGTGGGCTCAGATTGAAGGTGACTCTTCTTTATTCATAGCGCAGACAAGTGAAGATGAGCCATATAAAATCATAAGCCTCCCCGTTCTTATTTCAAAGCCCGAATATGACTGGGAGAAGGTTGTTCACAGAGTAAACGAAGGAGCTGCCGTATTGAAGACAGACAAAAAAATATACATATTCTTTTCTGCTTCCGGCACAGGCGCAGAATATTGCATGGGAAGACTTGAAGCCGATATTGATGCTGATATAATGGATCCCGCATCATGGAAAAAGCATCCTTCCCCTGTTTTTTCAACAGAAGCTCTCACCGATGCCGCAGGGCCGGGACACAACAGCTTTACAGAGGATGAAGATGGCAGGCTTCTTCTTGTCTATCACGCAAGACCCGCTTCACATCTCAGTAAGCTTTGCGGTACATACGAAGAGGAGTCATTATATGACCCCTGCAGACATACAAGAATAAAAGAAGTCCGCTTTGATGAAAGCGGAACTCCTCAGTTAAATTTGTAAAACATATCAGTTTTTTATGCGCTTTTTTATTTTGCTTTCAATCACAGGCAATACACCGTAGAGGGTTATGCCTGCAATTACGATGAAAAAGCCTGTAATTGCCAGAGGCCCCGGCATCTCCCCTGTGACAAGAAGCACGGGAATAGGATTAAAAACAGGCTCTATTGTAAGAAGCAGGGATGTTTCGATTTTATTTATAATCTGACAGCCCTTTGCATAGAAGATGTTTGCAAGTCCGTACTGAAAAATACCGAGCACCAGCACCCAGAAAATAATTTCGGGAGAAAATGCCATATTCTTATCGAAGAACATAAACGGAAGGCAGAATACAAAGCTTATGATATTGCTGAGATACATTCCGTCGTTAGAATCCGCCTTCGGGTCGCTGAAGCCGATTATCTGAGCTGCAAAGGAAACGCCCGAAAGAAGGCCCAGAACATTACCGAGCATTTTCGTAGGGTCAAGCTCATCTATAAAAGAAAGAAGACAGCCGCTGAAAACAAGAAGCACTATAAACGATTCGGAAAGCTTTGCCTTTCGCTTCTGAAAAAACACAGAATAAAGAAAAACAAATATGGGAGCGGTATACTGCAGCACTATTGCCGTGGCAGCTGTGGTAAGCTTTATGGACATCATATAAAGAATGCCCGTAATACTCATCATCACCGAACCGAAAAGCGTGTGCTTATTGAACTTCACCCTGAAGCTTTTTCTGAGGATTGCAAACATTATTATACCGATAAAGCAGCGTGAAGCCATTATAGAAATGGAATTCCAGGGAATGGATTTTACACATACACCCGCAAGCCCCCATAAAAGAGCTGTCATAATAATATAAAATCTGCCTTTAGCCGTATTATTTTTCTGCATATTATTACCTCTCTGTCAAAACGAGGTTATTTTATCAAATACGACACATAAAAGCAAGACTTATTGATTATAATATTGCATAAAAATCCCGCACGGAAAATTTTGCTCTGAACCCTATATAATTCTGAGTATAACCAAAGAAAATGAGAATTATATTTCCGTAAGTGTTAAAAATTCCTGCGAAAAAGAGCCTGTTTTCAAGGGTAACATCCCGCAGACCTCTAAAAAAGAAAGAAACCACGGCACAGGAACTAAAAGCATGAAGCGTTCGGCTGAAAAACTCGGAGGCAGTATAACCTGGAGCTATAATAAAAAACAGAAAGAATTTGTAACCGAAGCGATTTTTATGAATAAATAAATTTATTTATTGACTTATAAAAGGCTGTTTGTTAAAATAGAAGCATAAATTTACAAAAAAAGGAGAAAATGTAATGTTTACAAAAATTATTGTTCTCATTATGTCACTTGTTGTTACTCTGACAAGCTTTTTCGGAATGAACTTTGTTGCTCCCGAAGAAGAAGCTGCTGACGTAAAGAATGTTATTATTCTTATCGGTGACGGCATGGGCTTCAATCATCTTAATGCAACCGAAAAGGTTCACGGTGTGGACCTCAGCATCTTTAACCGTTTCCAGTATTACGGCGAGCAGATGACACGCTCTGCAAGCTCTCCCGTAACTGACTCTGCTGCAGGCGGCACAGCTCTTGCAACAGGCTCAAGAACCATGAACGGTTATGTTGGCGTATATCCCACAGATCCCCTCGGTGTATTTGCTGTTCCCGCTTCAATTACCGACGTCGCAATGAAATACGGCAAATCAACAGGTATTGTTACATCCGACTCCATTATGGGTGCTACTCCCTCTTCATTCTCCGCTCACGTTCGTGACAGAGATCTTGCAGAAGAAATCTTCGCACAGCAGGTAGTTTCCGATATCGACCTCATCTGGGGTGCTACAGCAGGAGAAGTTACTGAAGAAGCAGTTAATGCAAACGGCAAGGTTTATGTTAACAATCTTTCCGAAGTAAAGGCTCTCGAAGAAGGTCAGAAATCTATCGGTCAGTTCGACTGCGACACTATGTGGCAGGGTAAGGACAACGGCGATCAGCCCACACTTTCCGAGCTTGCAGTTGAAGCAATTGATATTCTGAGCAAGGATGAAGACGGCTTCTTTATGATGCTTGAAGCAGCTCACATTGACAAGCGTTCACATTCACAGGACGGTGAAGGTGCAATGACAGCTGTGCTTGAATTTGACAAGGTTGTTGACGTAGTTCTTGACTATGCAGAAAAGGACGGCAACACTCTCGTTATTATCACAGCTGACCACGAAACAGGCTCAGTTACTCTCATAGGCGACGAATACAAGTGGCTTACAGGCAGCCATTCAGGCGCAAACGTTCCCTGCTTCGTATACGGTGCAGATTCCTTCATCGAAGACGGTGAAACTATCAACAACATCGACATCCCCGATTTTGCAGTTGCTTATATGACAAGCAACGAACAGGTATTCCCCTGTCCCCTCGTTTATCTTGATGAAGAATAAGCATTTCTGAATTTTCAGTTTAACGGTATAGGCATATGCTTATACCGTTTTTTTTCTTTATAGGAAATTCCTTCCTATAAAGTAAAAAGATTATATGTCCCGCCGAACGGGAAGTGAACTTCCCTCGGCGATGGACTATACGAAAACGTTTCGCCGCAGGCGTACGGCGAAGCCGTTTCTTGTTGTCAGAATGCATTTTCGATATGATTGATATCTGCATTGAACATATCGTGAAGAATAACCTCAATAATATCAAAGCGTGTTATATTGTTCTCCCGCTTCTGTGATTTTATAAAGGCGGCAGCATTTGTTTTCAGATTTTCCTGCTTTCTGAAATCCACTGCTTCTGCAGGAGAAAACATCTGCCCCGGAGTACGTGTTTTTACTTCAATGAAGCAAAGTATCTTATCGGGAGAAACAGCAACAATATCGGTTTCACCAAGCTTAGTCATATAATTTGCCGCAAGAATTTTATATTTTTTCCGCCTCAGATACTGTGCGGCAAGCTGCTCGCCTCTGAGACCTTTTTTCAGATGTTCGGGAAGTGCCATTATTTCTCACCGAGATTTTTAAGAAACGAAAGTCTGTGCACGGGGGAGATTCCGTGCTCCTTTATAAGCTCATAATGAAGCTTTGTGGGATAACCCTTGTGCTTGCTGAACTGATATTCGGGATATTTTTCATCCAGCTCCTTAAGGCATCTGTCTCGGCTGACTTTTGCAAGTATGGAGGCAGCGGCAATTGAAATTGATTTTGAATCTCCCTTTACAAGAGTCATTTCCTCCACACCCGTATTCGCTTTTCTGTTTCCGTCGATAAGTGCCATGTCGGGCTTTATGCTAAGGCCCTCAACAGCTCTTTTCATTGCAAGAAATGTGGCATTGAGGATATTCAGCTCGTCAATTTCTTTTTCATCGGCACTTGCAATTGAGTAGGCAAGCGCTTTTTCTTTTATAATCTCAAAAAGAGCATCTCTTTTCTTTTCGGAAAGCTTTTTTGAGTCATTTATTCCTATATCTTCCATACCGTCTGGAAGTATTACTGCGGCGGCAAAAACAGGACCGGCAAGAGGACCTCTTCCTGCTTCATCGACTCCGCAGATGATTTTATATCCCTGTTCTTTTAATAAATTTTCGTACTCGTATGTCATAATCCGGGCCTTTCAAAGGATATTCTTCCCAGCTTTCCGCCTCTGAGTTCGTCAAAAAGCATTGTTGCTGCACGAAGGGTATTTATTTCTCCTCCCGAAATCAGCATTCCTCTTTTTCTTCCTATTGCTTCAAGCACCTCGTAGCCGCTGAAATCCGAGAAATCTTTGATTTTATATCTTTCCTCAAGCATTTTCGGGTAGTCATCGCGAAGAATTTCAAGAAGCTTTACCGCAAGCTCCTCCACATCAAGAATATCATCCTTGATGCCGCCTGTGAATGCGAGCTTATAGCCTACCTCGGGATCCTCGAATTTGGGCCATAAAACACCGGGAGTATCAAGAAGCTCAATTCTGTCTTCACAGACGAACCACTGATTGTGCCTTGTCACACCTGCACGATCTTCAACCTTTGCTTTACCGCCCTTTGCCATACGGTTTATGAATGAGGATTTGCCTGTGTTTGGAATTCCCACAACCATAAGCCGAAGTGCTTTTCCCGACATTCCTTTTTCGTCATTGCTTTTGATTTTGTCTGAAAGCACTTCATTGACTGTCTGTCTGAAAAGCTTCAGTCCCTTTCCGCTTCTGCAGTCAACTGCAATTGCGGGAATATCCTGAGCCTTATAAAAAGAAAGCCACTCCTGAGTGGTTCTTTCATCTGCAAGGTCAGCTTTATTCAGTAAGATGATTTTCGGCTTGTTTTCAATAAGCTCATTGAGCTCGGGATTAGTGCTTGACAGGGGAATTCTTGAGTCCCTGAGTTCAATTACGCCGTCAACAAGGGAAAGACTTTCTTTTATCCGACGGCGGGTTTTTGCCATATGTCCCGGGAACCATTGTACTGTCTGTTTCTGATTGTCAGGCATAAGCTCCTCCGTTATCCGTTGAAATTATAATAAATGTTATAGTCTGAGCTGAGCCTCAGCTGTGCCTTTCCGAGGAGTGCATCCACGGGTGCGAAGCCTACATAAGAATATCTTGAGTCTGCCGATATGGGACGGTTGTCGCCGAGAAGCATAACGTGACCCTCCGGAACAGTTACCGGATAGGTAATGTCTCCGCTTCTGTATGCTATGGGGACAGCGTAGGAGGATTCATCAAGCTTTTCACCGTTAACGAATACGCTTCCGTCGTCATCAATAACAACCTCGTCAAATTCAGTTGCTATTACTCTTTTGACAATAGGTCCCATAGTTTCAAGGCGGTGGCTGGAAATTACAATATCTCCGTATTGAGGTTCTGTGTAATAGGGTGTAACAATCAGCCATTCACCGTCAACGAGAGTGTTCATCATCGAGGAACCGCTTACACCTACAAGTCTGAAGCCGAATGTGAAAACAAGTGCTATTATAACAATTGCGGACAATACAACAGAGACTGCTTCATAGATGCTTGAAGCAAAACTCGTTTTGTCTTTTTCCTGTTCTTTTTTTTCTGTCTGAATATTTTCGTTCATATCATTCACCGTCAATATATACTGAATTTACCGAAGGGGACAATTCTTATAAGGGCCTTTCCGTTGATTTCATCGAGCTTCACAAAGCCCACGCTTTCCATTCTTGAATCAATGGAGTTGTTCCTGTTGTCTCCCAGCACAAACACAGAGTCCTCGGGGACAACAAGGGGATAGGTGAAATCCCCCTTTTCCGTAATAGGTTCGGTAACCTTATACTTTTCATAAATAACCTTACCGTTCACGGTAATTATGTGGGAGTCAAAATCTATCATAATAGTATCACCGGGCAGGGCAATTACTCTTTTTATCATAGATTCTTCTTCCGCAGTTTCCTTGTTAAGAGCTATTATATCACCGTAATCGGGAGTGTACAAGAAGTTTGAGATAATTATTTTATCCTGATCATAAAGGTTCGGATACATTGAATCACCGCTTACTTGAACCAACCTGAAAAAAAATGTAAATGCGGTGAATATTATAAGCATACACAGAAGAAAAGTGGAAAAGACGGAATATATATATTCCGCCGCTTTGTTGTGTATGGATGTGTTTTCAGTTGTTTTTTTGTTCATAAAAGTATCCCATAAAGCAAAAGAGGAACACCAAAAAGATGTTCCTCAAAGTGCTTCCGCTTACTTAAGAGATTCCTTAACCTTAGCAGCCTTACCAACTCTGCCTCTGAGGTAATAAAGCTTAGCTCTGCGTACTTTACCTTTTCTTACAACAGTAACGCCTGCAACGTTGGGGGAGTGAATGGGGAATACTCTTTCAACGCCTACACCGTAGGAAAGTCTGCGAACTGTGAAAGTTTCTGCAACACCGCTGCCTCTGCGAGCGATAACAGTACCTTCAAATGCCTGAATTCTTTCTTTTTCACCTTCACGAATCTTGACATCAACTCTTACTGTGTCACCGATTTCGATTACGGGGGGCTGCTCTTTAAGCATGCCTTCTGTCATGAGTTTAAGTGCGTCCATAATAAGACCTCCGTTATTTTTATCAGATGTTCATTCGCCGCAGAAAATACAGCCAGAGGACCACCCGCCTTAGTTTTGCTGTTCACTAATCGCGGTGAGGGGAGAGCCCACACCCACAAGAACGCCTGTGTATTATACCACAGCGTTTTCATAATTGCAATAGTTTTTTTGTATTTTTTTTACTTATATGCCATAAAGATTTTGTATGTATTGACAAATGTGCCGACGGTATATAAAATGAATATATTAAATTATATATTCTGACAGTCTCTTTGTCAACAGGTACTGCTTATGAGGTATGATTCCGATATAAAGGCGCTTGTTTCGGCTGCTTTTTACAGTGAGCATGATGTTTTTCTCAGACTCACTCTTTCTGATATAAATGAGCTTGACGGCAGCGGTGTGAAAACGGCTGTGTTTCTGCCGGGAAATTTTTTCGGCAGGGAAGAGCTTATGTTTTCTGATGTAAATAAAGAATTGCCGTCGGATGCTTATATGTCGGAGCGTTCCTTTCTTGTTTCTGATATCAGATTTCTTAACAACCCTCTTTTCAAGGAATATCTCTCACTGTGCGGTTTCAGAAGATTTGTTCTTATTTTCGCAGAATGTGCCGATTCCGGTGAATACGGCTACCGTAAAAGCTGCTTTAATCTTTCCGAAATCAAAAGCGAAAGTGAAAGCTTTATTCAGCTTGTAGCTTTCTTTTCTCCCGTAAAGAGTGAGCTTGATTCTTTCACTCACTTTTTCGGCTGTGAAAATGCAGTATACGCAGGGCAGATAACGGAAACGGATATAAGAGTAACCGAAGCTCCGTCTCAGTCAGCCAAGTTTTTCCGCATAGCCTCGGAAGCGGAAAAATATGCAGGTAAAAAAGTTTGTATATTTTTCAATTCCCGCAGTGAGGCCCGGGATTTTGCGGTTTTTCTCAATAACAGAGGCACGCCCCGTGCCGTGATTGACGGCAGCGTATCCTATGAAGACAGAAAACGGATACTTGGAGAATTTGAACGCGGTGAGTTTCAGATTCTTCTTGCCACAAAGTCAATTATCACTGAGACTCCTTTTATGAAGGCGGATAAATGCCTGTTCTGCGGTGTGCCTTTTTCCGAAAGCCACCTGTCGAGATGCTCGGGACTTGTAAAAGACGGTTTTGTGCACATAATATTCTGCAAGGATGATTTTGTCAGAAACAGCAGAATTATCGGTTCATTTTCACAGATAACGGGAGACAGTTCTGCTTATGAAAAAAGAATGAAGTCTCTCTCTGAAATAAAAGTTTTATTGAAAGAAGGTCAATAATAATGAAAGAAAAAATCAAAGTTGCAGTTATCGGCTGCGGAAATATTGCAAACAGTGCCCATATTCCCGCTTATATGGACAGTGAAAACGCTGAAATCAAGTATTTCTGCGATATCATTCCCGAAAGAGCCGATAAGGCTGTAAAGGAATACGGCTGCGGAAAGGCAGTTTATGATTATCACGAAATTCTTGATGATCCCGAGCTTGATGCGGTATCTGTCTGCACACACAACGATCATCACAGTATTATTGCTATAGATTTTATGCGCCACGGCAAGGATGTTCTCTGTGAAAAGCCTGCTGCAAGAATTCTCTCAGAGGCACTTGAAATGGAAAAGGTTTCTTATGAAACCGGAAAGATTCTTTCCATCGGTGTCTGCAACCGTTATTCCAATTCCGTAAACCGTATCAAGGAAATGATCGAAAGAGGCGATCTCGGTGAGGTTTATCACGTATATGCATCTTTCCGTGCCCACCGTTCAATCCCCGGCCTCGGCGGTGATTTTACAAATTCCGCATCCTCGGGCGGCGGTGCTCTTATCGACTGGGGTGTTCATTATATAGACCTTATTCTGTATTGTCTCGGCGATCCCAAGCCTGTTACCGCAAGCGGTGAAGCCTTCTCAAAGCTCGGCAAGGATATGAAGAATTACACCTATCTCAGCATGTGGGCAGAGGATACAAAGAATGTTGACGGTATTTATGATGTTGACGACTCCGTAACAGGTCTTGTAAGAACCGAAAACGCAGTAGTAAGCTTCCACGGTGCCTGGGCTCAGAATATCGGTGTGAATGAAACCTATATTGACTTTATGGGTGATAAGGGCGGCGTAAGACTTCAGTATTGCGGAAAGTATACATACTATACCGCAAGAGACGGTATGCTTATCGAAGAAAAGCCTGACTATAAGCTCAACGGTATGCATCACGATGAGGTTATCGACTTCGTTGAATGTGTAAGAAGGGGCGAAAGAAACCGCAACGACATTAAAAATGCCGTCGGCACCTCCAAGATTCTCCAGGCAATCTACGATTCCTCAGCTTCCCACAAAGAAATCGTTATTGAAAACTGAGAAAAACTCAATATCCTATAAACACAAAACCGACCGTTTTCTGCGGTCGGTTTTGTGTTTAATTCATAATATTTATTTTTCACATTCATATGTAGCATATGCAAGTATGGTATTGTTTACGAAATCAATACCGTAAAGCATAATTGAGTCTTCATACACTGCGATAAGATAGCCTTCGCTCATTGTGGGATCTGTGCCTTCCCAAAGAACTCCGTATTCACCTGTGATTCTGGGGGAGGAAACTGATGAAACGTGAATGAAGGTTGCACCGTTCTCACCGTTTTTGGATACATTAAGATCGGGATTGAGCTTCTGCATATGATATGCCCAATGAGAATGACCGTTAAGGAAGAAAACATTATCATATTCTCTGAGAAGATTTCTGAGTCTTACTTCATCACTTGCTCCCGGAGTATAGAAAAGAGGATATGCCCATCCGAGATCATTCTGAAGATTACCTGTGCCCATAAGAGGATTGCCGTTTGCAGATGTCAGGAATGTGTGGAAAAACAGATATACAGTTTTGTCTTTATGTGTTTCAAGCTGAGCTTCAAGCCAGTCGAGCTGGGAATCCTGTAAAAGTGCATTCCACATAAGTCCGTAATTGTTGGATGTCTGATTGAGGAATATAAATATTTCTCCTGATTCGGATTCTTCAAAAACAAAGTCCAGACCGTTATCTGCCACATTGATGATGCCGTCTGCCTTTTCGTCACCGTAAACACCGGTGTTCATAAACTCAAGCCAGTTCTCTTTTTCATATTTTGCATGTAAATCATGATTGCCCGTGGTTGTGTAAACAGGGAAGTCATACCCTGATGCAATATTGTTAAAGGCTTCAAATGCTTCTTTTTCACCGTCAGCAGAAATATCACCGGGCATTGCAACAAGTGCTACATCAGCCTTTTCAAAGAAGGTGAGTGCACGGGCAAAGGTTGATTCTGCAACGTCAGCACCGCCTTCAAGCTCATATCGGTTAAAATGAAGGTCGCTTATTGAACCGAAGGAATATACTTCGTCGCCTCTGTCTGCTCTTTTTTCAGACGGAATATCAAAAATTTCAAGAGTTTCATCCTCATATGTCACAAGAATATTTTCTGCTCCGTCAGGAATTGCGGTGTAGTCGGGAAGATCAATGCTTCCTGCACCGAAATATGTTGTAACGCTTGCGAATTCACTGTAGGGAATTTCTGTTTCACCGAGAGTGAATGTGAGCTTTTCAAAGCTTTCATCTGCCCAGTAAAGCTTATATTCACCGTCTGTTGTGGTTTTTATGCTTATAACGGCATCCATTGAGCCTGCATCCTCATTAAGATATTCAATTGAGGTAACAGATACCTTATCTTCCGAAAAACCGGGAATGTCAACGGAAATATTGAAAATGCTGAATAATGTTGCAAGAAGAGTTGCAAGAATTCTGATAAATAAACTTGTCATATTTTCTTCCTCCTTTTTCTATCATTAAAGATTATATATTATTTTCTGACACTGTGTCAATATCCGGTTTATTTTCACGCAGCTTTTTCATTTCACCGCCGAAAACAAATATAAATATAACTGCACAGGAGATTATTGAAATTGTGTCCGATACAGGCTCTGCAAGAAAAACAGCAAAAACCTTGTCTGAAAAGAAATTAGGAAGAATATAAATGAGAGGAACAAGAAGAATAACTTTTCTCAGGCAGGCAATAAACAGTGATGCCTTTGCTTTTCCTATTGAAACAAGTCCCTGCTGAACGGTTATCTGTATGAAGAAAAAGCCTGTGGCTCCCGTATAAACTCTCAGAAGATCTGCATTCCTGAGAAGCGCAGGGTCGTCATTGAATATGCTTATCATTTTTTCAGGGAACAGCTGCACAATGCTCCACAAGGATAGAAGATAGACACCCGTGGCAAGAAGCATTACCTTACACGCCTTTATGCACCTGTCTGCATTGCCTGCCCCGTAGTTGTAGCTGATTATAGGCTGAGCTCCCATTCCTATTCCCTGTGCGGGCAGCCATAATATCTGCATCACGGTTGTTGCTACCGTCATAGTTCCTACTGCAATATCCTGTCCGTATTCATAGAGCGATGAATTAAATGCAATATTTATAACTGCCTCTGTGCTTTGCATAATAAAAGGTGCAAGCCCCAGTGCGAGACAGGGAAGCAGAATCTTTATATCGGGCTTCATATTCCTTAAAGTCAGCTTCAGTTTTGTTTTCTTGCCGGTCAGAAACAGAATTGTCCATAATGCCGAGACTGCCTGAGAAATGACTGTTGCTACGGCTGCACCCTTAACTCCCATATCAAAAACAAAAATAAATAACGGGTCCAGTACAATATTAAGTCCTGCACCGATAAGCACTGTTGCCATGCTGAAAATCGTAAAACCCTGGGTGGAAATAAAAAGATTAAGCCCCATAGATATCATTACGAATACTGAGCCTGTTATATAGGTGTTTATGTATTCCAGAGCATAGCCTATGGTGTTTTCCGATGCTCCGAATTTCATGAGAAGGGTTTTTGCTGAAAAAAGAAATACGGCTGTAAGAACGACCGACATGGCAAGAAGTGCACTGAAGCTGCTTCCGAGAATCCTTTCAGCACTCTGATTGTCTTTCTTGCCCATAAAAATTGCAGCTCTCGGAGCTGCACCCTGAGCAATAAGCATTGTAAACGCACCTATAAGACATATTATGGGGAAGGTAAGTCCCACTCCCGTAAGTGCTGCTGCACCCACATCATCCATATGACCTATGTAAATACGGTCAACTATATTATAAAGAAGATTTACTATCTGTGCGATAACCGAGGGCACTGCGAGAGAAAGCATAAGCTTTCCCACAGGCGCAGATGCCAGTTTTTTTGTAATATCGGTATTTTCTGTCATAATGCATCACCTTGTTTTTTCTGATTATGCCTATTATATTACATTGTACTTTCAATTACAATCAAAAAACACAAAACTCTTAATCTTGACAATCAGCTCTGTTATAAAATATAATAACTTAAAAGAACGGGAGGAATGTTTATGAAAAATATTGAACTCGATAAAGGCAGAAAGGTTTTTCCGCTGTTGCTTTTTGCTGTAGGTATTGCAATTATGCTCTCCTTATGGATACTGAGGCTTAATATCGTTGCCGTTGTGGCTGTTGCCTTCTTATGTGTTACGGCGGCAGTTATAGCACTTTCTCTTATAATAAAGAACAAGGTTTATGCGCCTATGGTATTTTCATATGCCGCCGCAAGCCTTGGCATAGTTGTTTATTATGTTATATGGGGTGCAGATGCAGGCTTCGGTGCTTTTACATCAGGTCTTGCAGGCTTTTCTTCTGCTGAGCATCCTCTTCTCACGGGAGAAGGCAGTATTTTTACAAGGCTTCTCGGCAATATTCTTCTGGTGTTGCCCTCTGCTTTATCCTTATGGGGGCTTTTCTTCGTTGCAAAAAAGACTTTCGGCAGAGAAATAATCAAAAAGCTTGTAAGTGCAGTGCTTACCGTTATGCTTCTCGGTACAAGCGTTATATATGTTCTTACAATGAACCTCCGTTCAAAGCCCAACACGGTAAGACTCTGGGATGGTCATGATGATTATCTCGCAAAAGTTGATAAGAATGCATCTTCCGGTTCTCCCAATGTGTTATTTGTTATGATGGACGATCTGGGTTACGGTGATATTTCCATAAACGGCTCTATTTATGAAACTCCCAATATTGATTCTATAGGTGAAAACGGTCTCAATCTTACAAATTTCTATTCAGCTTATTCCGTTTGCTCTCCCGCCCGTTTTGCAGCACTTACGGGCAGATATCCCTACAGAGGCTATGCGGATAATGTTATTTATCCCACCGTTGACACAATAAGTCCCTTTGCACAGACAAGAATATTCAATTCTATAGAAATGGGCAATAATGCCGACGGTATGCTTGGTGATGAAATCACAATAGCCGAAACCTTCAAGGCTGCAGGCTACAGCACAGGTGCATTCGGTAAATGGCATCTCGGTGACTACGGTGAATATCTTCCCACTAACCAGGGCTTTGATTATTTCTACGGAAGCCATCATGTAAACGATATGACTCCCTTCTATCATGTTACCGAAGAAAACGGTGAATGGGAAATTGTTCACGGCACTGACGAATTGAAGGATCAGAGTATGGCAACAAAGTGGATTCACGATGAGATTACAGACTGGATCACCGAAAAGGCCCGGGCTGATGAGCCCTTCTTTGCTTACTATGCATCCCCCTGGCCTCATGCGCCCGTATATGCAGGCGATGATTTTGACGGTACAACGGGTATGGGTACATATGTTGACTGTGTAACAGAATTTGACTTCTATCTCGGAAAGCTCTTTGATACAATGGAAAAGCTCGGTGTGTTTGAGGATACAATTATTGTGTTCACCAGCGATAACGGACCGGCTCTTGAGGGCTCGGTAAATGATCTTCGCGGAGGAAAATATCTTGCATACGAAGGCGGTCAGAAGGTGCCCTTTATGATCCGCTGGGATAACGACGGCGGAAAGCTTGGTGAAAAGGGCAGTGAAAGAAAGTCCTCAGCAGTTCTTACCGACCTTTATCCCACTCTTGTAGAGCTGTGCGGAATCACAGGAGAGGGCGGCAAGAAGAATTACCTTCCCGCCGACAGAGAGATTGACGGAATATCAATGGCAGCTCTTCTCCGGAAAGACAGTGTTATCCACACGGAAGAAAGCCCGATTCTTCATATGAAGCGTGAAAAAATCAAGGCTGTACAATATGCCATGCCTTCAGCAGAAGTAAAGAAAATGTATCCTGACTATGAATATGATATTCTTGATTCAGGTGAATACATCACATTCAAGTATTTCGAAAAAATACAGAATGATAATTCAGCTTTCTGGGACAAAAACCGTAAAAACTGGCTTCATATCCTTTCTGACGATTACGGTGAAAACTATAACCGCTCAAGTGTCTATCCCGAAATAGCGGATATGTATAAAGAAAAACTCCATGAAATCACCGATGATTTCAAAAATAACAGAAGAGGAGAGATATCATAAGTTTTCTTTATGATAATTTATGATTATATTTGTTTATGCCTGCCTTATCTTTGATGATAAAGCCTGCTTCCTCACTGTGTAATCTGTCGTGTGAATATTGCTTTTACCGTGATGTTTCCGAAAACAGAGAGCATTACGGTTTTGAGAAAATGACAGAGGAAACGGCTGAAATTCTTATAGAAAAAGCTCTTCGTTATGCCGACGGGGAGAGTGTTGCTTTTGCCTTTCAGGGCGGAGAGCCTACTTTGGCAGGACTTGATTTTTTTCGCTTTTTCACCGAAACCGTGAAAAAGCACAATGCAAAAAACAGCAGGATTTTTTTCAGTATTCAGACCAACGGAATCAATCTGGACAGAGATTGGGCTGTTTTTTTCAGGGAAAACGGATTTCTCGTCGGACTCAGCCTTGACGGGGATTTTGACGGAAATAAATTCCGTAAGCGCCCCTCCGGTCAGAATGCTTTTTACAAAATTCTTTCCGCAGCCGAAATGCTGAAAAAATATAATGTGGATTTCAATATTCTCACGGTGCTCACCGGCTACTGTGCCGAAAACGGAGAACGGATATATAAGTTTTTCAGAAGCAAAAACTACCGTTACCTGCAGTTTATTCCCTGTCTGCGCCCTTTCGGAAGCTCAGAAAAAAGTGAGCTTTATATGACAAGCGAGCAATATGCCGATTTTCTTATAAAGGTATTTAATCTCTATGTGAAGGACTATGTAAGGGGAGAATATGTAAGCATCCGTCAGTTTGATAATTGGGTAAGAATATACCTTCGTCAGCGTCCCGAGCAATGCGGGATGGCGGGACATTGTACACATCAGTTTGTGGCTGAAGCAAACGGTAATATTTATCCCTGTGACTTTTTCTGTACCGACAGATATCTTCTCGGTAATATAAATGATTCGGATTTTTCCTCTATGGAAAGGTCGGTAACAGCGAAGGAATTTATAAGGGAAAGCCTTGTTGTTTCCGAAAAATGTAAAGCATGTAACCTTTACGGAATTTGTCGCGGGGGCGGTTGTAAGCGTACACGGCTGAGCGAGGATTATTGCAGGGCATATAAGCAGTTTTTCAATGCCTGTCTTCCTCTTTTCAGGGTTTTTATCAATGAAAAGCCTGTAATGTAAATGATAAGAAGGTTTATATATGAGATTTATTGCCGATCACGATTTCCATATTCATTCAACGGTATCCAGGTGCTGTAAAGATCCTTTGCAGACTCCCGAACGGATACTTGAGTATGCAAAGGAAAACAGTTTTACAAAAATATGTCTTACAAATCATTTCTGGGACGAAAACGTAAAAAGTGAGGCTCATTGGATAGATGAGCACGGCTTTTCTTATCTTACGTCGGTTCTTCCTCTGCCCCGGTGTGAAGGAATAAGCTTTTTGTTCGGTGCGGAGCTTGATATAGATTATAACGGAGTTTTAGGTATCAGCGAAGAAAGACTGGCTTTGCTTGATTTTGTTACGGTGGCAACCACTCATATGCATCTTCAGGGCAACACGGTAAAAGAAAAAATCTCCTCTCCCGAAGAGGGAGCAGCGATATGGCTGGAAAAAATACGCATTCTTCTTGATAAGCCCTTGCCCCGGAACAAGGTCGGCATTGCTCATATGACCTGCGGGCATATAATGAAAGAAAAAACTCCCGATGTCATAAGGCTTCTCAGGAATGAAGATCTTTATGATGTGTTCAGCCGCTGTGCAGAAAAAGCAATCGGTATTGAGCTTAATACAAAAACCTTGTTTTCCTCCGAAGAGGAAAAGGAAATTATTTTACGTCCGTATTTTATTGCAAAGGATTGCGGCTGTAAATTCTATCTCGGAAGCGATGCCCATAAGGTATCGGCTCTGAGTGAAGCAAAAGATAATTTTGAGCGGATTATTACATTGCTTGATCTTGAAGAAAAGCATAAGTTTATTGTATAATCCGCTTGAATATTCAAGCAGTTATTTCAAGGAGGACTTTTTATGTCGGGTAAAGAAAAAACAAAGTATATGAAAAAATCCGAAATTATCACATTCGGCATCGGACTTTTCGGAATTG
>JAZSNB010000035.1:0-10967 GCA_045536195.1 Acutalibacteraceae bacterium
TTCCAATAGCGCAGGAGGGGAGAAAAACAGTCCGGTGGACTGTTTTTCGTTGGGAACCCTCGCCGGGGGTTCCCAAGTGCGAAGCACAAAATGATTAAAGTGAGTAATATGATTCCCCAACTTTCCGTGAAGAGGCAAAAAGATTATATGTCCCGCCGAACGGGAAGTAAACTTCCCTCGGCGATGGACTATACGAAAGCGTTTCGCCGCAGGCGTACGGCGAAGCCGTTTTATTGCGGATTTTACTTGATTCCGCTTTTGTTATTTGAGTGTCTTTATCCATTCGCTGAATTTTTCAAGTCCGACTGATGCACGTAAGATAAATCTTGCGTCTGCGGCTGTGATTTTGTTTTCAGCGGTTTTGTCAACATTTGAAGCAGAATTCTGCCAGGTGTTGAGTTCGTCAAGGCTTACGGAGGCACGAAGGGTGGTTCTTGCATCGGCTGCGGTTATCTTTCCGTCACCGTTGTTGTCACCGGGTACAACAATAGTTTTTTCGTCGACAACCTTACCTGAAGCATCCTTAAGAGTAACCGTCATACCGCTTGCAACACTGTCCTTTTCGCTGACAGCCTTTCCGTCCTTGTCCGTAACACTTACATTGCCCTTGGTATTTTTGATAATTTCACCGACACTTGCATCGGAAAGCACAAGCACGGCATCCTCACCCAGAGGCTTTACTTCTTCGGTTACGGGAATTTCAATTTCCTTATATTCGAGCTTAGAAATTACTCTTCCTTCTGTTTTCTTACAAACACTGCAGCTTCTCTCTTCTCTGCCCTCTGCCTCATAAGTAGCAGCCTTTGTAACCTTCCACTCACCCCAGGTATGTGCAGCAAGCTTTGCTATAGCTTCTGTATAGCTGCTTCCGCAAGAGCAGGTGAATGTTTTAACGCCCTCTTTTGCACAGGTAGGCTGTGCAGTAATTTTCGAGGTGTACGTATGTGCAAGCTTTGCAATTGCTGTTACCTCTGTTTTTTCAGAACAACCGCTTCTTGTGCAGTGCTTACTCTTTGAACCTTCTGCTGTGCAGGTAGCTTCCTTATCCACAGTAAAGTCTGTGCTGAAACTGTGTCCCAATGCTGCAACTGCCTCAGTATATCTGTCACCGCAGGAACAAGTGAATGTCTTTGTTCCTTCCTTATCACAAGTAGGCTGTGCAGTAATTTTCGAGGTGTACGTATGTGCAAGCTTTGCGATTGCTGTTACCTCTGTTTTTTCAGAACAACCGCTTCTTGTACAGTGCTTACTCTTTGAACCTTCTGCTGAGCAGGTAGCTTCCTTATCCACAGTAAAGCCTGTGCTGAAGCTGTGACCCAATGCTGCAACCGCCTCAGTATAGCTATCACCGCAGGAACAGGTGAATGTCTTCACACCTTCCTTACCGCAGGTAGGTTGGGTTGTTATTGCTGATGTATATTTATGTACATGATCAATAGAAACAAATTCATTGCCGTAGTTTTCTGCATATTTTTTTGCTGTAGAGTTGTTGTATCCGTAAATTGCAGTTTCAGGGTCTATGGTATTTGGAACATTTTCACTGCCATCAGGTTCAGGGGATTCAATAACTGTATCGGCATTCTGAATTGTTATCTTTGTTAAATGGGTGTATGAAAACGCCTGTCTGCCAATAGTTTTGACTTTTTCCGGGATTGTTATGTTTGTGAGGCTGTAGCAAGACATAAAGGCACATTCACCAATGCGGGTAACACTATCCGGTATAGTTACTTTTTTAACTTTTCCATAATCAATAAAAGCATAATTACCGATACTTGTTACTCCGTTTTCTATAATAATTTCGGTTATTCTGTAAGCTATAAATGGGTTATCCCAACCTTCCCAATCATTCATATCTCCCTGTCCGGAAATTGTAAGCACTCCCAGATTGTTAACGGAATATGTAAGATTAGAGCCAAAAGAACCGCTGTCTATAACTTCTACCTTACCTATATAATCACCAAGAGAAACAAACTTGTGATACTCGCTTTCATAGACATGGTTTATGTATTCTACATATTCAATTGCCGTGGAATTATTGTATCCGTAAACACTTGTCCCTTTCGGTAAGCAAAGATCGTATTTGCCATAGGGAATTAAAATATTACTTCCGTAAAAATAAATACTTTTTATTGAAGTACAGCCGTCAAATAATTCTCCCCCAAGCTCTCTTACAGCCATTGGTATCTTCATACTTTTCAGTGCTGTACAATCTGTAAATGCCCTGAAGCCGATGTTTTTTACAGAATTTGAAATAACTATATTTTCAATATAGTTATTTCCTGAAAAAGCGTTTGCTGCAATATTTTCTATGTTATCCGGAATTATGTATTCTTTTTGAGTTTTGCCCATGGGATATAACATTAATGTTTTTTCTCTCTTATTTATAAGAACACCATTTTCTGATATATATACGGAATTTCCGCTATCTACAGATATTACAGTAAGCTTATTGCAACCTGTAAAAGCAGAATCAAGAATTTCCGTAACACCGGCAGGTATAGTTATTTTTCCTGTAAGACCCGAATAGGCAAATGCGCTTGAGCTTATGCTTTTAAGTTTTTCAGGGAAACTTATATTTGCAAGCATTTCACATTCTTCAAAAGCGGCTTGGCCGATAGCAGTCAGATTTTCGGGTAACTCTATGTCTGCAAGTTTTTTGCAACCGGCAAATGCACGCCAATTAATACTTTGTATGCTATCATCCAATTCTATAGCTGTAAGGTTTTCACAACCTTCAAATGCTGCATTTCCTACGGAAGCAACTCCTTCTTTTATTATTACTTTCCTAATTTCAGGCCTGAAATTATACCAAGGTGAACCATATCCTCCATGAGAATAGTTTTCCATATCGCCGTTGCCTGAAATTATCAGTGTGCCGTCTTCATAAAATTTCCATTCAATGTTTCCGTTACTGAAAGTGCCAGTGTCTATATATGTATCATTATTGCACTTGTCACAGAAATAATCATTATTTACATCAATGTGAGAACAATTCAGAACTATCTCAATAGTTTCATTCTGAACAATATCAGCGCCTGAAGAAGATACGGAGCTTTCTACTCTTATCTGCGTTATATCTGCAGCAGTATCTATTATTTCAAATTTAATAATTGCTATATCGAATTTTGATTCATCAAAAACATCTCCATTAAAAAATTCTGCCTCTATTTCAGTAGAACTGGAAATATTATATGCGCGATTTGGTAAATCCGGAAAAAGTTCGTTATTTGTTTCTTCTACTACATAATCACTCCATTTAAAACTACGGCAACGTAATATACTAGCATCAAATAATAAAACAATATTAGCAAACGAAATATTATTTATCCCTTCATTGTAAAGAGTGATTATCAAGTAGTTATCTTCCACATTTGAGGAAAAGGCAATTTTCTCGGATTGTTCCGGTATTTCATTTGCCTTTGCTGTAAATTCGGTTAACGGAATTACAGACAAGAGCATTAAAAGACTGAGCGTAATACACAGAATGTGTTTAAGTGTTTTCTTCATTGTCATCGTTCACCTTTCTGTTTTTGATTTAAAATTAAAAAGTGCGTCCCGAAGAACGCACCAAAAAAGTGAGTTCTTCAAGTACTGCGACATACATTCATCAGATCCAAACACGATGACAGAAGAAACCCACTTTTTTACATAAAAAGTGAATTTGTGTTTGGTCCTATATTAAAATGTATGTCGCAAGGTTATGTTATCATAAATCATTCACAGATTCAAGAAAATTTTGCTTTTTCTGAACAGTGTTTCTTGTAAGATTTCGTCAAATACAGAAAAATTTCTTTCCCAAAACCCGCATTTTCGGAAAAATGTGCAAAAACACTTAAAAACAGTCGGAAAAATGTGCAGATACAGCCTTGAAATGACCGGAATTTTGTGATAGAGTATATTTACCCCATAAAAGAAGGTGAAACTATGGACAGACTTCCGCGAAAAATTGATACTTTTCTCAACTCCTGGAAAAACAGCAGCGAAAAACTTCCTCTCATTGTAAAGGGAGCACGGCAGATCGGAAAAACGGAAGCAATAAAGCATTTTGCAATAAACAACTACAAATCCGTTATTGAAATTAATTTCAGTCTGCAAAAGCAATATAAAAGTATATTTGACGACGGCTTTGATACAGATACTGTCATAAAAAATATTTCCCTTATCAATCCCGATTTTGAGTTTTATCCGCGTGAAACCCTGATATTTTTTGATGAACTTCAGGATTGCATCAACTGTGCCACAAGTCTTAAAAGCTTCAGTATCGACGGACGGTTTGATGTTATATGCTCAGGCTCTCTTATGGGAATCAACTATAATGAAATTGAATCAAACAGCGTAGGATATAAAGAAGATTATGAAATGCATTCCCTCGACTTTGAGGAATTTCTGTGGGCAAAGGGCTATTCACCTGAGCAGCTGGAGGGCTTTTATAATAAGCTTCTGAGCTGCACACCTCTGAGCGAGCTTGAATATAAGGTGCTTCTTGACAATTTTAAGGATTATCTTGTACTGGGCGGTATGCCTGCAGTTGTGTTCAGCTTTATTTCAAAAAAGAATTTCAGCGGCACGCTAAAACTGCAAAGACAGCTTCTGCTTGATTATGAAGAGGACGTAACTAAATACGCACACGGTCTCGACAAGGGAAAAATTCTTGATGTATACAGAAAAATCCCTGTTTTCCTGGGAAAGGACAACAAAAAATTTCAGATTTCCAAAATCAGAGCAGGTGCAAGAAACAGAGATTATGTAGGATGCTTGGATTGGCTTAATAATGCGGGAATCATTAATGTATGCCATTGTATGGCATCCCCCGAGCTGCCGCTTAAAGGGAATTACAATCCTGACAACTATAAAATATATTTTCGGGATACAGGTCTTCTCATTGCGTCTCTCGACGAAGAAGCACAAGAAGATTTACGCAGCAACAAAAATTTCAACACTTATAAAGGTGCGATTTATGAAAATGCAGTTGCAGATATGCTGAAAAAACAGGGATATGACCTCTTCTTTTATAAAAATGAAAAGGCAACTTTAGAAATGGATTTTTTTGTACGCGATAAGGATTCTCTTATACCCGTAGAGGTCAAGGCCAACGATTCATCCACCCCTTCGCTTAATGCTCTTATTGAAAAAGATATTTACAAGGATATAAAATACGGAATCAAGCTTGCAAACAAAAATATAGGCTTCAACGGAAAATTTTACACAATACCATATTTTCTCACATTTATGCTGAAGCGCTTTCTGAAAGAAAAAAATTAAAAAAATAACCGGCGGGAGATTTTTCTTCCGTCGGTTGTTTTATGTTGGTTATTATAAATATCTGTTATTCTTTTTCTGCTCAACGGTGATTGTGCCGTCTTTATGAAGGGTGGTGAGAGTTACACCGTAGTGGCAGTCCTTTTCATCGAAGTTCAGCTTTTCGGTCATATTATAGGTGTTATAGCCTGTGCACTGGGTATAAACGAGATACACACCCTCATAAACCGCGCAAAGGTCATTTATATGGTCGTGGCCTGAGAAAATTGCCTGAAGATTTGCATTTTCCTTGCCGGCAGTGAAAAAGCCGCTGTTATAATAGGAGCTTCCCACGCTTTCATACTGTGTGCCGTAGAGAATCTTTGTTTTTCCCGAATCACGGAAATCATACTCACCGTAATTATCGCAGATTAATTCATATTCCTTAACGGGGATATGCATAAAACACATAGATTTATTTTCGGGAGACGTCTTCAGAGTCTTTTTCATATTTTCGGTATACCAGTCAATCTGATTCTGCTTGATGAAATCATAGGTATCCGACCATAACTCCTTGGGCACATTGTGGGAAATATTATATTCCTCAATCATATCTCTGCCCGAGTCGAAAAGATACAGGCTCTTATAATATGAGCCGTCGCCGTTAACAATATGAATTGCCGTATTGCCGAAGCCGAAAAGCTCTTTTTTGCCGAAAAGAGAAAGA
The DNA here is from genome assembly GCA_045536195.1 of Acutalibacteraceae bacterium. GTDB lineage: Bacteria > Bacillota > Clostridia > Oscillospirales > Acutalibacteraceae > RUG806. The sequence continues at coordinate 5,966 of JAZSNB010000035.1, forward strand.
CAATGGGGATAATACTGAAGTCCTCTTAAAAGCTGATATTTATAAAAGCCCTTTTCCTCTCTTGCCTCGTGATTTCCGAAGCAGTAGCACCAGTAAACACCTAATTTTTCCATCATCTGAGAAAACTGCACCGAGTCGATATGCTGACAGTCCGACTGAATCGTGTCCCCTGTAACAATAACAAGGTCGGGTTTTTCATCTCTTATCTGACGCACAAAACGGTCAATGGTCTTGTTATTGAGCTCCCAGCCGGGTGTGCCCAGATGAAGATCTGTTGCCGTGAGAATCTTAAAATCGGAATTATCTGTTTTTCCGTTTTTATCCGTTTTTGAGATATAAACCTCATCCTCGGTTTTTCTTATAACCTTCACACTGCTTCCCACATATGAAAGGTCGGTGCTTGCTTCAAAAAGAAAGTGAGGTCTTTTCCCCTTTGTTATTTTATGAAGCACCTTTGAAGCACCTAAAATGCCCACAATAATTTTATGTCTTAAGGATGCTATTGCTTTACTGTACATAAAGAGTCTCCTTTATAAATCAATTGCCGTTTTTAGCAGTATCTCTTGCACTTGTCTTGCCCTCGGGAGTGATTTCTCCTGCCTTCTGAAGAGCCTTCTTTGTAAGGAAGGGACCTACAAGCTCATAAATAAGAACTGAGAAAAGAGTTATATTTGCAACGATAATACCGGGCTCACCGAGAGTTTCCGCCTTTATCGCCATACCGAGTGCCACACCTGCCTGGGGAAAGAGGGTGATACCGAGATATTTTACAATATTGGGATCGCACTTTGTTGCCTTTGCACTGAAACGTGCACCGGTGTATTTACCGATACAGCGCACAACTATATAAACAATGCCGATAAGAACTATCATAAAATCCTTGAAAACTGAAAGCTCAAGCTCTGCGCCCGATATAACAAAGAAAAGAACATATAAGGGAGCTGTCCAGCGGTCGAGTCTGTCCATAAGCTCTTCGGAAAAATCACAGATATTGCAGAATACCGTACCAAGCATCATACAAACAAGAAGTGATGAAAATGCAATATGAATACCGCCTACATGGAATTCAAGCATTGAAAGTGCCACGGTAAGAAGCACAAAGGTTACTGACATTGCAAGTCTTTTTGAACGGGAATGGAAGAATCTTTCGCAGAATGTAAAGAGCAATCCCATTACCGCACCTAAAAGAAGGGAAAGCACAACCTCAAGTATGGGTTCTACAATTACGGAAAGAATATCCGCATGTCCGGAGTGAAGAGCCTTTGCAACACCGAAGGAAACAGCAAAAAGCACAAGTCCCACGGCATCATCAAGGGCAACTATTGGAAGAAGAATATTTGTAACGGGACCCTTTGCCTTATACTGACGCACAACCATGAGCGTTGCGGCAGGTGCTGTGGCGGAGGCTACCGCACCTAAGATAATGGCAGCGGGAAGAGGGAATTTTTCGGGGATTATAAAATGCACACCAATAAGAGCTGCATCAACAAGAAGTGTTGTTACAACAGCCTGAAAAATACCTATAACCGTTGCCTGCTTGCCTATCTGCTTGAGTTGGCTCATTCTGAATTCATTACCTATAGAAAAGGCAATAAAGCCCAATGCCACATCGGGAATAATACCGAAGGAATCAATATCCTCCATACTGATGAAGCCAAGTCCCCTGACACCGAAAGCGCCTAAAAGATAGGGGCCTATAAGAATACCGGCAACAAGATAAGCTGTGACAGCGGGAAGCTGTACCTTCTTAGCCACACGGGAAAGCATAAGTCCTGCAAACAGTGCGACAGATAAAGCAAGTAACGTTTCCATTATATAACCTCCGACCAAAAATTAAAACCAATTGATTGTATTACTTTCACAATTAAAAGTCAAGTATTTTGGATTGTTTTAACAAATATTTAACTATGGGATGAATTATCCGAGATATTAAGCTAGAATATAGTAGTCTGTAGGTGAAAGGACGGTGGAAAAATGGACGATAAAGCTATAATTGCTCTGTTCAATGAGCGCTCACAGGATGCAATAAAAGAGCTTTCTCAGAAATACTCTAAGCTGAGTCTTCACCTATCGGGCAATATTCTCGGCAGCTCTCTCGATTCTGAAGAATGCGTCAACGATGCACTTCTTGCAGTGTGGAATAATATTCCTCCGGAAAATCCCGAAAACCTGAAAACATATTTTCTTAAAATCGTAAGAAATCTGTCAATAAAAAAATACCACAGCAATAAGGCTCTGAAGCGAAACAGCTGCTATGACATAGCCCTTGATGAGCTTGAAAATATTCTTGCCTCAGATAATCAGCCCGACAGTGAATACAGTCTCAAGGAGCTGGCTCATGCAATAAACACTTTTCTCGGCACTCTCACAAAAGAAAACAGAGTATTTTTTGTCCGCCGCTATTACTTCGCCGACAGCGTAAAGGAAATCGCCGCTCTTACCGGAAATACCCCTCACTTTGTCAGCGTAAGACTTTCAAGAACAAGAGAAAAGCTAAAAGAATATCTCAGAAAGGAAGGTCTTTTATGAAAAAGGAAAATATTTCTGAAACCATATCAGCCACCGATGAAAAATACATCGAAGAAGCAGCCTCCCCCGTTAAAAAGAAAAAAACGGCTGTTCGTATTACTGCAATTGCCGCTTCCCTTGCAGTTTTACTGATTGCAGGCATCACAGTAAGCAGAACAGACTTAATAAAGCATTCTGAAGAGCAGCCATCTTCAGGAGAAGTCCCTTCGGGTGTTATTTCTCCCATGGCACCCCAGGCAGAAATTGCTACCTCTCCCGCAATCGGAATTGACCCCAATCCCGAAATTGCTACTTCTCCCGCAATTGAAATTGCCACGGAAGGCGAAATGGCAATGCTCCCCCGTTGGGAGGATCTTTCACCCGCTCAGAAATTCCCCGAAGTAAAATCCGGACCGTACACCTATTCCACAACCGCACAGCCCATAGAGGATGAATACATCTCAGAATTAATTTCAGACACTTCACTTGCAGGCACTCTCGGAGGCTTTCTGAAGCAGTACACTCAGACGGGAAAAATCTATTCAATCAGAAATATAAGCACCGATTGTGCCGTTGCCGTTAAAATCGGTGAAGAAAGCACATATTATGTATATGTAAATTCAGATTATTCCCCCCTGACCCTCGGGGATTTTATCAATGACCTTGATCTCAGAAGCACCCTTGTATTCGGAAAGGCATATAAAGATACCTATGAATTCACAGACACTTCATCCTCCCACACAAGAAGAACCTATGAGGATTTTGACGACAGCATTATATGGGATATGCTTCTTTCCGACACGAAGGCTTCACGCACGGAACGCACGGAATATGAAAATACCCTTAACGGAATTGACATTTCAATAAACCTTCCTCTTTTAGGCTACAAAAATATTTCCTTTGACATTACCGATGACGGCTATATAGTCACAAATATTCTGGGCACTCAGAAATGCTTCTTTATCGGCACGGAAAAATCTGAAGAATTCAATGAATATTTAGAAAAAAATGTAAAATACAATGAAACCACAGATGTGTACGAATATCCCCCAAGCACACCCGGTACAGGTGAGGTTGTTTCTCCCGGCTACAATCCCGACATGCCCGTCACATCCCCCGCCTTTGACCCTCAGCGGGACAATAATTCCAAAAACAGCAGCTCATCAATACCTGCCGTGCCTGCTCCCGCACCCGCACCGGAGCCCGCCCCTGTTCCCGACAGCTTCATTGCGGTTGAAACAACACAGGTAAGATAAATCATCCACCCAAAACAATAAGCACAAAGCCGCATCATAATGATGAGCTTTGTGCTTGTCTTTTTTACTTTATAGGAAATTACTTCCTATAAAGTAAAAAGATTATATGTCCCGCCGAACGGGAAGTAAACTTCCCTCGGCGATGGACTATACGAAAGCGTTTCGCCGTAGGCGTACGGCGAAGCCGTTTTCTTGTAAATAATTATTTTCTTGTTGCATTGATTATGGCAAGCACTGCAACACCTACGTCGGCGATAACGCCAAGCCACATATTTGCAATGCCAAAGGCTGCCAGCAGAAGCACTGCAAATTTTGCACCCAATGCAAAAATCACATTCTGACGGACTCTCAGCCTTGTTTTCTTGGAAATTTCAATTCCCGTGATGCATTTTATGGGGTTATCGTCCATAATAACAATGTCTGCCGCCTCAATTGCGGCATCGCTTCCGATACCGCCCATAGCAATTCCCACATCGCTGAGAGAAAGCACGGGAGCGTCATTTATACCGTCACCTACAAAGGCAACAGCTTCCTTATTGCTTCTTTCTTCGCAGAGCTTCTTTACAAAATCTGCCTTATCCCCGGGCAGAAGTGAGGAATGATATTCCTCGATACCGAGCCTTTCTGCAGTTTCTCTTGCGGCATATTCCGAGTCGCCCGTAAGCATAATTATACGCTTTATTCCGTTTTTCTTAAGTCCGGCTATACATTCACGTGACTGCTCCTTAACAGTGTCGGTAAATGTGACACAGCCCTTATATACACCGTTTTTCGCGGCATAAATCACCGTAGAGCATTCACCGAGTGCCGCAGCCTTTATATTGTTTTTCTCCATCAGTCTGAAATTTCCGCAAAGCACCGTGTTTTCACCGTCAGATGCTTTGACGCCGAGCCCCGGGAATTCCTTTATATCCTGAAATGGCTTTACATCGGGACATAATGCGCACACACTTCTTGCAATGGGATGCCCCGAATTATATTCAGCCGCCGCAATAAGTCTTAAAAGCTCATCCTCATTCACACCCTTTTCGGGGCATACTCTGTCAACACTGAGCTTTCCCGTGGTGAGTGTGCCTGTTTTGTCAAAAACAAAGGTGCTTACCTTTGCAAGAGCTTCAAGATAGTTTGCACCCTTTACAAGCACGCCCCTTGCCGATGCTTTTCCGATTCCGCTGAAAAATGACAGGGGAACGGAAATTACCAGTGCACAGGGACAGGATACCACAAGAAAAATAAGC
>JAZSNB010000090.1:0-14134 GCA_045536195.1 Acutalibacteraceae bacterium
GTATAAAGAGCCTTATAAAAACAAGCCTGAAAAAAGAAAAGATGAGCTTTTCAAGCTTGTTTCAGTAAAGGAAATTAAATATAAAATCAAGCTAACCGAAAAAGATGATATTGCAAATCTTTTTAAAATGACTCCTTATTATTATAAAACCGGCAGGGAAGATGCCGAAAGGCTGTTTTCTCTTGAAAGACTTGAAACAACTGTTCATTTTGCTATTGAAATATATGAAAAGAGGTAAGTTTATGTTTGAAAATAATTGGGAATCCTTGAATTCAAGAAAAGTGCCCGAATGGTTCGGTGAAGCAAAATTCGGTATTTTTATTCACTGGGGACTTTATTCAGTGCCTGCATATACCGCAAAGGGACAGTATGCCGAATGGTATCAGTGGCAGCTGGAAAAACAGCCCGAGCTTACCACAAAAGCCTGGCACGAAAGCGTTTACGGAGAAAATTACAAGTACACCGATTTTGTGGAGGGCTTCAAGGCTGAGCTTTTTGACGCAAAGGAATGGGCTGAGCTTTTCAGAAAATCCGGTGCAAAATATATAAATATCACGTCAAAGCACCACGACGGCTTCTGTCTTTTCAAAACAGACCACGCATGGAACTGGAACTCAATGGATGTAGGTCCTCACAGAGACTTCTGTATGGAGCTTAAGGAGGCCATGAAGGACACGGGTGTGCGCTTCGGTGTTTATCACTCCGTTTACGAATGGTTCCATCCCCTTTATCTCAAGGACCCCGAGGAATATGCATTGAAGCATCTTCATCCCATGCTTAAGGAGCTCATCACAAAATATGAACCCTCCACCCTTTTCACCGACGGTGAATGGGACCATCCCAGCTCAGTATGGCATTCCACCGAATTTTTAACCTGGCTTTATAACGAATCCCCCGTTAAGGATTATATTGTTCCCAATGACCGCTGGGGAAAGGAAACAAGAGGACACTTAGGCGGCAACTTCACAACGGAATACGGTTATATTGAAGAGGGTAAAAGAATCGAGGATGTTGAGCTGGACCGCCCCTTCGAGGAATGCAGAGGTATCGGCAGATCCTTCGGTCTTAACCGTATTGAAAACACTGAAGACTATCTTTCTGCCAAAGAGCTTATTGAAATGCTGGTTGAGCTTGTTTCCAAGGGCGGAAACTTCCTGCTTAATATAGGCCCCGCAGCCGACGGCACGATCCCCGTGATCATGCAGGAAAGACTTCTGCAGATAGGCGAATGGCTTAAGGTAAACGGCGAAGCAATCTACGGCACTCGCCTTTATACAAAAAACCCCCAGAAGGATACCTACTACACCAAAAAGGGAGACACGGTATACGCAATAATAAACCGCTTCCCCTTCGGCAGCATCACTCTTTCGGAAGTAGACTACGACGAACACATCAAAGCCCGCCTCCTCGCCCACGACGCCGCCCTCACAACAGAAAACGACGGCGGCAAGCTGAAAATCACCTTCCCCGCCATCAACCCCGACGAGGTAAAGTGTCAGTACCTTTATGCAATTGAATTAACAAGATAAAATTTTCCGGCATAAGCCTGTTACAAACAGACCTATGCCGGATTTTATTGCTTCAATAAAATTACATAAAATTTACCAAAATTAAATTTTCCTAATTATCTGCAAATATTGTGGTAACTATTTGTAATTCGTTCACTTTTTGGATAACATTTTATCCTCAACACTAATCATATCAGTTAAGTGGTCTACCAAGAGGCTCCAGCTGAAGATAAAAATTATCCAAACTATGTTCATTATCCTTTACCTTCAACGGTAATTCTTTTCTGTGTCCTATACCTTGAGTAAGCACAAGATCGCCAGTAATAATTAAATCATACCACTTCGGATCAAGTTTTTTCTCAAAGCCAGATACAGGATCACCCTCAATCTCATAATCGTAAAATTTATCCTTATGTGTTATAAAGAGCGCATTTTCATATGAATTAAATACACTGCCAAGCTTAACAAGCGGCATACCTAAACCGTTAAATGTACTTATTCTCTTTACAATAGATGGGTTCATACTTAAAGCCATAGTTGATGCATTTAAAGCAAGATTGCCACCAAGCGAGTGACCGCATATATAAATATTATGATCTGAATAATTTCTGATAATTCTTGCGGCTAACCCTTTTGCTGCAGGAGCTTGTGTGCTTATTCCGGTTATAACATTAATAACATCGGCATATACCCAGTCATCAATCCAGTCAATGTCTATAAAACCATCATACTCTGATTTTGACCCTCTGTATGCTATAATGATATTTTTATCCTTCTTAAGAGCAAGTGCATAAAAACCTGCTCCGCCTTTCCAGATATCAACAACTTTCCATCCTTTTAATTCCTCAACACTAGCACCTTTTCCAACATTAAAAGAAGACTTATCTACTTGTGTACCAATCGACATATCATTACTGTAAGAAATACCTGCAACTATAGCAAGATCGCGATCGGAAATGTCCCATTTTCTGGGATTTCTATCTGTTGAATCCTTGTAACCATCATAATCAGTATCAACTAACACAGGATTAGATTTATACCTGTATACTTCAATAGTTCTTTTGCCAATGTAAAGTTCTTCTGGTACATCATGTCTGTTCGCAAGAAAAGCAATATATGATGCCATAGAACGTGTTTCCTTAACTCCAAGTTCATCATAATCGCCCATATCATCTTCATCGGTATCTCCGAAGTTATCTGCACCTTCAGGAGCAAGTCTTACCGCCTGATAATCATCAAGAAATACCCATTCACCCTGATTTGTGACTTCACCAATTTTATCAGCCAACCCAAGAAGGATATTATAGAAATCACCATAGATATAACCATAAAGACCACCGGTTTTTTCAGTCAATGTAGAATAGTAGCTGGAATTTGAAGTTATCGCAGATGTAATTATACCGTCTGCAGCTAACAAATCGGCAAGTTCATTAAGATTACTAATACCATATCTGTTGTTATTCTTGTGATATGTATCTGTTACTAAAATTATAAACTTAGCAGCATCGCTACGCCAGTCAATACGACGTGCATTTTCTATACCATCTATGTCGGTTTCCGGGGCATCACCGCCATCACCTAAGACCAGTTTTCCTATTTCTGTCTTATAAGAATCAACATTAGTAAACCAATTAGATGTCATATTTTTGTGACGAATTGTACTATCTAATCCGTCATATGTTATATCCTGGAACTCAACAAGACCAAAGTTCGCATCGATATTATAATCACTTGTAAGTTTTTCAGCAAATAAATTAACATTATTCTTAACATTGTTAATTGCATCGCGCATAGAACCTGTTACATCAATAACAAAGACAATATCAGCCTTTCCTGTTGCTTTACTTGCTTCAGGGATACTTCCAGATGCAAAAGTTCTTGCTCTGAAAACACTAGGTGTATCAAGATTTGCAAAGAAATCAATACCAAGTCCCTTCAAAAATTCATCAACATCAATTACAAAATATGTTGCACTTTCTGAGATATCACCAGATATTTCACCTGTATCTTCATCAACATTTGTTTCTATGATCTGTAAACCATTCTCCTCATCTACTTTGACTATAGATAAGTTTTTAATATCTCCTGTGTATTCTTCACTATAATTAAAACATAATGTTATATCAGTCGTATATGTTGTAGTGATCTCAATAATATCGCTTAATACTGATCTATTCTCAGCAAAAGGCGAATCTATTGATTTTTCAAGTCTTACATTCTTTGCTATATCTCCAGCAACTTCTCCGGAAACAGAAGGTTTCAACCAATTATCACTTTCAAGCAATGCCGGATCTTTTACTTCGTCATCAGCAGTTTGCATAAAAATACGCTTTGCATCAGGTGTTATCCCATCTGTAGATTTTTTTGTCGGGTCCAATCCGAGTTTTATTTCTTCACCGTCAGAAAGAGTATCTCCATCAGTATCAAAAGCGTTAGGGTCTGTTTTATATTTAGTTATCTCATCACCATCAGATATATTATCAGCATCAGAATCAGCTACTAAAGGATATGTCCCCAAGAAAAGTTCATCCATATTGTTAAGCCCATCTTCATCTTCATCATCTTCACTGTCTATAATGCCGTCATCATCTGTATCTTCATTCAGCGGATCGGTGCCTAAAACTGTAAGTTCATGATAATCAGTGATACCATCTTCATCTGTGTCAGCTTTGCTATTATCAAGACCAAGTATCTCTTCTATCTTGTCAGGCACATCATCATTGTCAATATCAGAGGGTTCAGGTCTTATGGGGTCTTCCGGTTCTTCCGGAATTTCAACATCTAAATAGATATCGTGCATTTCTCCGCACATAGGGCAGACTTCGCCGACCATGCTCAGAATTGTTCCCACAAGTTCGTGAACAGCTTTAATAATTTCGACAACCATTTCAAGTATCAACTGAACATTAGTCAATACATTATCAACAGTCTCAAAAGCTTCATCAATTTCTGACTTTGTTTGTGTAGTCTGTGACTGTGTTGCAAGTTCCTGTGTTGCAGTTTGCTGTGCTGAAACAGGCACGGCAAATACAGAAAATGCAATAATCACAGACAACAGCATTGCGATTAGTTTTTTCATTTTCTTCTACTCCTTTTGTTACTTTTATCAGCAGAATATCAATAATCCTGATATTCAACATGACCGTCAATAAAGGTGATCATAAAATATCCGTGTCCGGAACCGTCACAGTCATCAACAGCTTCTATTGAAGCAATCTGACTCTTATCATAACCGGACAAATCAGGGGTCGGTCTTGCAGGCGCCGGGGCTGTTGTGGGCTCCTCTGCCGGCTTTGTTGTTACGGGTGCTGAAGTAGGCTTTTCTGCAGTAGGTTTTTCTGCTGCAGCCGTTCCGTAAACTATTACGGCATCAACGGGCTGCTGAATTATATTTTCCGAAATCACTTTACGATCGCTTTCAACACCATCTGTATAGGTTACGGAATATACAATTTCTTTCTTACCGTTCACACCCTGTTTTTCTGTTTTTGTTGCCCCTTCCTGCATTGAATCGGAATACTTTTTCTGAGTCGAAAAAGGAATATCCTGTGTTTCCGTTACATTTTTTGAAGTAACTCTTTTTACGGTTACAGTCATTCCTTCGGTAATAGTCTCTGTCACAGCAGGCTCAACTATATCATTCTCTCCCGTTGAGATTCCGATTTCCGTAAGCAGCTCACCGACTGTTGACACAGAAGATTCAACGCTTTTCTCTTCACCGTCAGCTTTTACGGTAATCTTATTTTTTGCAGCTTCGCTCACTGCAGACTCGGTTGTACTTTCCTGCTCGGTTGATGTTTCGGTTGTAAGCTCCTCTTCATTACCGCAAGCAATCAAAACAACTGCAGAAGCAACTATAGCAAGGGTTGCAAAAATTCTTCGTACCAAAATATTTTCCTCCTCTCTTACACGGCACATTCAGCCGCTTTGTATAACTTATTTTCGCTTTTTATATAAACACATATCCCGGACTGAGAGTAAAGCTCAGCTTTGGGTATATAACTGATATATTTATAATCGCAATCATTTTCCGAAACAGTATATGCCTCATAGAGCACTCCGTTGATTTCAACATACACATCGGAATAGTTTTCACAACTGATGTTACCCGAAATTTTCATATAATCAAAATCATTAAAAGATTCCTCAACAATAATATCCGCACTGATATTATCCGCTTCAAATGTTTCAGAAGCAGTCTCTTGTGCTTTTAATGTGAGTACAGGCGGGTCAGTTGCAAAATCTGTCACGTTACGCTCAACTATCTCAACAATAACAGTATCAGGCGAATACATTGACATAAATTTACCGACAAGGCAGGGTTTTCCTTTCGAAAAGCACGCATTTTTAAATTCATCTGCAAACAGCGGCAGCAATGTATTTCCGAAGGAATCTCTGAACATCAGTAAACTTCCGTCTGCAGATTCATCAGATGTGACAATCAAAGGATCCTCTACGCTGTCAGTTTGTGTGACAAACTCAAAAACATTTTCTTTTTTATAAAAAAAGTTGTTTTCTTTTTTTGCAAAACCGGCATACAGCATTCTGCCCAGGTCAGAAGTTTCCCGTGCTTCGTAAACAGTTTCAACTGAAGAATAATCATCATATTCTTTATTAATACTTTGCATCAGACTCCTATATGCCAATACTGCGCCTTTATTATTCCAATGAGAATCTTCTTTCAGATACAAAATCTCATCCTGCTGTGAAAAAATCTCAAACAAATCGATATAATTCACACCTTCTGTTGCCAGCAACGGTTTCAGCTTTGCCATATTATTCTGATTTGCCGTTTTCAGATAGTAATACGGCATATTCTCACCGTAAAGTGAATTCTTATTAGGAGCAATGGTGAACACAAATTCAGCATTGTTATTCAGCACATATTTCTGCAAAAGAGAAATATTATGCGCTGTATTATATATTTTTCTGTCTGAAGCCGTATTTTTGCCGGTATAGTCGTCAGCTGTGGAAGAATAATACAGCCAACCGTCAGTTCCCTTGATTACCGTATCAACTGCCGACACTCCGAATAAAGACTGAATTTTTGCATCTGATGCAACAATATATCCTCTGAATGCTATGTGCTCAGTAAAATAATCTTCAAACTCATCAAAAAAGTTAAGATTGATTTTTCCGTCTTTTTTTATTTCGGGAAAAGCTGCCGGAGTTTTATTTTCAATTGCAGTATCACCTGAAAAAAACGGCATGCATACAAACGGAACAATGCAAATAATAAGAACAACAGCAACATAAAGAATATTCATTTTTTTTGCATTCATGACATACACCTAAAATCTGAAATATATAAAAGGATTATATGAGCTGCCCGAAAGCCTGATTATGCACCATATAAGAAGAATAACGGACATTCCGTACATAAGCGAATTTACAGCCTTGACAGCATTTTTATTTATACAGTTACCATCTGCAACCGCCTTTATTCGCTGAACAACAGGATAAATCGGTCCGGCGCCCGCAATTGCTGCGATAAGAATGATAACAGTCCACGGTGTCATCTGCTGCAAAAATACATTCATATGTATATCATCAAACGAAAAACCGACAATCATCTCTTTTATAAATACACCGGCTTGCGTTATACTGTCCGCTCTGAATAATACAAAACCAAAACAAACAACTGCCAATGAATATATGTGTGCCAATACTTTCGGCAGCTTTCTGAATAAGGGAACGTATTCTTCAAGCATCTGAAATGCTCCGTGATATAAGCCCCATAGAATAAAAGTCCAGTTTGCCCCGTGCCATAAGCCGGTACAAAAGAAAACTATTACTTTATTTATGCTTGTTCGGATTTTTCCTTTTCTGTTACCGCCTAAAGGAATATACAGATATTCCTTGAACCAAGATGACAGCGATATATGCCAACGTCTCCAGAAATCCCTGATATTAAGTGCTCTGTAGGGATAATTGAAATTTTCTTTAAAATTAAAACCGAATATTTTTCCAAGTCCTATAGCCATATCAGAATAACCGCTGAAGTCATAATATATCTGCAGCATATAAGAAACTGCCCCGAGCCAACAAAGAAGAATGCTTAGATTATTCTCTTCAAGTGAAAAAGCATAATCTGCAACGACAGCAAGGGTATTTGAAATAATAACCTTCTTACCCAGTCCGCAGATAAATCTTCTGAGACCGGTTGCAGCAAGCTGCATATCCGTTTTTCTGTCTGACAAAGCAGCATTGATATCATAGAATTTAACAATGGGACCTGCAATCAGCTGCGGGAAAAATGAAATATACAACAATACATTAAAAAAGCTTTTTTCACAATTCACATCTTTTCTGTAAACATCAATAACATAAGATAATGCCTGGAATGTAAAAAATGATATACCTATCGGAAGAACAATCTGCGGAACATTTATATCCGTATGCAACAGGCTGTTTACTGTCTGAACAAAAAAAGCTGAATACTTAAATACGGCAAGAACTGACAGATTCAGACAAACCGCGGAAGCCACAATAATTCTTTTTATGCTGCTCTTCTGTGTTCTGTCAATGAATAATGCCAGGATAAAATTAATCAAAGAGCTGAGAATCATCAAAAGAACATAAACAGGTTCTCCGTAAGCATAAAACAACAGACTGCATATTACCAAAAGAATATTCTTTGATTTAATTCCCGGCAAAAAATTATAAACAACAAAAACAACAGGAAAAAATATGCATAAAAATACAAGTGAACTGAAAACCATTGATCAGAAACCTTTCATTTCAGATAATAAAGTGAGAGCTTATGACCAATACACCTTTCCGTCTTTAATTTCAAAAGATGTATACTGCTCAACATCAAATCTGTTGGGATAAGTAGCCTTAGTAACCATATACCAGTTTTTAGATGTATATCTGCCATGCTTACTGCCGTCGCAGATGTACCAGAGTCCGTCTATTTTCACCTGTGTATAGCTGTGGCTTGTCATATAGCCGTAGGTGCCGAGAACCTTACCGATTACAACTCTCGAATCAAAACCGAGCACACGTGCGACATAAGCAAACGCTGCAGAATATCTGTAACAGTTTCCTTGTCTGTTATTGAACATATACAGTGCACATGCAGGCATATCCTTTGCAGTAGGTTTTCCGTACATTGTGACATACGGGAATCTGCACAGAACATTAAAACACGACTTCAGTCTGGTTTTGTTGTCGTCTGTGGCTTTTGAATACTTGTTTACAAAAGCAACTGCAGCTTTTACTGTAGCATCATCAACACGGACACCGGTTTTATCAACGTAATAATTATCAACAATGCAGTTAACAGCAAGAACTACATCATTATTAACCTTCTTAAAATAATAATATTTGCCGTTGACTTTTTCCCAGCCTGTTTTTTTCATTGAGCAATTCAGACAAGTTGTGGGGGTTGTTGAAGTCGCAGCCTGCCACTTATGATTGAGCTTAGGTAATACTTCTTTTTTTTCAAGCTTACAAAGTGAACATACAGTATGCTCTAAACCGTCCTTTGTACAGGTTGCTTTTACTGATTTAACCGTTTTGAAATCATGTTTGAGCTGAGGAATTATCTCTTTATTCTCTGTTTTACAGATATCACAGATTTCGTGCAAAAACCCTGTTTTTGTGCAAGTAGCCTTTTTTGATTCCTTAACAGAAAAGCTGTGCGGTTTTTTCACCAGCTTCAAAGAAAATTCTTTTTCATCGGTACCGAATACGAGTTTTCCTTCCTCGCTGCAGGTAGGCTCTTTTTCAACTGTAACGGTTAAATCTGTACTGAAGGCAGTTTCAAGGCCTACAGACATACGAAGAGAAAGCCTTGCATCATTAGCAGTAATCTTACCGTCAAGGCTCACATCCGCTGCAGGAATATTTGAGGATTCAATTTCATTTATGCCGACAGAATAACGCAATATTGCTCTTGCATCGCTTGCAGATGTCTTACCGTCAGCATTAATATCACCGGCAAGATAAGATACCTTAGGTTCTGCAATAACTGTTGTTTCTTCCTCAGGCTCTGTAACAACTGCAGTTGTTTCTTCTTCCGGAGATATAACAACTGCTGTGGTTTCTTCTTCAGGCTCAGCCGGAAACTCTGTAGTGAACTCCTCATAAATCTCAGTTTCTGTACTTTCTGATTCCTCTTCTGCCGCTTCAGCTGCATTTACATTAAAGCAAAAAATACAGAGCATAACAGCAAATAAAAACGGGTAAAATTTTTTCACACCTATCATTCCTTATCCGTATTATTTTGAACAAAAATCACATCATAAAGTGATTTTTTTAAATTATAAGTCGTGGTATTCATATTGTCAAGTGTTTTTCACTTTATGGTATGTTTATTTTTATATTATCATTAGTTACCCTTTCTTTGAGGTGAAATATATGCAGATTAATTACAAAGAGGTTGGCAAACGCATAGCCAAAAGAAGAAAAGAGCTCGGCTTAAAGCAGTATGAAGTCACAGAGCTTGCAGGTTTAAGCGACAAATATCTTTCAAACATTGAGCGTGCGACATCAATTCTCAGTATTGATGTTCTGATAAAGCTTTGCACGGTACTGAAAGTAACGCCCGATTATTTTCTTTTGGGCGTCACAAATGATTACAGCCCGGAAAATTATGAAACCCATCTTACCCAAAATTTTTCAAAGCTCAGTAACAAAAAGAAAAAACTGATATTAAGCTTTATGGAATGGATTTCTGAACAGGACATATAACACAATACGCCCGGAGTTTTTACAACTCCGGGCGTATAAATACTATATAATAATACTTTATTTCTTTGTTACCTTGAATGTAAGTGTGTGTTCGCCGAGGTTTTCGCCGGTTATTTTTACTGTGACATTACCGGACTTGCCTGCGGTTTTTATCCAGAAAGCTCTTGCGCCGCCTATGAGGGCGAATTCATCGGGACCGATTACAGTTGCGGGACCGTCAACTTCTACCTTTATGCTGTTATTTGCAAAGGGAAGGCGGTTGCCGTTCTGATCGACGCACATAAGCTCAATTCTTGTTACATCATAAGTTTTATCCTCTGTAAGAGTATCGCTGTCTGCCTTGACTACAAGCTGCTGGCTGTTTGCGGCAGTTCTCGTTACTGATTTTACAAGCACACCGTTCTTATATCCGTCGAAGCGGTATTCAACCTGCTCGTCACCCCAGTTAGCAAAATACTTTGTTACAAGATCAACCATCTCGGAAATCTTCATCTTTCCCTTAAGGAAGGAGTATGCAATTTCAAGATAGTGCTGAGGAGGCATTATATATCCGTAAACAGATGCAGCAACAAGGGCATTCTTAAGAGGTGCGGCAACATCGGGAGCAAGACCGTCTTCCTCTTCAAGGGAATTTCCTATATAGTCCTGAGGAAGGATGGGAGGATGAGGAAGATTGGGATATTTTGCCTTATTGGGATATGCTGTGCTCTTATACTTGCCGTTTTTATAAATTTCCACATAATCGCAGTTTGTGAAAATATAAGTCTGACCTATAATTGCACCGGGGTGCTCACCTACATCCATAGCTGAAGAGGTTTCGAGCACGGGGATATCATCCTGCTGAGAAGCATAAACAGCTGCAGCAAGCTTCGGGATACGGAACATATCCGTAACGCCGTGGTAGCAGATTCTGTCACCGCTGCCGAAGTCCTTATGTGTATTATAGTCAGCCATACACCAGCCGATGGCACCCGAATGACGCTTACTGCCGTATGAGGTATTCTGTACTCTCAGATGTCTTAAGGCATGCTCGGTACGAAGGGCCTCGCGGTCAAAGGTCTTTGTGGGGAACATATGACCGTTATGCTCGGTTACAAGATAGGGAGCTTTTATTCCGCAGGTGATGATTGCGGGAAGAAGATTTATGGGACCGCCGGAATGAATAAAGTCGTTATATGTATAAACATCCTCAAGGAGATGGCTTCTGGGGAAGTTTCTTACACCGCCTGTCTGTCTTGTGGGGTCAAGGCTTCTTGCCAGGTCATTTGTCTGAGTATAGAACTCATCGCAGTCATTACCCTCGTTGACTCTGACGCCCCAGAGAACAACTGAAGGATGGCTTCTGTCACGCATAACCATGCTGCGTACATTATCAAGACAGTTTTCTCTCCATTCGCCTTCGCCTAAGAACTGCCAGCTGGGCATTTCAGTGAAAACGAGAAGACCGATTTCATCACAGCGGTCAAGGAAATGAACGGAGTCGGGATAATGAGCCGTTCTTACAATATTACAGCCGAGAGTATATTTCATCAGATCAGCATCAGCTCTCTGAGCAGAAGCGGGCATAGCATATCCGACATAAGGATAGCTCTGATGGCGGTTGAGTCCTAAAAGCTTTACCTTTCTGCCGTTGAGAACAAAGCCTGTTCTTGTGAATTTTGCCTCTCTGAAGCCGAAGCGCTTGGTCACTTCATCGCTGCAGAAGGAAACCTTAAGTGTATAAAGCTTAGGATTATCAATATCCCACAGCTCAACATCCTTTACCTTCCAGCGGATGCGGATAACTCTGCCGTCAACATCTGCCGTCTTTTTGCCGAGACACTTTTCACCGTCAAAAAGCTCAAATGTACACACGCCCCTTACCTTTTCGGAGAAGGTGACATCTGCTTCAATAGTCTTCTGAGAATAAAGAGGCTCGGGAGTTTTAACAAAAACATCCTCAATATACTGTTCATCATAAACATCAATATGAACCTCTCTGTATATACCGCCGTAAACAAGATAGTCAACAACCTTGCCGAAGGGAGGAATCTCGGGACGCTCTGTTGAATCCAGCATAACCGCAAGACAGTTATTACCCTTGTTCACCTTGTCTGTTATCTCAAACGAAAAAGGAGTATATCCGCCTTTATGCTCTCCGATAAATTCACCGTTGAGATAAACCTTTGCATAGTTTGCGGCACCTTCAAAGCTGATATAAATATGCTTCTTTTCTTCAAGTGCCTCTGCGGGAAGTCTGAACACCTTTCTGTAACAGCTTACAAACTGAAATGAAGCTTCATCAAAATAGTTGTACGGCAGTTCTTTGTTTGTGTGAGGAATGTCAACCTTATTGAATGCGCTGTCGTCATAACCCGGCTTTATCATTTCTTCGGAAAAGCTTTCCGAATATTTCCAGCCAAAATTCAGATCAATTACTTTTCTCATACAAATTCTCTCCTTTTTACGGATAATTACCTTTTTATTATACAACTATAAGTCTTTCAAGTCAATCACACAAAAAACTGTTGATTTGTACGATATTTACTGTTATTATAGAGTTATTCCGTAAGAGGAGGTCAATCTTATGAAAAAAAGTACAAAAGCAGCCTTGGCTGTAACAAGCACAGCATTATCCGCAGCCGCTTTATATCTGGGCACGGGCGGTGCATTATGCTATGGCATTCTGTCAAAAAGAACCTGCAACAAGCATCCCGAAGAGCTGTTACAGGCACCGGGAAATCTTCGCAGATATCTTCACGACGAAAATTTCAGAACAGCAGACGACTGGTATAATGCAATAAACCCCGATGACACTATCCTCAGAAACGAATACGGCGAAACACTTCTTGCAAAACAGATACTGCAGGAGTCACCTTCCCACAAATGGCTCATTGCAGTTCACGGCTACACATCCCGTCCGAGAGCAATGGCAAGGCAGGCTATTCATTTTTATAAGCAGGGCTACAACTGTCTTATGCCCTGTCAGCGTGCCCACAGAAACCAGGAAGCAAAATTCACCTCTATGGGCTATTATGAAAAATATGACATTATATCCTGGATAAATTATATAATTTCCGCTGATCCCGACGCTGAAATTGTCCTTCTGGGCATTTCAATGGGCAGTGCTACAGTTATGCTTACAACGGGAGAGGTTCTTCCGAAGAATGTAAAATGCTGTATTGCCGACTGCGGTTTTTCTGATTGCTACCAGCTGTTCAAGGAAATGATTACGGTTGAAACAGGTCTTCCCGCATTCCCCTTCCTTAACGCGGCAAATGCCTTTGCCACTCTTTTCCTCGGTTGGAATTTTAAAGACTGTGCTCCTATTGAGGCTGTTTCCTTATCAGAAACACCCACATTATTCATTCACGGCGAAGAGGATAAGACTGTTCCCTTCTGGATGCTTGAGGCTCTGTATGAAAGCTGCAAAGCTCCGAAAGAAAAGCTCGCCGTACCCGCAGCGGGACACGACGAAGCTTGCTCAAATGCTCCCGATTTATACTGGAAAACAGCAGATTCCTTTGTAAGTAAATATATTAAGTAAATATATAAAATAATATATCTGTCCCGCTTTCAGACATTAACATGCAATAAATATATCAGTCAAAGAAACAACTCTCCGCAATCAAATACGGAGAGTTGTTTTTTTATGTTCGTTCTTTATCAAAAATCCATTTTATCCGAAAACACCTTTGAAAAAAGCAATTATTTTTCGGAACAATCGCATAAGCATCTCCCAGAATGAAATCTTGGAAGTGTTGCCTTCGTCATCTTCAACATTTGCGGCACCTGAGACGGTAACAATACCCCATTCGGTATCTGCAGGGATAGTATAATAGCCGTTTTCATCAGCTTCGATGGGTTTGCCGTCAACATAAACAATATATGTTTCAAATGAGAAGTCACCGTATGCTCTTACTCTGAAGCGGATGGGTTCACCCTCTGCC
>JAZSNB010000105.1:0-3151 GCA_045536195.1 Acutalibacteraceae bacterium
TATAAGATATTATGTTTTAGTGTAGCATTTGCATAAATACTATCGTCATTATTTGTAATTTTAATATATAGTCTTTAATGAAAAAATGTGTTATAATTAATTATTATTAGCTTCAGGAGATGATATGATGTTTAAAAACAAAAAAACTTCTTCTTCGGAAATTCCGAAGAATGCTTTAACAGGAAATGAAGGCAAGTACATATCGAAATTTGAATATTTCTGTGTTATGCTTTCAAGAATCGGCGGTATGTTCGGAACAACACTTACAGGTACTCTTGCGGCAGCTTTCCTTCATGAGCTTTATTTCGGACCTGCAGGTGTCGACTCCGAGGAAATTGCAAGTATTCTTGCAGTTCAGACTACACTTACAACTATTTTAGGTATAGCAATGGGCGCTATTTCCGGTTTGATTATTCAGAAAACCAGAACCCGTTGGGGCAGATACCGTCATTGGTATATTATCTGTCTTGTTCCCATTTTCGCTCTTACAGCTTTATACTTCTATGTTCCTCAGGGTTGGACTATTCAGCAGATGACTCTTTTCCGTTACTGTATCGCATGCTGTCAGACCGTATTCAATGCCTTTAACAATGCCGGTCAGAACATCGTTCAGGTTATTTCTCCCAACCCCAAGGAAAAGAAAACCGTTGCTACTATCTGGCAGCTTTCCTATTATATCGGATACGGCGGAGCATATATTGCAACCTTCGTTTACGGTATCTTCAGCGACGACAAAAACAAGATGTATATGACACTCGCTCTTGTTGCTGCTTCCATTACTGCCTTCGGTAACCTTATGTGTGCTCTCTTCTGTAAGGAAAGAATCGAATTACCAAAGAAGCCGAAAGCAAAGGTTTCAAAGGCTCTGCTTACTCTCTTCAAGTACAGAAACTACCGTGCTTATCAGTATATGCAGTGGGTAAACAATTTTGCCATGCTCGGTAAAATGTCAACATACCTTGCAGCTATCACAGTAGGTTCTTCAAAAAACCTTCTTCTTACACTTCCTACTGCTGTAGGTACCGTTGTGGGTAACCTTATTACAACAAAGCTTTCAAAGAAATATGAGCCTACAAAGCTTCTCAAATTCTGCGGTATCTATTCACCCGTTGCAGCCTTTATACTTTTTGGTATCTGTTTTGCTGAAGCAAAAATGGGCATAACCTTCTTTGAAGGCTGGAACAGTATATTCTTCTATGTGTTCTATTTCGTTTTCGGTATAGGCATCGGTATTCAGGAGCTTTCAAAATCTCATATGGATGTTGAATTTTACGATTATCTTGAATGGCAGTGTGGAGAGAGAATGGAAGCCGTTCAGGGTATTATTCCCGGTTGGATCAACTCAGCGTGCAGCTATCTTAAAGAGCTTGCTATTCCCTATATGATCGCCTGGGCAGGCTATCTGTCTTCGGTTGAAGGCGACCTTGTTAAAACAATGCAGGCTCAGCCTACATATCTTGACACTTGTCTTAAAATTCTTGCATTCCTTCTCTTTGGCTACACCCTTGCCAATGTTCTCAAGGCTCTTATTCTTAAATTTTTCTATAACATTGAGGGCGATAAGAAGGAGCAGATGTACCGTGAGCTTGAAGTAATCAGAGCAGAGCGCCATAAGGAAAATGAATCAATCAGACAGACAAAGGAAGCCATTGGCGAATAATAAAACAAACTGTTGAGAAAAAATATGTTTATGAAAATTACATCTGAAAGCACACTCTCAGAGGTGCTTAACAATCCCGTCGGTTACGATATTGCCCAAAAGGTAGTTTACCGCAAAAACATAGCTGCCGACATTCTCTCGGATGCAGCCTTCTGCCAAAAGACCTTAGGTGAGCTTCTCACTGATAAAGTCACAGACAAATCGAAAAAATATCTTCTTGATATTCTGAACGGTAATCCTGAAAAGGTTATATCAAAAAGTGAAACAGCTCCCCAATGGTGGAAGGAAGCTGTTATCTATCAGATTTATCCCCGTTCGTTTATGGACTCAGACGGTGACGGAATCGGTGATTTGCAGGGCATAATCTCAAAGCTCGACTATCTTAAGGAGTTGGGTGTTGACGTACTGTGGCTCAGCCCAATTTACGATTCACCTAATGATGATATGGGCTATGACATCCGTGACTATGAGAAAATTATGACCGAATTCGGCACAATGGATGATTTTGATGAGATGCTCTCTGAAATCCATAAGCGCGGAATGAAGCTTATTATGGATCTTGTTGCAAATCATACCTCCGATGAACATGAATGGTTCAGAAAGGCTCTTGCAGGCGATGAAAAGTATAAGAATTACTACTTATTCCGTAAGGGCAAGGCCGACGGAATCCCTCCGAATAACTGGACATCATTCTTCTCGGGCTCTGCGTGGAATTACTATCCCGAGCTTGACGAGTGGGCACTGCATCTTTTCTCAAGCAAGCAGATGGATCTTAACTGGGATAATCCTGAGCTGAGAAAAGAAGTTTACGGTATGGTTTCCCGATGGCTCCAAAAGGGTGTTGACGGCTTCAGAATGGATGTTATTACCCTTATTTCAAAAACTCCCGGACTTCCTGACGGTGATCCGGCTGTTGCCGAGCTTTTCGGCTGCGGTGCCGAGCATTATTCATGGGGACCGAGGCTTCACGAATATCTTGGTGAGCTTAATGAAAAGACCTTCAAAAGCTTTCCCGGCTCTTTCTGTGTTGCAGAGCCCTGCAGCACGGGTATTGAAATGGTAAAGCTCATTTCCGACGAAACCGGTGGAGAAGTCCGTCAGGCATTCCTCTTTGACCATATTGAAAATCCGGGCAAATCCAAATATCAGGATTATAAATACAACCTTAAATATTTAAAGGAAGCACTTATAGACTATCAATTCTCTCTTTGCGGTTCATCCTGGCCATCATTGGTTATCGAAAATCATGATAATCCGCGAATGGTGTCAAAGGTAAATCCCGACCCAAAATTCAGAAAGCCTCTTTCAAAGCTTCTCGGCACAATGGTTTTGACAGGTCGGGGAACACCCTATATTTATCAGGGTGAAGAATTAGGAATGATGAACTGCGATTTCAAGGATATGAGTGAAATCCGTGATGTTGAGGCTGTAAACAGATACAACGAAAACAGTGAAATGGGCAGAAGCCCTGAGGATGTTTTTGCAGAAATT
>JAZSNB010000055.1:0-7081 GCA_045536195.1 Acutalibacteraceae bacterium
AAACGAAGCAGAATTCGAATTCCTTGAAATGTATGTCCTCGACGGCAGAGAATATGCCGTTTTGCTTGAAGCAGGCGACGATATGATAACCATAATGCAGTTTACGGAGGCAACAGACAAAAATCCCGAAAAATACTCCGAAATAGAAGACGATGAAATCTTCGAAAAAATCCTTGCCCTCTACGAAGAAGACTGCGACTGAGCTTCCTGTAAATTAAGTATATTAATGTAATTATTATAGATAAAACAGAGCCGATACCAAATGTACCGACTCTGTGTTTTTTTGTTTCTTGTTGGTAAATGTAAACATAAAATAAACTTGTTAAACAAAAAAAATGTTTAATATATCCAATATTTATAAATATTTCATTTTTTATGCATTTTGAGGAATAAATTAAAATGTATTATTTTTATGTAATTAATAGAAAGGATGAAGAGGTATGTTTTCGATCAGAAAAAGAAATATTGTTGTTTGTATTTTGTTATGTATTATAACCCTTGGATTGTATTCTGTTTATTGGTATTATATACTTGTTAAAAACACAAGAGCCATTAAAAATGATGAATCAAGCTGTGCAGGAGAAATGCTGTGCCTTGTTTTTGTACCGTTTTATTCAATTTATTGGTGGTACACCCGTGGAAAACTTGTGAAGAATGAATTTGACAACAGAGGTTTTTTTTCATCCGGAAACGAAATAGCATACCTTATTCTTGAAATCTGTCGTTTGGGGGTTGTTGCAATGGCAATTATGCAGTCAGATTTTAATTCACTGCCTGTTGAACCTAAAAGTATTCAGTAAAATAAATTTATATTTGGCTTTTACAGTTCGCCCGTAAACTTTTTAAGTTTTCGGGCGGATATTTATTTCTATTTCCCAAAATCAATAAAATTTCATTTTTGGGAAGTGGGAAGTTATTGTTACATCAACAAGCAAAAAAACAGAGCCGCAAAAAGCTATCGGCTCTGTTGTGTAAAATTAATATTCTCAGATTCAATAATGAATTATTTCATCAATTCATCATATGTTGTCTCTAATTCGTCCCTTATTGCACGAAGCTGAGAGGCGTAAATATGCTGAATTCCTCTTTCAATTTTAACGAGTGATTCTCTTGTCATATCAATCCCTCTGAGCTGCAGCCGAACAACAAGCTCAGTCTGTCAGATTTTTCTTTGGAGCCTGATTCTGCGAGTGATGTTGAAATTGTATATGATAGTAGTAATAACTGTTATTTTGATGTTATATATGAAGCAGAAAATGAAGAAAATTATGAAAATGATTTATGTGACCACATCTGCCACACAGATAACGAATTCCTTAAATTCATCTTGACTATTTTCGAAAAAATACATATAATAACATTGTAAGAAAATCAGAATTTCTGAAAAATATAAGAGGTGTTTTTTATGTTAGCAGAAATCAGAGGGCGTTCACAGATTACTATTCCCTCGGAAATAATAAAAAAACTGGGAATTTCCGAAGGAGACAAATTTGAGGTTATAGAAAAAGACGGCGGAATTTTTCTTTGCCCCGTTGTCGTATATCCAAAAGATAAATTATTGAAAATTGCTAAGATTATAAAAGATTCGGAACAGGGAATTCAGCGGCAGGAGAGTTTCGATACCGTAGAAGAATTATTTGCGGATATGGGAATAGATATTGACAATGTATAAACTGAAATATACAAAGGAATTTGAAAAGAATCTGAAAAGCCTGTCAAAGCAAGAACAAAAACTTGTAGCAAATAAGCTAAAATTGCTTATACAGGATCCGTTTTATCCCTCGCTTCGCACGAAAAAGGTGCAGGGGTTGGAAGGAATCTTTGAAATGAGTGTCAATATGGATATCCGTATTTTATGGAAATATGAAAACGGAATAATCATTCTGTTGCTCGATGTAGGGCATCACAAAAATATATTAGGTGTTTAAGGCATACAGGGTATATTGCTTGAATTTAAAGCGATATACTCTTATTTTTTGTATGATACTTCAGGTATTCTTTTTATGTTGCAAAGTTTCAAGGTTTATATTATAATTAAAAATTGAGGTGTTTTTTATGACAACTGATGTAATTGTAATAGGCGGCGGGCCGGCGGGGCTTATGGCTGCGGGGAAGGCAGCCTCCAGAGGTCTTCGTGTGCTCGTTCTTGAAAGAAATCCCCGTCCTGCAAGAAAGCTTATGATAACCGGCAAGGGCAGATGCAATGTAACAAATGCCTGCACTCTTGTAAATGAACTTATGGATGCAATTCCCGGGAATGCACGTTTTCTTTACGGTGCTTTTTCCCGTTTTATGCCCTATGATACAATGGATTTGTTTGAAGAGATGGGCGTGCCTCTTAAAATAGAAAGAGGCAACCGTGTTTTCCCCGAGTCCGACAAGGCTGTTGATATTGTGGATGCTATTGTGGCATATGCAAAAAATAACGGTGCAAAAATAATAACAGGGGAGAGAGTGTCTTCTCTTCTCACCGATGAAAACGGCATTACAGGTGTTGTGTGCGAAAGCGGAAATATATATAATGCAAAAAATGTAATTATAGCCACAGGCGGAAAATCATATCCTCTTACAGGCTCAACAGGTGACGGCTACACACTGTCGCAGAGTGTGGGACATACTGTAACTCCTCCCGTGCCCTCACTTGTGCCTCTTGAAACCGAAGAGCCCTGGGTAAAGCGTCTTCAGGGGCTTTCCCTTAAAAATGTGGGTATTACCATAAGAGATACTGCCACATATAAAGAGGTATATACCGATTTCGGTGAAATGCTTTTCACTCATTTCGGTGTGTCCGGTCCCATGATTCTCAGCGCATCGGCACATTTAAGAGATATAACTCCGGGAAAGTATGAGCTTTCCATTGATTTGAAGCCTGCTCTCAGCGAAGAAAAGCTTGATGAAAGAGTTCTCAAGGATTTTGCCAAGTATTCCAATAAGGCATTGGGTAATGCTCTGCAGGAGCTTCTTCCCCGAAAGCTTATCCCCGTAATTGTTTCTCTTTCGGGAATTGAACCCGACCTCAGAGCAAACAAGATAACAAGAGATATGAGAAAAGACCTTCTCTGGCTTCTTAAAAATCTTACCTGCACAATAAAATGCACCCGTCCCATTGACGAAGCGATTATTACCGCAGGCGGAATCAAGACAAATGAAATCGATCCCAAAACCATGCAGAGTAAAAAAATCAGAGGACTTTATTTTGCAGGGGAAGTAATAGATGTTGATGCCTATACCGGCGGCTTCAATCTGCAGATTGCATTTTCAACAGGTGCTCTTGCAGGAAACAGTGTAGAAAAAGGAGATTGATGTTTATGATCAATATAGCTATAGACGGCCCTGCAGGTGCAGGAAAAAGCTCAGTTGCCCGTGCGGTTGCAAAAAAGCTGGGATTTATTTATATTGACACAGGCGCATTATACAGAAGCATAGGTGTTGCCGCCTTAAGAAAGGGCTACAAAACAGATGATGCCGAAAAGGTGATTTCTCTTCTTCCCGGAATTGAGCTTTCTATCCGATTTGTGGACGGTGAGCAGAGAGTTATTCTCAACGGAGAGGATGTCAGCCGTGACATCAGACTCCCGGAGGCTTCTATGGCGGCATCAAATGTATCTGCCATTCCCGAGGTGAGAAGCTTTCTGCTCGATATGCAGAAAAAGCTTGCCGGAGAAAATAACTGTCTTATGGACGGCAGAGATATAGGCACGGTTATTCTTCCTGATGCCGAGCTTAAAATATTCCTTACCGCTTCTCCCGAGGTGAGAGCCGACAGGCGGTATAAGGAGCTTATTGAAAAAGGCACTCCCAAGGATTATGATGAACTGCTTCAGGAAATTATTCAGCGTGACTACAATGATTCCCACAGAGCAGTGGCACCCCTTAAGCCTGCCGAGGATGCTGTTACCGTTGATACATCCGATATGAGCTTTGATGAGGTAACCGAAAAGATAATTTCTCTTGCAAAGGAAGTAATTAAATGAAAATAACCCTTGCAAAATCTGCCGGCTTCTGCTTCGGTGTTGCACGTGCTGTTAAAAAAGCAGAGGAGTATGCAGACAATAATATAAAGGCATGCACCCTGGGACCCCTTATTCACAATCCCGATTTCGTTGAATCCCTTGAAAAGAGGGGAGTTTATGTTGCAGATTCGCTGAGTGCTGTAAAAGACGGATATACACTTATTATCCGTACTCACGGTATCACAAAGGAGCTTTCTGACGAAATCAGAGAATCAGGCATTAATTATTTTGACGCAACCTGTCCCTTTGTAAAAAAGATTCATTCAATTGTTGCCGAACGCTCGGCTGCGGGGGATAAAATTCTGATTGCTGGGGATAAAACCCACCCCGAGGTAATAGGCATAAGAAGCTACTGCAGTACTGAAAGCTATGTGTTTTCTGATGCCGAAGAGCTGGAATCTATTAAAAAAATTAATGGATTTTCGGAAAATGATACCTTTTCTTTGGTATCTCAAACAACTTTTGACTCAAAAGAATTCAAAAAATGTGAAAAATTTGCAAAAAACCTATATACAAACTTAAAAATATTTGATACAATATGTAATGCTACCGCTCTGAGGCAGGAAGAGGCAATAGCCCTTGCCAAGGAGAATGATATGATGATTGTGACAGGCGGACGCAACAGCTCCAATACCGCAAAGCTCTATAAGCTCTGCAGTGAAATCACAAAAACATATCTTATTGAAAAGGCTTCCGAGTTATCGGATATAAAATTTGACAGCGTCTTTTCAGTCGGAGTTACTGCCGGAGCGTCCACT
Organism: Acutalibacteraceae bacterium; assembly: GCA_045536195.1. Taxonomy (GTDB): domain Bacteria; phylum Bacillota; class Clostridia; order Oscillospirales; family Acutalibacteraceae; genus RUG806. The sequence goes on from JAZSNB010000055.1 coordinate 4,772, forward strand.
CCGGACGGTACAATTAAGGAGGTAATAAAAACAATGTCTGAGTCCAATGTAAACATCGAATCAGCAGTAGAAAACCAGGGACAGGTTAATGCTGTTGAAAACACCGAGGAAATGTCCTTCGAACAGGCTCTTGAGGAATCCCTCAACAGCATGAACAATGACCAGAGAGTAGTGGGTGTTGTTATGCACATCGCTCCCAATGAAATTCAGGTTGATATCGGCAGAAAGCAGACCGGTTATATCCCTGCTGACGAGTATAGTGCAGATCCCACAGCAGATCCTATGAAGGAGCTTAAGGTTGGCGACGAGCTTAATCTCATCATTATGAAAACAAATGATGTTGAAGGTACAATTATGCTTTCAAAGCGTCGCTATGATGCCATTAAGTACTGGGATAGCATTGTTGAAGCAAATAAGGAAGGAACGATCCTTGAAGGTGCCGTTGTTGAAGTTATCAGCAAAGGACTCATCGTTGTTGTTAACGGTGTAAGAGTATTTGTTCCCGCTTCTCTTTCAACAGTTCCCAAGGATGGCAGACTTGAAGAGATGCTCAACAAGACTGTAAACTTCACCATCATAGATATCGACAAGCGCCGCAGAAGAGCTGTAGGCTCCATCCGTGAAGCTGCAAAAACTCTTCGTAAGGCAAATCAGGAAAAATTCTGGGCTGCTGCTGAAGAAGGCCAGAAGTACACAGGTACTGTTAAGTCTCTCACCGATTACGGTGCATTCGTTGACATCGGCGGTGTTGACGGTATGATCCACAGAACCGAGCTTTCCTGGAAGAGAATCAAGCATCCTTCCGACATCGTAAATGTAGGCGATGTTGTTGAAGTATATATCAAGGCTCTTGACAGAGAAAACAAGAAGATTTCTCTCGGCTACAAGAAGATTGAAGACAATCCCTGGGAAATCCTCAAGAGAGATTATCCTGTTGGTTCAGAAATCGACGTTAAGATCGTAAGAATCACAACCTTCGGCGCATTTGCTGAAATCTTCCCCAGAATGGAAGGTCTTATCCACATTTCACAGATCGCTAACGAAAGAATTGAAAAGCCCCAGGATGTTATCTCTATCGACGAAACCGTTAAGGTTAAGATCACCGATATCGATTTCGAAAAGAAGAGAATCAGCCTTTCAATGAAGGCTCTTCTTCCCGCTCCCGAAAAGCCCGCTGTAGTTGAAGAAGAAGTCCGTGATGAAGCTCCCGTTACAATGTCTATCGATGAACTCATCGCTAAGGCTAACGAAGAAGCAGCTGCTCAGGACGCTGAATAATTAAAAAAAGAAAGGACTGTATCATTTTTTTGATACGGTCCTTTATGCTTAACTCAGACCGAAGCTTACGCTGAGTGCTTTGTCAATACGGTTCATTTCTGAATTGTCAAGTTTGCCCATATGCTCCTTAAGACGTGTTTTATCAATGGTTCGCACCTGTTCTAATAAAACCACAGAATCCTTTGCAAGCCCGCAGTCATCCGCATTCACGCTGATGTGAGTGGGGAGCCTTGTTTTATATTTCTGACTGGTGATTGCCGCCGCAATAACGGTGGGGGAGTATTTGTTTCCCACGTCATTCTGAACTATAAGTACAGGTCTTATTCCCCCTTGCTCACTGCCTACCACAGGGCTTAAGTCTGCATAGTATATGTCACCGCGTTTTACTGTCATTTTTATCTGCTCCTTTTTTATGTCCTGACAGTATTTTTTGCATATAAAAGGTGCGTTAATCATAAAATGAAAAAAAATTCAAAAAAAATTTGTAAAACCTCTTGACAAATTAGAATTAATCTATTAAAATTAGAATTGTTCTAAGGGACAAAACCAAGTTAAAAAGAAAATTTATTTATAAAGGAGTTTTTTATTATGGCAAAGAAATGGATATGTTCAGTATGCGGTTATGTACACGAAGGCGACACACCTCCCGAAAATTGTCCTCAGTGCCGTGTTCCTGCTGAAAAGTTCAATGAGCAGGCAGGCGAAAAAACATGGGCAGCAGAGCACGTTGTAGGTGTAGCACAGGGTGTGCGTGAAGATATAATTATGGATCTCAGAGCAAACTTTGAAGGCGAATGCACAGAAGTTGGTATGTATCTTGCAATGGCAAGAGTTGCTCACCGTGAAGGCTATCCCGAAATCGGTCTTTATTGGGAAAAGGCAGCATGGGAAGAGGCAGAGCACGCTGCAAAGTTTGCAGAGCTTCTCGGCGAAGTGCTTAGCGACAGCACCAAGAAGAATCTTGAGATGAGAGTTGCGGCTGAAAACGGAGCAACCGAGGGCAAATTTGACCTTGCTAAGAGAGCAAAGGCT
>JAZSNB010000053.1:0-32042 GCA_045536195.1 Acutalibacteraceae bacterium
TTGTCGAGAATCTGCTGCTGCATATCACGCTTCTGAACAGTTTCCGTAAGCTCAAGAAGACGGTCGGCAAGAGTTGACTTACCGTGGTCTATATGAGCGATGATTGAAAAATTTCTGATGTGTTCCTTTTTAACTTTCATAAAAAATCCTTTATCAATATTTCAAATTTACTTTTTCACTTTGCACTGTTGCTTATTACTTTCAGATCTCACAGTGTATCAGTATGAGATTTGAAGCCTTGTCCCAAAACTTCTGAGGAATCTGCAACGATAATAAACGGGTTTTCGTCATACTTTGCCACAACGTTTCTGACTCTTGAAACCTCGTGTGTACGCACAACGCACATAAGAAGCTTTTTGTCATTTCCCGTATATCCGCCCTTTGCGGGAATAACGGAAACGCCTCTGCCGCATATGTCAATTATATCCTTCGTAACCTCCTCGTGGAAATCCGTAAGTATAAACAAAAGCTTAGAATGGCTTTTGCCTGCCACGATATAGTCCACGGCAAGAGAGGATAAAAATACTATAATTATAGAGTAAAGAATACTCTCAATACTCTTATATACAACTCCCGACAGCAGCACTACCGCAAAGTCACATATAAGAATCAGTCTTCCGACAGAAAAATGGGGAAATCTGATTTTAAGAAGTCTTGCAAGAATATCAAGTCCGCCTGTTGTACCGCCGCCCAGAAATACTATTCCGAGTCCCGCACCTGCGATTATTCCGCCGAAAATTGCACCCACAAGCTTTTCTTCACCGCTGAAAAACCATCCGTATTTTTCACCCAGAGAGCTGAGCACGTCAATAAAAACAGATACAAGAGCTGTGGAAAAAACTGTTCTTGCAATAAATCTGAAACCGAATTTTTTCCAGGAAATAATAAACAGGGGGATATTGGCAATAAAGACAAAGGCGCCTGTTGAGATAAACGGCACAAGATAATTTATAAGTATGCCAAGACCTGTAAGACCGCCTGCCGCAAATTTAAGGGGTGTAACAAAGAGTGATACTGCGGCAGAATACATAAATGCTCCTGCCACGCACATCAGAAGCTGACTCAGTATTGCCAGTATCTCCTTAAGTGAATACTTATTATTGTTCTTTTTCATTTTCTTCAACCTGCTTCAGAATAAGAGAAAATATTTCATCAAGTCTTTTATAGTCTTTTTTCAGATATATATAACCTATAAGTGCCTCAAAGCCTGTCGACATATGATATGTTGCTTCCGACTTGTTTTTCGGAGTGTGACCTGCATGGGCATTTCTGCCTCTTTTATAAACAGCAGTTTCATCTTCGGTCAGATACGGCATAAGCATTTTTGCCGCTTCTGCCTGATAGTCGGCATTCACCAGCTTTACAGCCTCTTTATGAAGCACACTGACCTTTGCTTCACCGAGAGAAAGTATATACCGTCTTATAAAAAGCTCATATACGGCATCTCCGATAAAAGCAAGGGTAAGTCCGCTTAAGGTTCTGTAGTCAGCATCAGGAAGTAAAACATCAATATTTTCAGCATCAAGGTACATATTGGAACTCCAGATCATAAATTATTACAGTATCGCCTTCCTGAACTCCGCGGTTGCGAAGCTCCTCAAATATACCGCTGTTTTCAAGAACTCTCTGAAGATACTGAAGCGACTCATAATCGTCAACATCAGTTTTGTTAAGTATTTTAAGAAGCCATTCTGCTTCAATATAGTAATCTCCGCCCATTTCGGTAATCTTAAAGCCTGTATCCTTCTTCTTTTCAAGCACCTCAAGAGGCACTCCCTCAGTCTCAAAGCGCTTTATGGGAGGAAGTTCATTAAGTTTCGCTGCAACCGCATTTATGAGCTCCTGCGTACCCTCCTGAATGGGAGCAATAATCTCAAAATACTGCAGTCCCTGATCCTCAATAAATTTTCTGAAGGAGGCAAGCTGCTCATCTGTCGCAAGGTCAATTTTGTTTGCAGCAACTATCTGGGGGCATTTTGTAAGCTCGGGATTGAATACCTCAAGCTCCTTATTGATTATCTTAAAGTCTTCAACAGGATCTCTGCCCTCGCTTCCGGATACGTCCACAATATGCACAAGCATTCGGCAGCGTTCCACGTGTCGCAGGAATCTGTGTCCGAGACCCACTCCTTCGCCCGCCCCTTCAATAAGTCCGGGGATATCTGCCATTACAAAGGAGCTTTCCGGACCCATTCTTACAACACCGAGCACAGGAGTAAGAGTTGTGAAATGGTAATTTGCAATAACAGGCTTGGCTTCGCTGACAACAGAAATAAGTGTGGATTTACCTACATTCGGGAATCCCAGAAGTCCTACATCGGCAAGAAGCTTTAATTCAAGAATAACTTCCCATTCTTCACCGGGGTAGCCGTCGCGGGCAAAACGGGGAGCCTGACGTGTGGGAGTGGCAAAATGCTGATTGCCCCATCCGCCTCTGCCGCCCTTTGCACATATAAAGGGTTCATCACCTGACATATCGGCAAGCACAGCTCCGCTTTCCGCTTCCTTTATAACAGTTCCTCTGGGAACACGGATTGTAAGACTCTTACCGCTTTTTCCGCTTCTTCTGCCGCCTTCGCCGTTGGCACCGTTTTCTGCGGTATACTTTCTTTTATATCTGAAATCGGCAAGAGTTGCAAGATGATCGTCGGCAACAAAAATTATATCGCCGCCCTTTCCGCCGTCACCGCCGTCGGGACCGCCGGAGGCAACATATTTTTCGCGGTGAAAGGCAACAGCACCGTTGCCGCCGTTTCCCGCTTTTATCTTTATTTTAGCTGAATCAACAAACATCTGTATTTTTCTCCTGACATAGTTATACATAGTATATTTTAGCACAAAGATAAATAAATATAAATAGGAAATTTCAATTTTATATGAAAATCTTTATCAGAAAAAATTTTTATATCTGTTTCTGAGAAAACCGCCATTGTCCGATACGCTGAGTGAAATTCATCCGCTTATGACAAATAAGCATTACCCGGAAAAATATCAGACCTCTTCCGGGCAAAACAGTCTGACTGCAGCTGTCTTTTCTGTCATATCCTGATGTCAGATATGTTCGGTTTAAGATGAAAAAAAATGTTCGGTAATTTTTTATGTCTTTTTTTAGAAAACGTGTTGACAACCACAATATATTGTGGTATATTCTAGACAAGACCACAAGTCTATTATGCAAGTCCCATTATAGGGACACTTTTTCGACAATTTCCGAACATTTGTGTTGACAAATGAAAATTTATGTTGTAGAATACAATCACAACAAACAAAACAAATGTTCGAAAATCTGAAAGGAATGAATATTATGACAACAACTATTTCTTTTATTATATTGGCTGAAGTTCTTCTCACTCTTTTTGTAGTATGGGGATTCACCCACGAGGAGCGCTTTGTTAAATTTGAAGACAAAATCATTCTTTCCGTTCTTCGCTTTATCAGAGGCAAAAAAAGCAGCAAAGAAGCAGCAAGACGCGAAAGAATCAACGAAAAGGTTGTTTACACACCTGTAAGACCCGTTGCTAAAGCTTCCGTTAAGCACGACTCAGCAGCATGAAAAGCTGAGATAATAGTTTTTGATCCCGAAGCTTTTCACTGAGATTTTTAATAACACACTTTTTCTCTTATATACCCCATCTTTCTTATTATCCTTTACAAGCAGAAGCCGCTGTCCTCTCCGGGACGGCGGCTTCTGTTTTGTCGCTGATTATCTGTACGTATTTATAATAATCCTATTGCATAATAATCAGCCCCCTCGCCGTTCAGGGCGAAGGGGCTGAGCTTATCTGTTATTCAGACTTTCCGGATTATTTCTTATGAGAAGAGATTCTTGAAGAACTCTGCGATCTTCTTGAAGAAGTCAGCAATCTTCTGGAAGAATGCGATAAATCCGTTGGGAACTACTTCATCATCGTCTATGATATCACCTGCGTACTTGTTGAGAAGTCCGCCGAGTGAAATTTCGATCTGACGAAGGAATGCAAGATCGCTTGTTGCGAACAGCTGGTTAAGGAATGAGTAGTCGCCGTTGAAGTCTGCAAGCCAGTCTTCTGTCTTGTGTGCTGCTACGTTAGCTGCATAGAAGATCTGGTATACGGTGTACATGATTTCGTCCATACCGTCCTTGTCTGCTGCCATCTGTGAGAAGTTCTCAAGAAGTGAGCAAAGGAATGTGTAGCCGTCGCCGCTGAGGCTGTCTGCAAGGAGAGCTTCAAGAGCTGTTGCATTTTCGGGGATGGAGATGAATGTAAGAACAAGTCTGAGAATGATTGTTACAAAGTCAACACTGTCAGCGCCTGTTGCATACTTCATTGTGTAAGCAAGTTCACCGTTCTTGGATGTGTAGGAAATAACTTCACCGAGTGTGAGTTCAGTAATAGCTTCCATAGCTACTTCTGTGAGCTCGAAGCCTGTATCTTCAGCAAGACTTGTGAGAAGCTGATCGATGAGACCTTCGATATCAACCTCGAAGTTGAAGCCGATTACTTCATAGAGATCAATTTCGCCTGTGAGAGGTTCAATTGTTTCAAGAACTCTGATTACTGCATTGATTGCATTGTTGAATGCTGTATCAAGACCCTTGGAGTTGAGGAAGTATACGATACCGGGAAGAGTAGCGAGTAATTCATCAATAGGATCTGCAAGAATTGCATCAACACGTGCAAGGATGGGATCAAGAATGCCTCTGAGGAGAGCTTCGGGATCGCCTGCTGCAGCAGCCTTATATTCTTCGGGAGTCATAATCTTATCGTTATCATATCCGAATGCTTCAAGAATCGGGATGATACCGTATGCATAACCTTCTGCACCGTGGATGATTACATAGCTGTTTTCATCGGATACTACAGAGTTATCAATGCCGTCATCCTTGTTGAAGAATGCGAGATCTTCATCTGTAAGAAGGAATGCAAGTAAGGGATATACGGGAGTGAGGATATTGAGAAGCTCATCAATGAATGCTTCCTTATCGCCTTCCGCAATGGGAGTTACTGTGTAAGTATCCCAGAATGCTACATCCACACCGAGAGCGGAGTTAAGAATGTTAGCAATGTGTGTGAAGAGTTCTTCACCGATGCTTTCCTTAAGGTCACCGATAAGTCCCTTAAGAGCATCTGCTATTGTAACAAGGAGATCAGTCTTGTAAAGTGATGTACCGATAAGCTGATCGAAGATATCCTGGAGACCTTCATAAAGCTCACCGTCTTCGTTTTCAACACCGAGAAGAACGATCATTGTATCAATGAAGCTGGGAAGCCACTTTGTAATGTATTCGCCCATTTCTCTTGTGTAGAGCTCGCCGTACATGTAGTCATAGAGACCGTCGCCTGTGATGGGTGAAAGCACGATACCTGTATCAGCCATATCTGTGTAGAGCCACTGATAGGGTCTCATGGGAACTTCAACTTCGCTGTCTGTAAGGAATGCCATAATTGTGTTATAGATTCCTTCGCCGTCTTCGCCGAAGAGTTCTACAAGTGCATCCTTGTTGCCTTCATATACGAATACATCAAGAACAACTGAAAGAACGATTGTGATGAAGTCGTGTGCTTCTTCTTCATCTGTGTAAACCATTCTGAATGCGCCCTTGCCTTCAGCATATTCATAATATTCGAGCTCGCCGAAGTAGAATGTGCCGAGGTAGTCACCAACTGCGCCCCAGAGGTCAATACCGGTTTCATCCTTGAGGATCTTGCTGATACCTTCAAAGCTGAGGTCGGAAAGGTCGAAGCCGATAAGGTCAGTCAAGGATAACTTGCCGTCGCCGTTTTCGTCTTCACCGATAATACCGTTCAAGCCGTTAAGAATGTAGTCAACGGGAAGAAGGATATTGTTTACAGAAACTGTAAGACCGTCTGCATTTACGAAGTAGAAGAGATTGAGAAGGATATCGAATACTTCGTCAACAGGATTTGCAAGAATTTCATCAATTCTGTCGCAAACTCTGAGAAGGATAGTTTCAAGTACCTGCTCTGTGATGGAAAGCTCACCGTTAACTTCGGGAATTACACCGATGTTTGTATCAACGCCGAGCATTGAAAGGATGGGAGCAAGGCCGTTTACCCAACCGTCGCCGCCGGAGATTGTAAGCATTGCTTCTTCACCGTTTTCAAGCTTTGTGAAGAGTTCATAATCTTCACCGAAGAGAACGAGGTCAAGAATTTCGCCTACGCCGCCGAATGCTGTGGAGAGTGCCTTAACGAAGCTTGCCTTATCTGTTACTGTTGTTGCTGTGTAGTTAACAAGCTTGTCGATTTCAATGCCGAGGAGAGCACCTGCTGCTCCGAGTACATATTCATCAAGCTGCTTGAGGAGATCTGCAACACCGTGAATTATCATGTTAGCTGTTTCATTTGAGTAAATGTCAAGGTTAGCATTGATAAAGTCGTTGAGAGTTGCATAATCTGTTGCCATTGCAATTACAAGGTCTACGATTTCGGGAAGATTGTCAACAAGATATTCTGCTGTTTCTTCGTTCCAGTTGTTATCGTATTCAATGTAATGGAGTGTACGTTCGGGAAGCTCGGGAAGCTCATTAAGCTTACCTGCAAGAACGTTATCGATAGCTGCATCAAGCTCTGCGCCTTCAAGGCCGAGGAAGTATACCCAGTTCATATCAGCGGGTGTGAATTCCATCTTGCTTGCGAAGAGAGCTGCGATTGAAGAAATAAGTCCCTCTTCAACACCGAGCTTCTGCTCAAGAGCCTTAGCGTTGTCGCCATAGAGAACTGCATCAAGTACGAAGGAGAGAAGAAGAACAATAATGTCGCCTCTGGACTCTTCTGTGAGATGCATCTTGTATGCAAGTTCGCCTGTGGAGGAGATGTAAGGATCAACATCGCCGATGTAGAACTTCTGGATGATGTTTTCACCGTTTACATCGCGTACAAATGTTATTGTACCGTCAGCATTTTCTGTTGTGTAGCCTCTGAATGCATTGTTGAATTCGAATGCACCGAGAACTTCGAGTTCTTCAAGAAGTGTGAATACTGCTTCAAGATCAAGGTTTGTGATATCTATACCGTAGAGGAGTTCCTTAAGGTCGATATCAGCGATTCCGTTTTCATTGAGAACATTGATTACGTTGAGAACAGAACCTGCAAGGTTATTGACTGCTGTTCCGAGACCGTTTGCATTGATGAAGTAGAGGAGGTTGGGAAGAAGCTCAAGAGCTTCGCCTGCGATATCGCTCATAATCTCGTCATATCTTGCGAGAACTGCATCAATAACAGGTCTGAACATTGTTGCGCAGGAGGGAGCTTCCACGAGAGTGGGAAGATCTACGCCGATAGCTTCAAGGATGGGAGCAAGACCGTACTTGTAGCCTTCGTTACCTGCGATCTTAAGAAGTGTTGTTGTACCGTCTTCATTCTTTACGAAGAATTCGTAAGAATCACCGAAGAGGAGCCAGTCGAGAACTCTGAATACAGGAGTGATAACTTCTGTAAGACCTGCTGCGAATGTTTCTGCATCATAGATTTCTGCGTCTGTGAATTCTAAGCCTTCCCAGAGTGATACATCTATGCCGAGAACCATACCTGCAACTTCAATAAGTCTCTTATCGAGGAGGTTATAGAGCTCTGCTGTGAGGTCAACAATTGCATTGAGATATTCAGCCTGATAGAGGTTGAAGGAGCCTGCAAGCATTTCTTCAAGAGTATCTGCGTCTTCTTCAGCACCGGTCATTCTGAGAATACCTGTGATGAGGTTGCCGAGATTGTCATAGAAGTAGTTTGCTGTTTCCTGAGTTATATCAGACTTGTAAGTGAAGTAGTTGAGGAATGCTGTCTTGGGAAGAGTGATATCGTATGTTACGGGATCAACTGTACCGCCCATGTAGTTCCAGTCGTAGTCAATGTAGTTGGGCTCTGCACCGAGAGTGGGAATGATTTCAATGATATCATTTACTGTGCCCTCTTCAAGTCCAAGGAGCTTTTCAAGTGCTGCTACGTTGTCAACGCCTGTTTCTTCATTCTTGTAGAGAACTACTTCAAGAAGAAGGTTAACGATAATTGTGAGCATTTCTGCTCCGCCTTCTGTGTCGGAGTAAACCATTCTGAATGCGGGCTTACCGTTTGCAGAAGTGTAATATTCCATCTTACCGAGATAGAACTTGTCGATCTTAGCATCAGTGAGAACTTCTCTGATTGCAAGACCTGTTGCATCTTCAGCAATACCGATGAGGTAAAGCAGATCAAGATTGTCAAGAGTAATCTTGCTTTCGTCAACGCCGAGTGCGTCTGCAAGGAACTTTTCAACGCTGATCTTCTGATCGTCGGGAAGAACTTCGTTTACTGTATCAAGAAGCTGGAGAATGCCGCCTGCAAGGTTATTTACAACAGCGGAAAGTCCGTTTGCATTGATGAAGTAAAGAAGGTTGGGAAGAAGTGCAAGAGCTTCGTCTACGGGGTTAGCGAGAATTGCTTCTGCACGGGCAAGAACATTGTTTACAAGTGTATAGAATACATCTGCTGTTCCGTCGCCTTCTTCAACTGCAGGAATTGTTACGCCGAGAGCCTCGAAGAGAGGTACAAGTGCGTATCTGAAGCCTTCTGCACCGGGAAGGTTGATAAGAACCTGAATGTCGCTGCCTGCTGCAGTGCTGTTTTCAAGATCTGTATCCTTATCGAAGAACTGAAGATCGTCTGCGAAGAGAATCCAGTCGAGAACGGGGAATACAGGATAAAGTACCTGATAAAGTCCCTGAACGAATGTTGTTCTGTTTGTTATCTGATCAGCTGTGAACCTGGGCATTGTGTTGTATACACCAAGGTCAACATTGATGATGATGTTAAGAAGATCAGTGATAGCCTTGTCAAGGTTACCTGTGAGATCTGTTACAAGATCAAGGATAGCATTGAGGTTATCTGCTGTGTAAAGATCTTCGTTGAGTGAGAAGCTGTTTGCAATAATTTCAGCTACTGTTGTTTCACCGTTGCCTGTCATTGAAAGAACAGCGGAGATAATGTCGTTTCTGTTCTGGAAGATGAAATCAGCTGTTTGCTTGTTCCAGTCAGATGCATAGCTGAGGTAGTTGATTGTTCTGCCGGGAAGCTTAACGATCTGAGCATTGTCAGGATCAAATTCAAGATTTTCGGGATCGATTGTTTCATCGAAGTAGAACCAGTCGATATCCTTGATTTCGATTGTGTAGCTTTCCTTGATTGCCTTAACGATAGCCTGAACGAGTCCGGGCTCAAGACCGATAAGTGCTTCAAGAGCAGCAGCATTGCCGTCCCAGAGAGCTATATCAATTACGAAGGAAAGAAGGATTGTAATGAAGTCTGCAAAGTCTTCATCATTGGAGAATCTCATTCTGTATGCATGCTTTTCGCTTGCAGAGTTGTAAGAAATGATTTCGCCCATGTGGAAGTATGCAAGCTTATTACCGACTACATCAGTAATTTCAAGACCTGTGAACATTTCAACAAGCTCGAATACATACTGAAGGTTGATGCCGTCAAGTGTGAAGGTAAGCTCTTCGTTACCTGTTGCATCTCTGAGAACGTCCTGAAGAAGAGCGTCTACGCTGAGAGAGCTGTCACCTGAAAGCTCTGCGAATGTATTTACAAGATTGAGAGGACCTGCAACAAGGTTACCTACGGAAACCTGAAGACCGCCTGCGTTGATGAAGTAGAGAAGCTCGGGAATGAGATTGATTACTTCACTTACGGGGTTGTTGAGGATTTCGTCAAGTCTTGTGAAGAGTGCTGTTGCAAGATCAGTGATGAAGAGTTCCATATCAACTGTAACAACACCGTCTGCATCAGTTGTCTTATACTTGCCTTCTCTGCCGAGACCTGTGCAGCCGAGAGCTTCAAGAAGAATTGCAAGACCTTCCTTATAGCCGTCGGAGCCCTGGATTGTGATAAGAACATCGTCTGCTGTAGCTTCTGTGTTGCCGTTGAAGAATTCATAGCCTTCACCGAAGAGAAGCCAGCTGAGAAGTCTGTATGCGGGCTGGAAGAGAACTGCTGCACCCTTGATAAATTCATCGCGGGTTTCAATACCGTATGTCTTTACGCCGTCAACATCTCTGTAGGAGAGACCGTTTTCTGCGTCAACTTCGTATGTTTCGCCTTCAAGCTTTGTTTCGAATGCATATTCATTGTTCCACTGAGTGAGGTCAGCACCTAAAACAGCACCGATAAGCTCAATAAGTGACTGATTGAGAACTGCATCTTCACCAAAGAGAAGAGGACTTACGAGGTCAAGAAGACTCTGGAGAGTTTCGCCTGTAAATACGCTTTCAAGGTTAAGAAGCTCCTTAACTGTACCTGAAAGTGTTGCATTTTCGTCTTCAACAGTACCTGTCATCTTAAGAACTGCCATGATGAGGTCTTCAAAGCCCTCAGCTGTCTTTGCAGCGCTTTCGTATGTCCAGTCTGTTGTGTAGTTGAGATACTGGAATGCATAACCGGGAACTGTGATTCTTCCGTCTTCGTCTGTTTCGGTAAGATCGATTGATTCATCGAAATAGTTCCAGTTAATATCCTTGTAAATTACGCTTGAGGGATTCTTGAGTGCACCGAGAATACCTGATACATAGTCAGTTGCTTCTTCGTCGTCACCGTTGATAAGTGCGTCGATAGCAGCTGCGTTGTCGTATTCAACAAGTGCGCCGTTTGCGTCTTCATATTCACCCTTGTCAGCAATGATTTCAACAAGAAGAGCGAGAAGGATAGTGATCATATCGTGGCGTTCTTCAACTGTTGAATAGTCCATTGTGAAGGCTGTCTGTCCGTTTGCGGAGGTATATGCTGTAAGCTGACCTACATAGAGTGATGAAATGTATTCATAGAGGTCGCCTCTTACATGGATACCGAGTGAATCTTCAAGAAGTCCGAAGATTGCTGAAAGGTTAAGGTTTGTAAGGTCAATACCGCCGAGATTTGTAAGATCAATCTGCTGATCTTCATCAAGAACTGTGTTGATTGCGTCAAGTGCGCCCACAAGAGAATCAACAATGTTCATAAGTGATGTTGAAATACCGTTTGCATTGATGAAGTAAACGAGTCCGGGAAGAATGTCAATAAGCCAGTTCACGGGATCTGTTGCTACAAGATCAATGAAGTTGGAGATAATTTCAACGAAATCACGAACGAAGAGTTCTTCGTTATAAAGCATGTTGCCTGCTTCATCAACGCCTTCTTCATACTTTTCGGGCTTGTAGTTTGTAAGATCAAGACCGAGAGCCTCGAAGATGGGTACAATACCCTTTGCATATGCATTAAGACCGTTGATAACAATAGCATCATCGCCGTAAGAAACACTTCCGGGGCCGTTGCCGATTGTGTAGAACAATCTGTAATCTGTGCCGAGGAATATGATTCCGAGAAGGCTTGCTGCAGGATTAAGAATCTCTGCTATGGCATCAAGGAATTCTGTTCTTGTATCGATATATTCTGCTGCTGCAGGATCAGCCCACCACTTGTGGTTCTGTCTTGCCTTCCACTCATATTCGCCTGTGCCGTTTCCGTCTTCGTCAAGAACTTCAACCTGCTGAACATAAGAAGCCCAGTTAACAAGCTTTGTATCGATCATTGTGTCAATGATTGAAAGAAGCTCAAGAGGAATCATATCGAAGAGCTGACCCATAAGGTCTGCAAGAGCCTTGACTGTGTCTGCGCAGAAGATTTCTGTTGTAAGAAGCTCATCAATGAATGTGCCGAAGTCTTTAGCCTCGGGGTCGATCATTGTAACAACATAATCGAGCACGTTCTTGAGAACCTCGTCTGTAGCCTTTGCTGTATCCTCTGTCCAGTCTGTGTAGTAGTTGAGGTTGTTGATGGAGTGATACATTGAAAGGTCAGAATATTTCTGAAGCTTCTGGTAGTCGCCGTCCTGCCATGTTTCGGTGATGTCTGTATCAACATTGCCGTCACTGGTTACGCCGAATACTGTCTTGCCTTCAAGAAGGTAGTCCCAGTCAGGCTGTTCGCCTATGGAATCTGCCTTATCATCAAAGATTGCTACAACTGCTTCAAGGATACCTGAAGCTGTAACATTATCAAGGTTACCTTCTTCATCGGGAAGAGCTTCCTTAACAAAGCCGAGCATTGCATCAAGTGCAGCTGCGTTGTTGCCGTAGGTAAGAACGTCGATGATTGCGGAGAATGTAACCGTAAGTGTATCGGGTCCGTTGTAGTCAAGAGTATAAGCTGTCTTTCCTGACTTGGACTGGTATGCTCTTACACCGTATGTGCTGCCGTCTCTTGTGTAAGGAACGCACATTCCTTCAAGTGCATAGCTGAGAGGTGAAAGATCAAGACCGAACATTGTTTCAACTACGAAGTACAGTGTTTCAAGATCAAGCTTTTCAATTGAGAGCTCAAAGATACCGTCAACGAGTGCCTTGTCCTTGGAAGCCTGTGCATCGGAGTATTCGGGTGTTTCAAATCCTAAGTCAAGTATACCCATGAGAAGGTCTACAAGGGGAGCTGAAGGATAGTTTACTGTATCGGTCTTATCGTATACAAGGCCGAGGAAGCTTGTTGCAAACTGATGGATAAATGCATCAAGGTTTACATCAGCTATAGGACGGATTGTATCAATAAGATTCCAGATGGGATGAATAAGGTTCTTGATAAGAGTTGAAAGACCGTCTGACTGAATGAAGTAGAACAGATCGGGAAGCATATCAACTATCTTCTGTACGGGACCATAGGTTACCATAGCACCGTCAACCATAATTGTATCAACTGTAAGAAGCTCTGTTACTCTGTCAAAGAGCTTGTTTACAAGGTATTCGAAGCCTGCAGCAGAGTTATCCTTGAAGTGTGCATTATACTCAGCCTGAGTATACATATCATATATACCGAGCATTTCGTATACGGGGATAATAGCTCCGTTGTAGCATTCTGCACCGTTGATAACGATAGCATTATTGAAGAGTCCGAGGTCTGTGCCTGTGAACAGAAGACCTACGATGGGAGCGATGGGCTTGAGAAGCTCACAGAAGATGCCTGTGAATATTTCACGTGCATTATCTGCTCCGTCAACAAGAGCCTCGCCGTTTAAGTACCAATTGTATTCCTTAACGGTTTCGCCTTCTTCATTTACAGTTTCCTTAACGTCAACTGCAAGTGCGGGGAATTCGTTTACATAGCCTGCCTCGCCGGGCTTGAGAGGCTTGAATTCATCAACGATGAGTTCGCCTGTTTCCTCATCATACTGAGGAGTATAGTCATAGGTTAAGTAACCGAAGGACTTATACCATGTGAGAAGGTCAACACCTGCATCGGCACCGCCGGAGGATATCTGATCCTTAACGAGGTTAACGATCATTTCCTGATCCTTAAGTCCGTCACCGATACCTGTTACAAGCTCAATAACGTTCATAATGCCTTCATTATTGAACATTGAGTTGATGAGGCTGTTGAGGTATTCATTTACACCTGCATAGCCGTCAAGAAGCTCGGGATCGATCATATTGACGATGGTATTTGCCATCTGGTCAACATTATTATAAAGGTATTCTGCCTTTTCTCTTGTCCAGTTGTTTGCATATTTGAGATATACAAAGTCAGCTGCAGTGAGATTATATCTTGAGCCCTCTTCGTTTGACTGATACCAGTCATATTCCTGCATGGTGTAGTCCTGAGGAAGGAAGAGCTCAACAAGAGCTGCAAGAGCGGATTTTGCATCAATACCTGCAAGAATCTTATCTACCTCAATGGGTATCTCTGCATCAGCAAGAGTAGACATAAGACCTGCAAGGTTACCTTCAACGGAGATGAAGTCAAGCAGCCACTGAATAATTGAATAAAGCATATCAGCCTTATCTGCAACTATGGTGTAACGCTGACCGCCGCCAAGGGTGTTGTTGAAGTTTTTGCTTCTGATTGAAGAAGCGGTTACAACACTACCGAGAGATGCCCACTGACCCGCATTGATTGTGGGGATTGAAATCTGTGTGAAGTCAATTTCGGGTGCATCGTCACCGAGGATTCCGCCGCCGGAGTCTTCACCGTCTTCTGAAGGAAGAAGGAAGTGGTCAATGATACCGTTGATATCACTGAGGTCATCAACACCGAGAAGATCCTGAAGATCAAGCATACCGCCGAGTTCAAGCGGGAAGCTTACATCAACAACCTCTTCAAGGGCATCATTGATAAGTCCGAGGAAGGGATTAAGGATACCTGACAAGTCAAGACCCCAGTCAACAAGAGCTTCAACGTCATCGGTATCTGTGATTTCAATTGATGCCTTAAGATTGATGTTTGTGGAAAGAGCATCAAGAAGAGGCTGAACAAAGCCGTATGCAACAGACTGCATAAGGTTCGGGATAATACCCATAACCGTATCAATGGGCTTTGCAGCAAGAGTTTCAACAAGTGAAAGAAGAGGCATAAACAGACAGTTTGCAAACTGTGCTGCAGATGCAGAATTTCCTGAATTACCGAAGGTAGTTGAAAGAGGATTCTGAACTGTAGGATTGTTGTTGCCTACTGTGTTTGTAATGCCGAGAGTCTCAAAGAGAGTACCCCAGATATTCTTATAGCCTTCAACACCGTTAAGTGTGAGTCGAAGATGTCCGTAACCGTAAAGGTGTCCGATTTCGATACGAACCGTGTATTTACCTTCTGCACTACCGTGGACATAAAGAAGCTTATTGATCCAGGGAGTTGTATAGGTATAGTTAGTGAAGAGAACCTGAAGCACGGGAAGAACTGAAGTAAAGATATCACCGATAACAGCACAGAATGTGTTGTAGTCGTTAACACCCCACTTGTAGTTTGCAAGGTCTTCACCGGAAACCTCACCGTCTCCGTTACCGCCGACTGCAGTATTGTCGAAATACATCCAGTTTTCGCCTGCGATACGAAGTGCGGAAATGATTGCATTGTACTTACCTGCTTTACCGTTTGCAGTGGAAGCAAGAGCTTCAGCTAAGTACTGAGGATAGATCTTAACACCGAGGTCTGAGAATGCCTTAGCAAGTCTGGGAGTGCCCTGCTTGCCGTTGAAATAAGCATTAACTCTACCGCTGTTAATTTCAAGACCGTCGACACCGCCGACAGCATCAATAACTCTCTTAAGGTCAAGAGCACCGTCAGCACCTGCTTCGGGAGTTGTAAGCCATGTGGGGTCAAGAACAGTTTCTTCGGGATTGAAGAGGTTTGTAATAAGACCGCCGATAAGGTCTGTAAGCATCGGGAAGAGCATTGCAACGATGGTGTTTATCATCTCATCGTTGAAAAGCATATCAAGAAGGAGATTCTCAATATATTCCGAAAGAGTGTGAATTGCGGGAAGCATTTCGCCTGTGGGATTGCCGTTTTCATCAAGCTCGGGCTCTTCTGTTTCACGGTATACGCCGAGAAGCTTTGTGAAAGCTTCTGATGTAATAAAGGAGTCGAGCTTACCGATAACGGTAAGAATCTTAGCCTCTGTTACTACATAGTCGTCCTCATCAAGATAGTCTTCACGGACCATATCCTGAGGAAGTGCATAACGTGTGGTGTAGTAGCCTGAACCTGCGGGGGTATCCATATGAACCTGCTTGAATGCGCCCCATGCCATAGCAATAACATTGTTTACTGCCGTTGTGTAATTGTCAATCTGTGCATGCCAGTCTTTAATTGTCTGAATGTCAAACTTGGAGCTGTCACAGTTGTCAATAACCCACTGATAAAGCTCATTATCAATATTCTTGACAGCTCTCTTTACAGCGGAGAAGTTTGCATTGGTTACTTCATTTGCATAAGTTCCGTCAAACTTGCCGTCATCAATATCAAATGCAGAGTCAAGAAGATTGAAGTGCTGCTGATATGCTCTGTCATAAATAACTCCGTAAAGAGAGTCTATGAAAGCATCTACAGTGTCGGGATATGTACCGTAAATCTGAGCAGTCTTTTCAGCACCGAGCTCATTAAGAGCAGTATTGTACCAGTTTCTCAGCTCGCCTGCCTTAGTTTCTGCAGCATTAAGAATATTTGTAAGGGACTTGAAAGCAACAAGCTGATATCTTTCATATCTGATGCTTTCAAAATATGAATAGTAGTCAGCAAAGGTTGTTTCATGTCCGCGGTATTTGACTTCCTTGATAAGCTCGTCTCTGAAAGCCTTTACATCGTTAAGTGTATACTGACCGCCGTTGTTGTCGGCAAATACCTTAGCTACGTTGTCGGCATCAAAGGAGCCTTCAATAGCAGTTATCTTACCGTTGAAGTAAGCAGCTGCAGCCTGAAGCATAGTATCATCGATAGGACATACTTCGCCTGCTGATGTATACTTATAGCTTTCGTAGTTGATAGCACCCCAGAGAGAAACGTCACCGTTATAAACCTCGGTTTCATCGTGGGTCATACGGAAGATAACTTCATCATAGATGTCTGTAAGGTCATAAATCTGAATAAGGTCCTCTAAGGTCTCAATCTGATTTGTGAACATTGCGGGAGAATATCCGTATACATTCTGGAAAGCTGTTTTTGTACCCTCGGAGCAGCCTTCAACAATTGCCTGAAGAATGAGAGTGTCTTCAAGAAGAGCCTCAAGGTTTGCTCTGTTTTCGGGAACACGTACAGCTGTCCATTCCTCGTAGCTGTCTCTGTCAAGATAGCCGTCAAGATGAGCGCCGTCTCTTATCCATTCAATAACAGGATAATACTTTGCAGCCTCAACAGCACCTGTACATGCATCTGCATACTGGTCATAACGGCCTTTCTGTGTTGAACCGATATATTTTTCGATATAAAATGCATCTATACCGCTGAGAGCATCGCTGTAGGGCTTATAAGCAGGCTCAACAGCATTGAGCACATCAAGCTCCCATGTATATACACAGGTAGGATTGCTCAGCCACTCATCATAACCGGGCTTAAAGGCATCAGAAGCTACATAGTTAAGGTAGCTTGTGATAGCAGAAAGGTTAGGAGTAGCAGAGGTTGCGTAAGATGTTGTGGGGGTATTGTTTATATACCAGCCCTTGTTTCTGTAATAGTAATCAGTTCCGCTGTCAGTTTCGGTATTGGTACCGCTCTCATGACTGGTTGACCAATTGGAACTGTAGCTGTCGCTGTTTGCCTTCTGAGGAACAGCTGTTACAGAATAAGTAAGCTTTGTGTTGATATTGGCAGGCACTGCAGCTGCAGTTGCGCAATCCATAGCAATAGCGTCCTTGACATCACGTGTGATAACAACGGAAAGTGTTATATTGGATGTAAAAGGACCGTTTGCCGGCCAGCTGCCCTTCTGATAACCGGTGTAAGAACAGTCAGAGCTTGAACTGTACGTATAGTTACCGATTACGGGAAGAAGATCATCAACAAACTGCTGCTGATAAGCGTTAAGAGATAAATTACTCTTGATGTATGCACGCATGGTCTTGTGATGATTACGTGCAGTTACATGGTCAGCCTTGACAATAGCATACATAAGGTCAGCTATCTTATAAAGATGGCCGCCCGTCGTATCATTAACGGTTACTGTGTTACCGCTTGTCGAGGTTGACGCGTTTGCCCCTGATAAAACACCGGCAGCCTTCGCATCGTTAAATGCGTTCTGCAGTGCTGTCCACTGTGCCTGGGTCGATGCATCCGCTGAGGATACAAGGCTCGGAAGCGCAATGGAGAAGCAGCTCAGTGCCATAAGCAGGGAGAGAAACATACTAAGAACTTTTTTAGGTAGCTTAGCTCTTGTTTCCATAAAAACACTCCTTCTCTTTTAAGATTAGTTTTGAGAAACTAATACAAATACTCCGGAAAAACTGTTGCCGTTTTTGGGGGCAACTCCGGGTATAATATATCATCAATATCATACCACAATGCAATCCGATAAGTCAACATACCTGTTTACTGCGATTTATATAAAATTTATAATTAAAAAATGGTTGTTTTTAACAAGAGAAAAGCAAATTGTAATTTTGAGTTTTTGTTTATATGAACAAATTGTTAACACACCCGTACTTGACTGTTCTTTTCTTTATGTTTATAATAATTATACAATAATATTATACGGAGAAACTTGTATGAACGGTCTGATTCCGCCTCTGAAGAGGCTTACAAAAACAGATATCGCTGCAATTGCCCTTTTATCCGCAGGCTTCCTTTTTCTTACAATATCGGCTTTTTTTGACGGAACCGTTCCGGATGAAGCCTTCTATTCTACAATTCCCCTGCGTATTATCAGCGGCGACGGTCTTTTTACCGATGAATGGCATCTGTCACAGCTGTCGGGTGTGCTTTTATATCTCCCCGTATTGCTTTTCACAAAAATCACCGGCGGCACCGAAGGCATCATTCTTTTTATGCGCCTTTTATTCTGCCTTATGCAGGCTTCCGCAGGCGCTGTGCTGTATATAACCTTCAGAAAAGAAAAAATCTCTGCCGTTATCATAAGCTTTTCATTTATTCTGTTTTCGGTAATAGGGCTCAATACTCTCAGCTACAACACCATGGGGCTCGCTCTTTTTGTTTTTCTTATCTGCACGGCTTATTCCGTAACAACTGAGCCGTCGGCAATAAAAATGTGTCTCAGCGGCACTCTTATTGCCATGTTTATTCTCTGCCAGCCCCTGGGGGCAATCTTCTATATTGCATATTTTATTGCCGTGTGTATATTTGCAGCAAAAAAATCCGCAGCAAAAGACAGTGTTCCCTTCCCCTTACGTTTCAGAAGCTTTCTTATGACGGTTGCCGGAATACTCCCTGTATTTATATTTTTCCTTTATATTCTTCTGAAAAATTCCGGAATAAAAAACATCCTCCGCAGCATCCCCGGAATCTTAAACGATGTGGAGCATATGACAGTTTCGGAAACTCTCGGCATAGAAACCTTTTCCCTTTTTCAGTTTTTTGCCGACATGGCTATGGCAGCGGGTGCAGCGGCACTGATTATACTTGCCGTTTTTGCCGTCGCTTCCGTTATCCTGAACAGATTCAGACATCCTGCGGGAATATTATTATACTCATCGGCTCTTCTTGTATTTATGATTTTTCTTTTTCTGCGTCTTCTGAATGTTATTGAGCAGGGCGAAACCGATGACGTAAGCTTCTTCTATCTGCCTCTGGCACTTTCGGGACTTCCGTTTTTCCTTATGTGCAGAAAAAAGAACATAAAAGTCTTCTGCCTTCTGTGGTGTCCCGGAATAATATATGCTGTTCTTATGACAGTAACCTCAAACTTAGGTCTTCATGCAAGCGTAAACGGCTATATCGTAGCCTCCTTTGCAACCTTTATTTTTATAAAGGATATTATCTGCGAATTAAACACCAAAGATATAAAGCACGGTGCTCCCGTAAGCAGAATATACGCTCTTATCTGCCTTGCGGCAGCCTCGGTGGTTTTACTGTCCCCTGCCGTAAGCTTTATGATATCAAGAACACAGTATAAGTCCACTCAGCTTACAAACGGGGCATACAAAGGTATTTCTCTGCCCTCTGATCAGGCATTGATAAACTTCAGGCTGTATTCGGACGCAAAGAGAATAAAAGAAAAAATCAACAGCGATGACAGAGTTTTTGTAATTGAAAACACCCCCGTTGTCTACATAGACGGAGAATTTCTTATGGGAGCTCACTCCGGCTGGTTTATTGCCGAGCAGCTGGCTTTTCCCGAAATAAGAGACCGTTTCAGAAAATACTATGAAATCAATCCGGAAAACATTCCCGACTATCTTTATGTTCCGAGCTATTTCTATTCAAAAAGCGGTCTTGAAATTATATCTGCAAAAAAAATGGCAGAATTCGGCTATGCATTGTTTGAATGCGAAAAGCCCGAAGATATCGGAAACGGTCTGCTTATAAAGGTAACAGGAATAAAAAATGAATAAGTTCAAGGAAATTTTATTAAAATCAAAATATGAGCTGTCGGTTTTCTCGGCACTTATGATGAACTTTCTGCTGTTTTTTACAAAGGATGATCTGATGTCGGATATTCTTTATCCCCTTCATCTCGTCGATGTAAAAATCGGTCTTATCAGCCGTACCCTCATCGGCACGGTTTCGGGACTCTTATGGAAGCATCCCACGGAGGAGAATATAATGTTTATGCACTCCTCTGCAGTTATTCTTACATTTTTTCTGATTTCTCTGTATCTCGGGAAATGCATAAAGCAGGCAGATGAAAAAAGCGGAAGAAATCTATTCATATTAAGCCTCATTATTGCCGTTTTCCCCTACGGCTTTATGACATATCTCAATCTTTTCGAGCTGCTTGATATATACTGGGTGATGTCCGCCGCACTTATTCTTCTTGTAAGCGAACACAAGAAAGCCGCCTTTCTCATTCCCGTTTTTATTTTTACGGGCCTGTGGGTACACTATTCCTTTGTGCTTGCCTTTATGCCGCTTATATATGTGCTTTGCATCAACAAATGCATAAAAGAAAATTCAAAAAACGCTTATGCTCTTACCATTGTTATGATAGCCGTAAGCGTCCCTGCCACAATTTATTTTGTGCTTACCAACCGGACCTTCAATGTTATGCCCTTTGAGGAATTCATTGATTATATAATAGAAAAAGCAGGCAGTCCCATAACAAGCATTGAAAGATATGTGGGAACAGGCTTCAGACCCTATGATGAAATGAACAGGCTTTATAATCTCGTAGATATGTCGGAAGATTCGTCTACCATATTCAAGGCACTTGCCGGCAATCTGAGAATGGCACTGCACGACACAACCCTTTTTGCAATCATCTGCGATTTTATTCTTGTAAGCCCTGTGATGCTGTTTTTTGAAGCAATATGGAAAAGAGCAATAAAGACGGCTGAGGATAAAAAAGAGAAATTCGTATATTTCCTCTGTCTTATCTCCCCTTTGATTCAGTTCGTTGCCTGCTTTACCTCCTCAGACACATCAAGATGGCTGTCAATTATGGTAATTTCAAGCCTTCTGATGCTTTCGGTATTTATAAAAGAAAATGCCGCTCCCGTATGCAGTGCATTCAACACCCTGGCCCAAAAGGGCGAAAAGTACAAAGCGGTCCTTATTCCTCTTCTCCTGTTCTATCTGACTCTTGTTTTTGTATGGTGAAGTTATGAAAAAAAATATCAGACAAAAAGAAAAAATAAACACTCCGCTTTTTCTGTGGATAACTCTTCCGGTTCTCAGTATTGCATTTTTTATTATTACCCTCACCTCAGGCATCACCGATTCAGAGGGCCGCACACATTTATACTATACGGAGAATTATCCCTTCATGCTTCTCGCGGAATACACAGCGGTAACACTTATGCTTATCCCCTTTATCATAAAAGCAAAAAAATCAAAGGAGCTGAGCATATATCTGCTTCCGCTGATGCTGCTGGCTTCGCTGGGAATGATGAAAATTGACATAATGGGGCAGTCTGCAGCCGGCGGCACTGCCGACTGCTCTTCTGCAGTTATGTTTATTATCTTTTATGCGGCTGTGCTCATTATGGCTTTTTCCGGTCACACTCTGACAGGTACTGCAGGCACACTTATCGGCACTGCATTATTTCCTGCCTTCGGAATTGCCTTTTCTCCCTTTATTGCTGCAGCTTCGTTTATTCTCAATGACCGAAATGAAAAAGAAAAGAAAATCTCGGTAATTGCAAACGGAGTATTCTGTATTGCTGCCATAAGCTACGGCATTATAAAGCTCACCCCCCGGGAATTCTCCTTCAGCAAAAAATATATCCCGGTAATACTGATTTGTGCAGCTCTTATTCTTTTCTTCTCGCTGAAAAAAGATTATCCGCTTATACCCTTAGGCGTGCTTCCTCTTTTTCCACTCGGAGCCGGTATATTTTTCGGTGCCTTCCCCACCCCTCTTTTTATTCTCTCTGCAAGCGTTTCGCCTCTTGCAATAATTCTTTTAACCTGCGCACTTTCTGACGGCAATGAAAAAATAAAGGGCTATGCACTTTCCGTAGTGCACAACCCTGCATTGTATATTATTCTGGCGGTGCTTATTCTTCACACTGCCTTTCCGATTTTTGTAAACCCCGGCTTTTTCGGTGAAACTTATATGTAAGCCACACCCCGCCTATAAGCACGGTAATGATACTGACCCATTGCCAGAAGCTGAGCCCGTAAAAAGCATTCAGCTCTTCTTCGGAATAGTATCTTAAAAATTCAACAAAAAATCTCATAACACCGTAAAGGATAAGCGATAAAGGATATACCGCACCTTTGCGGTGCTTTTTTTTGCTTACGGCATAAAACACACCAAAGCAGATAATAAGACTCAGCACAGCTTCAAGAAGCTGAACGGGAAAAACACTGTGCTCCTCAAAGGGCGTATAAACTCCCGGAGTGCAGGCTGTTCCGTAGCAGCAGCCGTATACCGCACAGCCGATTTTTGAAATACCCGACATCCCGTATGTGCCTGCCGAAAAAATATCAAGCACCTCATCATAATCCCCTGCAAGCTGCTTTACGGGGAAATAAATAAGAACGGGGTTAAAAAGCAAAGCTCCGAAAATGCGAAGACGTGAGGGATAAAACTCAAGTCCCGTAAGAGACATTATAAAATTCTGAAGCTGTCCCATAAGAAGAGCACTGAATATCCCCGAAAATATGGCAACGGAAATATAAAGCTTCAGCGTGCGGGGTAAAAAGCCTCGTTTCACTCCCAGCCGATATCCCGTCACGGCACTGAACAAAGCCCCTGCCGCAATGAAAAAATAATATAGTATAAGCTTTATATCCATACTCAGCTTATAAAATCAGAATAAATATCAGATTCTATATAGTCCACGCACATAAGTCTGCAAAGCTCTAATTCGTGAGGCTGATTTGCTGTCCAGAGCCCCACCTTAAGTCCCTTTTCATGGAAGCGGTCCACAAGGGATTTATAAATTCCCGAGTGCGCCATATCTATGTCAAAGCCAAGCTCAAGACACTTATAAACATCCTCATCGGGCTCACCGCAGGTAAGCATTATCTGAAGCTCGGGAAATGCTTCATGCGCACGAATAAGATTATCAAGGTCGAAGGACTGCAATGAGCACATCTTAAGGTCATATACCTCTTTTGCCAGAGTGAAGGCTTCATTGATTTTTTCATCAGGGAAATATCCCTTGAATTCAATAAAGCACACCATATTGCCGTCGCGGCAGATTTCAAGATACCGACGGAAGGTACATATATAAATTTCGGTATCGGTAAATTTATTCATAAGGGGCTTTGCCGAAAGCTCCTCATAGGTGTGTTCGGCAACTGCAAGAAGGGTGCCGTCCGCGTATTTTACATTATCATCGTGATTAACCACAAGCACACCGTCTTTTGTGATACGCACATCGGTTTCAATACCGCCGGAGCCGTGCTCCACAGCCTTGATAAAAGCCTCCTCGGTGTTCTGCAAATACTTTCCGCTGTAGCCCCTGTGGGCGATAAAGCAAGGTTTCATTATAAATCATTCTCCTTCATAAAGTCGCTTATATTTTTATAAAAAGCATAAAAGCCAAGGTCATTGGGATGACAGCAGTCAACCGTAGCGTTTTGTGCTCCCACCTCATCATAAAAGCTTTGTCCGTCAAGGAAATAAACATTTTCATCTCCCTCGTTCAGAGCATTTTCATATGTCCTTTTAATTATTGCTTTTCTTTTTTCAATATTTTCCCTGCCGAAGCAATTATCGGCAACGCTCAGCATAAGCACGGGCGTATAGGGACAGCTTTTCCTGAACTGTCTGAAAAACCGCTCGTGGGTGGCTTCAAGATACTCCGCCGTGGGTGCATTGTGGTCATAGTCATACACAAGAAGACTCATGGGAAGCTCAGATATATACTCACACATTTCTTTTTCCGCCCTGCACGACCCGGAAAAACCGAGATTGAGTATCTCACGGTTAAGACATCTTGATATCATATTGGGATATGCATTCCCGGGATGGGATGCACAGCCTCCCTGAGTGATGGATGAGCCGTAAAAGATTATGGGAAGTGCATCTGAAAAGCTGTTTCCCCGCAAAAGCGATGCATCCTCCTCAAGTGAAATATATACTTCCTTTACATTATTATATAAGGGGAAGAAAATCATAATATCCTTTTCTCCCCCGGGAAGATTAAGCACGGAAGACCATCTGCCCTCATATTCTTCAACAGAAGGTGCTCTGAAAACTCCGCAGAACATCCCGTCGCAGTAAATACTGAAGGAAGATGAGCCTGTAAGAGGCATATGATTCATAAGACAAAGTACGGGAAGCTCTGCAGTAAGAATAATTTTTTTTGTGCTGCTCTTAAACCTCAGACACCCGCCCGAGGTATTAAAATTAAGCCCGTTCACACTGTCGGATACGCTTTCTGCAACAGACTTATCCATTCTGAAAAAACCGTCTTCATCTTTTTTCAGTCCGTAAAGCGAAAAAGGGGGCTTCATAATATCAAAGGTCTTCATCCCGTTAAAAACAGGAATCTCAGCTCTGAAATTTTCATCAAAATCTTCTATATTTCTCATAAATCACCAACAAAAGTCATAATTTATCGATGTGCCGGCTACATAAAAATCAGTATTTCTGATGTTTGTAGCCTTCTTATCCTGTAGGGGGCGTCGTCCCCTACAAAGAAAAGGTTAATTTTATGGGGCTCGGGAAATTATATCATACCGGTAAATTATGATCTGATTTCTTTTGTAATTATTGTTTTATTATTCTTTTTGTTCCTGAAGGTAAGGGGGCAGAATATGCAGAAGAGAAGTGCTGCAGTAATAGTCAGAAGAAGCACGGTAAGTCCGCCTGCTGCGAATTTTGCGGAAAAGTCCGCTGCATTTTTTATTCCCTCAAAGGGGAGCTCATCGTCTGCAAAGAAATATACAAGTGCAGTAAGGGCAAAGTATATCCACACGGCTTTCCTGCTGAAATCACTCACGTTCATTCCGAAGGGAAGCATTTCCTCTTTAAGAAGCTTCTTTGATACAAAAAGGGCAGCCGCACCGCCGATAACAGTGAGCACCACGGTTATTACCGTACCGACAAGATCTTCATCGCTCACTATCCCGTTATCAAAAAGCCTTGAGCCTATTCTCATTCCCAAAGGTCTTGTAAGAGTGAGGCAAAGCATAAATGTGATAAGAGCAAAGGATGTATATATATAATGTAATTTTCTGTTTTTCAGAAGCGGTTTTCTTTCAAAGGGCTCTTCGCGGATATATTCTGAAGGCAGGCACACAAGTATCAGCATAATACCAAGTCCCAGCAAAAAGCCTGTGAAAAATTCCCATAACGACCAGGAGGGAGCCTGTATCCACATAGGCACCTTATCTCCCAAAGGAATAAGTCCCTTGTCGGAATCAATAATAAGAAACACGTCTGCTATTGTAATGGAAAGAGAGCATACGGTATTGATAAGCAAGGAGATAAGAGCGGTAAATCTGTCCTTCAATATTACAAGTGCCGAAAGAGAGGTAAAAAGAGCACCGAAGGCAGCAGACATAACGTCGATGCTTGTGAAATAGTTCCTTGCAAAGGGAATTTTCTTTGCCCAGGAGGCAGAGCCGAATTCCTTTATATAAGCCATCATGGGCGAAAGCTCTATTCCCGCATCAGCAAGTCCCTCCTTACAGAAGGAAACTGCCTCGGGATGAACCGCCTGAATAACAAAATGAGAAAGCGAAAACTTGAAAATATAAGTAACTGCGTAAAATACCGCAATAAGAATAGCATAGTCTTTCAGCTTAAACTCTTTCTTTGAGAAAAGAGAAGCAACAACCACCGAGAACAGGGGCATCCAGCCGAAGCCTAAAAACAGCATCATAAACAATCCGTGTACGGGATTTATTTCCGCAAGTCTTGCCGCTTCTTCGCCTGTAAAGGGTGCGGTGCTTGTGAGATAGCCGCCCATCTGTGAATTAAGAGTACCCCAGCCGCCGTTTGTTATACCTAAAAGAAAAACAGCAACGGGAAGCATTTCATAATTCATCTTTTTTCTTTCACCGAAAACAGCATAAATAAACAGAATAAGCATAACTCCTACGGCAAACATACCCCACATTGAGCCCCAGCCGTGGTCTCCTCTTACTCTCCACATAAATCCTGTCATAAGTGCGCATGTTATTACGGCAAAAATTCTGCCTGACAGACTGAGATTTCCGTTACAAAGCTTTGACATATATATCCCTCCCTGTGATAATTAAATATTATCACAGTTTTTGCAGTTGTCAACAATTATCAGTTCATTATTTTTTTGTTATGCTTGGTTTTTCCTGCATGAACGGTATTGCTTTTCATACGGGAATTCATTAAACTATAAATATGCTGAGATACATATAATCCGCAAAAAAGCAGCTCTTTTATATAAGCTGCCCTTGATTTATTTATCCGGATCATATATAATCTGATAAAGGAGATGAAAATTATGAATGATAACAACCCTATGAATTATCAGAATAACCCCTATGGTGACTCTCAGAATAACCCCTACGGTGCCCCTCAGAATAATCCCTACGGCGCTCCTCAGAACAACCCTTACGGTGCTCCTCAGAACAACCCCTACGGTGCTCCGGTCACTCCTATGAGCAAGGAAGAATTTTTTGAAAACGGTGCAACATCATTCAAAAAGGATATAAAATCGGTTCTTATAATCTGCTACATCTGTGCTGCTATCACAGCAGTATTTGCTGTTGTCGGCGGCGCATATTTAGGTCTCATTGATGCAGGGCTTCTTCTCGGTGTAACTCTCGGTCTGCAGTTCAAAAAGCACAAAGGCTTTGCAATTGCAATTCTTGCCCTTGCAATTTTTGAGGTTGCTATGGCTATCCTTGCCGGCACTTTCTCTGGCTGGCTGTGGATTGTAGCAGGTGTTACTGCTGTTATGGCTTTCAGAAAAGCTGAAAAAGAATATGCTGCATACCTTTCAGGTATGGGAGCTGCTCCCCGCGATTAAACAGAAAACCCATTAAAATGCAAATATATGAAAAAAGGAGATACGGCGTAAAAACCGTTCTCCTTTTTTCATTTTATTACGGAGTTTTGTATCCGTATATATTCTTTTCTGCCGATTCAACCGAATCGATAAATTCTCCGCTTTCCATATTGAAGGAAGCCACACCTGTCATGGTTTCATATATATACACATTGTTATCGATAAACGTAGCTCTTGAAGTACCGAAGGGAGATAATGCAAAATAGTCCATTTTAAGCTGCAGCTTATTGTCAGCTACCTCCATATATAAAGCACCCGAACGGTATCTGCCGTCTGAGAAGCCGCCTGACATATTCTGCCAGATGTAATAAGGAATAAGGAAGGAGCTTTCGCTGACTTTTGTATATGCCTTGGGAGTCACTTCAAACTGTGCATTTTCAAGCACAAAGCTGTCGATCTCCTTCGGAGAAACAGGATCCTTCACATCAAACAGGCTGATTTTTGCACTGCCGTCAAGTCCGTCCTCTGTTCCGCCGTAGCCGATACCGACAAGAAGTCCGTCACCCGCGGGATGAAGGTAGGAAGAAAAACCGGGAAGCTTCACCTCACCCTTTATTTCAGGCTTTTCGGGATCGGAGAGGTCAATAACAAAAAGAGGATCTGTCTGCACAAAGGTCACAAGGTATGCGGTATTTCCCATAAATCTTGCGGATTTTATCTGTTCGCCCGGTGCAATTCCCGAAAGCTCTCCCGCCTTCTGAAGATTTTTGTCAAGCACCGTAATACAGTTTTCATTTTCACGGGTCAGAGCGATACGCAGATATCCCTCATATTCATCTATAGAATAGCTGTTAAGTACCGTTCCGTCAAGCTTTGTATTGCAGATATATTCTGCCGTATCCCCCGAAATATCAACTGCCGTTATAATTGTGTCCGCTTCTGTTATGCCTGTAAAAGCACGGGATAATCCGCCGCGGACAGCATAGCGGTAGGTGTATTCCGTTCCGAGGATATAAAGAGTTTCCCTTGTACAATAGGTATCGCTTGAATGACCGAGGAAGGAAACGGTGTTTGCATCTTTTTCAAGGTCAGAAAGCTCCAGAGTTGAAACAATAACATAGCTTTCGGGGCTTTCTTCTTCCGAATATATTATTCTGTCCTCGGGAAGCACGGTTTTTTCTTCTCCGTTATAAACACAGGGCAGAAGCAGCTCATCATCTGTGCAGGAATAATACTTGGTAATATCATGAGTGCTTATGAGAATAAGCCTTCCGTCTACAATTCTTGAGGAGGAATACCAACCGTCAAGAGTAATGGTTTTTACTTCCTTCGGAGCGGATTTATCAGAAACATCATATATCACCGCACCGCTGAAGTCTCTGATCCCGTAATTCTCTTTATCTGCATATTCCTGCTGAGTGTAGCAGGCTATAAGATAATTTTCATAACGGTAAAGACCTGCGATGTTATAATAGCCGATTTCGGGATATGTGCTTTTTATCACAGCCTGCCCGGTAAGACTGCCGTCCTTTTCAGCCTTCACAATATTAATTTCCATATCGGAATCCGTATAATAGAGATATTCTCCGTCGTTTATAAAGATATCATCTTCATACACACCATCTACACGGAGATTAAGCTCACCTCTTGAAGATGACGATGAGTCGGAAACAGCACCCGTAGCAGAAACGGCACTGTTGAAAGTCACAGAGCCCTCAGCATCCGCAACAAAATCAACTGCTGCTTCTTCGTCAACAACATAGTAAAAATCATCTTTATACTGCAGTTTTTCTTCTTCCAGCTCTGCGGCATATGCTCTTATACGGGAAACTATTCCCTCGTATGATGAAAGATCATCATCAGGTTTACTGCTGTCTTCAAGCACTTCAGCATTTTCATTTTGTAAAACGACAGGCAAGCCGAAAAGCTTTCCGTCCCGAAGCACGGCTGTTGCGGCAACCGCAATACAGGCAGCCACACCTATAGCGGTAAAGCGGCGGATAACAGCTTTTTTTGATGCCTTCTGCTTTTTGCCCGAAACCAGCTTTTCTATATTTTCTTTTGAAAGGCTTTCAGGCAAGGCTATATTCTCCTGAACCGATTTTTTAATAAAATCTGCATTTTCTTTATCAATATTCATTATCTGCACCCTCTATCTGTTTTCTTAATTTCAATAAAAGTCTTGAAAGGGATGAACGCACAGTGCCTGCTTTCATTCCGAGAATTTTTCCGATTTCTTCAGAAGTGAGACCGTAAAAAACGGACAGAATTATGATTGACCGCTGCTCGGGAGAAAGGGGATCGAGCAGACTCATAAGTTCAATCTTTTCGCTGTGGGAAGGAACAGCTTCATTAAAAACGGACATTTCATCGCGGGAAACCTCGTAAAGACGGGATTTTGAAGAAACAATCTTACGGCATTCGTTATAGAGTATTTTGAAAAACCAGGACCTGAAGCTTTCTTCCTTTTTCAGATCTTTTATTTTTCTGAATGCGTTTACCGCGGCATTCTGTACCGCATCCTGAGCATCAAAGGTGTTTTTCAGATTGTAAAGGGCAAAACGGTAAAGCTCCCCGGCATATAAACCGTAAAGCTCTCCGAAAGCGTGGGCATCTCCCCGCTTTGCCTGTCTGATAAGTTCATTTGTCTGTCCGTCCATATTTTTCGCCCCTTCCGATTATTAGATAGAAAACAGCGGCAAAGTGTTGCAGAGAATATAAAAATTTTATTCAAAAAATATTTACAGTTTCTTGTTGAAAAATAAAACAATACGTGCTAAAATCAATTCCATGTTCTAAAACCGACATTGTGTTTTTTATTATTCAACAACAAAAGAAAGAAGTATATTTTATGGCTAAGGAAAGAGAAGACCGCCGTACACTGTACAGCAAAAAAATGATAAGAGAAAGCTTATATGAACTGATGAAGGAAAAACCTCTCAACAAAATCTCAGTAACTGAAATATGTCAGCGCGCCGACGTAAACAGAAGCACCTTTTATGCTTACTACACAGATATATATGACCTTCATCAGAAGATTATAAAAGAGTTTTTTATCCTGCAGAAAAATGTTATCGTACATATACAGGAATCCATCAAAACAAAAAACTCACTTGCTGACTTCACATACAATGATTTCTATATTATTGTGCATTACTACCTTAAAACCGTAGCTGAGAATCCCGATTTGTACAAATTCATCTTCAATCAGAACGCAGATAACTCCGTTCACGCAAGCTTCGGCAGAATTACTTACCATACAATCCGAGATGTTCTTAAACCGCTTATTGCAGATAACCGGGCGGATGAGCTGAAAAGAGCCTTTACCTTTGTTGCGGGCGGCACAACCGCATTCATTATGAGATGGGTGGAAAACGACTGTGACACTCCCGTTGCCGAGCTCGCCGGCCATCTTGCAAGATATTATTTCGGCACCTTCAAAGCCCACACTATGAATATATAATCAGATATCATTGAGAAAACGGTTCCGTCTTCAGGACGAAACCGTTTTTTTGTTTATTTTTCAAGAGGAATGCTTACATCATAATCAGTATACCATATACCCGATGTGAAGCTTCTCGCTCTTAAGAGAACCTCGTCCTCATAAACCTCTATGCTGTATCCGCATCCGTTAAACACTCTGCCGCGGATGCCCATATACATATATGAAGGAAGATTTATACTGTGGAAAGAGCCGTCGGATTCAACGGAAGCATAACCGTACACACCTGTCTGGCTGTCATTGACAAAGCCGTTGTGAAGGTGGCCTGAAATAAGAAATACGTTTTCGTAATCCTTGAGAATTGCCTCTACCTCATAGTTCTGATCGCCGAAGCTGCCGTCAAGAATCTCAGGCTCCTCATCGCCCCATGTTTCGGGAAGACCGTGAGTTTCGGCAACAGGCCAGTGAGAAATAACAAAAACGGGAAGTCCCTTTTCGGAAGCCTTGTCCATTTCAGCTCTGAGCCACTGAAGCTGAGTATCGCTTATATATGCGGATGTGCTTGTACCCTCACTTGCCATTACAATAAAGGTATAGCCGTTTATCTCGGTTGTGTAATAACATTCGGTAAGCTCTCTTCCCGTGATTTCTTCGGAATACCTTATAAAGTTTTCCTTTGCAGGCTCATATCTGTCATCCTCATCTGTCCATGTGTCGTGATTGCCCACAACCATAAGAATCTCACCTGCAGGATTGTAGGGAGCAAAGGCTGCTTTGAGGTTTTCATATTCCTCCTCCAATCCGTGATCTGTAAGGTCACCTGCAAGAACAAGGGCATCAAGCTCGTCATAAGCATGATCCATATCCCACAGTCCGCACTTGAGCACCTGCACACGGGCAAACTCATCCGTCATATGAATATCTGAAATTGCGGCAAAATTAAGCTTTACCTCTTCGGCATCCCTGACCTTGTAATTGTCTTCACCTGCAAAAAAGCCGAATACCGGGAAGGTAAAAACATTAAGAAAAGAAAGAACAACAGACACAAAAACCTTAAATAAAAGTCCCATAATAAAATCTCCTTTAATTGATATATTCTGAATATATCACATTTTTATCAGCCTTGTAAAGCATTTTATACAAAATTTACAATTTTACTGCTGTACAAATCAGCAAATTTTCATACTCATGAAGCACATATGCCGTCTTTTTATCAGGGGAAGCTGCAATATCGCTGTAGCCTCCCTTTTCGTTTATCAGCAGACTTTCTGTAACCCGCCCCTTTTCATCAAGCCTTTTCAGTGTCAGCATCGTTCTGCTTACGGATGATGCGCAGTTGGAGAATAAAAATCCGCTGTCTGAAGCCAGAAGTCCTGCACAGCATACGGGATCGGGCAGCTCCTCTTGCGGATAAAGATTTACTATTGCACAATCTTTATTAAGCTCAGCCGCATACCTGCACCTGCATTCTCCCTCGTGACGTATACTCAGGAGAATTTTTCCGCCTGCTTCAGCCGCGGTGAACTCACTTGCATCCTTAAGCTTATCACAGACTTCCCCTGTTTTCCAACTTTCTCCGCCGTCATCACTGTACATAACACATATAACAGACGGATGATGGCTTTCGGGGTCGGTACGGTTATATGCAAGCCACAAGGGAACTATAAGTCTGCCCGAAGAGGTCTTTATACCGTGGGTGGGACCTGCTGCAATACAGGAAAAGAAAAATCCGTTCAAAGACCTTCTTATGTCTTCTGTAATATTACGGGCACGGGACCAGCTTTCTCCCTCGTCAGTACTTTTCATATAAAACACCTCGCGGTAGTTCACACAATA